>NZ_JACYVM010000004.1:0-425702 GCF_014842355.1 Sphingomonas sp. CFBP 13706
AGAGCCTGACAGGTTCATCGTCGATCCGATCCACCAGATGCCGGGACTAAACACCTAGTCCTGTGTGCGGGTCGCAAAATCCGTGGCGTCATGGCGTTCGTGGAGTTGGCTCGCGGGATCGCCCATGACGCGGTTGACCATGCGGCCACGCTGGACCGCGGGGCGTGCGCCGATCGCATCCGCCCAGCGCTTCACGTTCGGATAGTCCTGGACCTGGAGGAACTCACCGGCGTCGTAAAGCTGGCCCTGGACCAGTGCCCCGTACCAGGGCCACGCGGCCATGTCGGCGATCGTATAGGAGGCGCCGGCCAGATACGCGCTGTCGGCGAGACGCCGGTCGAGCACGTCGAGCTGGCGCTTGGCCTCCATCGCGAACCGGTCGATCGCGTACTCGATCTTGACCGGCGCATAGGCGTAGAAATGGCCGAAGCCGCCGCCGACGAACGGGCCGCTGCCGACCTGCCAGAACAGCCAGGACAGGCAGGTCGCGCGCGCCGCGGGTTCGGTCGGCAGGAACGCGCCGAACTTCTCTGCGAGATGCATCAGGATCGCGCCGGATTCGAAGATCGGCAGCGGCGTCGTGCCGCTGCGGTCCATGAGCGCCGGAATCTTGGAATTGGGATTGATCTCGACAAAACCGCTGCCGAACTGGTCGCCTTCGTTGATCCGGATCAGCCAGGCGTCATATTCGGCGCCGGCATGGCCGAGCGCGAGCAGTTCCTCGAGCATGATCGTGACCTTCACCCCGTTCGGCGTGCCGAGCGAATAGAGCTGCAGCGGGTGCCGCCCGACCGGCAGCTCCTTGTCATGCGTCGATCCGGCAACCGGGCGATTGATCGCGGCGAACCGGCCGCCATTGTCGCGGTTCCAGGTCCAGATTGCCGGGGGGGTATAGATCGGGGCGTCGGTCATCGGGCTGCTCCGTGCATCGTAAGGGTGGGCTCGGGGTTCGGTCTTGGCAATCCTAACGCCTAGACGCCGTGATAGTCGCGATACCATCGGATGAAGCGTGGCACGCCCTCGGTGATGCTGGTGGTGGGGGCGAAGCCGAGATCGTTGCCGATCGCGCTGACATCGGCGCAGGTGCGCACGACATCGCCCGCCTGCATCGGCAGGTCCTGGCGGATCGCCTTGCGACCGATCGCCTGCTCGAGCACGTCGATGACCTCGCCGAGCTGTTCGGCGCGGCTGTTGCCGATATTGTAGACGCGGTGCGGCCCCATGCTGCCGCCGGGCTTTGCCTGGCCGTCATCCGCGGGCGGCGCATCGAGCGCGGCGACGATGCCGGCGACGATGTCGTCGATATAGGTGAAGTCGCGCTCCATCCGCCCCGCGTTGAACACCGGAATGGGCTCGCCGGCGAGGATCGCCTTGGTAAAGATCCACATCATCATGTCGGGACGCCCCCAGGGGCCGTAGACGGTAAAAAAGCGCAGCCCGGTCTGCGGAAGGCGATAGAGATGCGCGTAGCTTTCGCTCATCAGTTCGTTCGACTTCTTCGTCGCGGCATAGAGCGACAGCGGGCGGTCGGTGCGATCCTCGACGCGGAAGGGCACGCTGTCATTGCCGCCATAGACCGACGAGGACGAGGCGTAGACCAGGTGCCGGACCTGCCGCGCGCGCGCGAGTTCGAGGATGTTAAGATGCCCGACCAGATTGGCCCGGGCATAGGCCATCGGATTCTCGATCGAATAGCGTACGCCGGCCTGCGCGCCGAGATGGACGATCCGGTCGATGTCGAGGCCTGCCACCGCCGCGTCGAGTGCAGGCGTGTCCGCGAAATCGAGCTTGGCGAAGGTGAAGGCCGCGCCGTGCCGGTCGCGCAGATAGGCGAGCCGCGCCGCCTTGAGCGCGGGGTCGTAATAGGCGTTGCACTCGTCGATGCCGAACACCGTTTCGCCACGTGCCAGCAACGCGTCCGCGACATGCATGCCGATGAAGCCGGCGGCGCCGGTTACGATCACTGTCATCGCTGTTCTTTCCTGATGGGTTCGGCGGCACCGAGAAGCGATGCCGATACCAGTGTCAACCCCAACAATCCCGCATCCCTGCTGTGCCGTGCGAGGCGGCGTGGGCGCGACGTCCATCATCGGGACGGCGGCGGCGATAGCCGGTCTTCAATGTCGAGACCCGGCGAAGAACGGGCAAAGTATTGAAGCCAATCAATACTAAGCCAGATTATAGGACAACTAGCGTTTCGCTGCAAAGCAGTATAGCCATAGGCCGCAAGCGCGCGGATACTTCCGTACAGAAACGAGTAGATTGTATGAATGTAGATCAAGTTTTTGGTGGAACACACTCTCCGGGTGTATCGCCGGAAAAATTTGCGATGCCACCGGGAATGCGGATGCGGTATGACTTGCCCCAGGCAAGCCTTGCCGAATGCCTGACCGGATATGCGATCTATTCGGCCAGTGATCGCAACCCGCTCGTCAACTGGTATCTACCTGCACCGGTTATGATTTCTATCATCGCGGATGCGGGGCCGATCACCGTGGCGATCGGCAATCACCGGTTCGGGCCGCTCGAGCGCGCCAGTCTCTACGGCCCGACCAGCCGCGCGTTTCGCACCGTCACGCATGGCGGCGTCGCGGTCGGGATCGGAATCAGCGCGATCGGCTGGTCGCGGATGACGTCGCGGCTGGCGGGCGATTTCCGCAACCGCATCGTGCCGCTCGAGACGCTGCTCGGTCCGGAGGTGTCGCGCCGGCTGACGACGGGGCTCGACGCGCTGTCCGACGATGCGATGATCAAGCCGTTCCTCGACGACGTGCTGGAGCCGCTGTTCCAGCGCCGGCACCCGCAGGAGGAACTGATCCGTGCGTTCGCCGCGCTGACGGTGACCGACGGGGTGATCGAGATGCAGGATGTCGCCGACCGGCTGGGGATCGAGACGCACGCGCTCAGGCGGCTCGCCACCCGCCATTTCGGCATGCTGCCCAAGATGCTGCTGCGGCGCGCGCGCTTCCTGCGGTCGTTCATCCGGCTGATCCGGCCCGATGGCCATGTCGATTATTCGGCGATCGACAGCAGCTATTTCGATGCGTCGCATTTCCTGCGCGACGCAACGACGTTCCTCGGCACGACGCCGCGGCGTTTCCTCGCATCGGAGACGCTGTTCCTGAAATCCAGCCTGCGTGCCCGCGCGGCGGTGATCGGCACGCCGACGCAGGCGCTGCACATCCCGACGCCCCCGGTCAGCGTCAGCAGCATCATCCGCACCGTCCATGACGGCCGTGGCCGCCGCGACGAGCTGACAAGCTAGCCGCAGCGGGCACATCCGGTTGGCCCTTCGGTCGCCGATATGCGTTATGTCGAGGGGGACGCAGATCGGATACGCGGATGATGCAGGAAGTCGAATTGAAGCTCGTCCTGACGGCGGACGCCGCGGACCGGGTCGCGCGCGAACTGCCGTCGGATGACTCGACCCGTACCACGATGCTCGAGGCGATCTATTTCGACACGCCCGAGCAAACGCTACGGGAGCACGGCGCGTCGCTGCGGATCCGGCGCGCGGGCGATACGCGGATCCAGACGATCAAGATCGACCCGGCAAAGGGCGCGGGGTTGTTCTCGCGCCCCGAATGGGAACGGCCGGTCACGGACGATCGTCCGCGTCTCGACGACACCACGCCGGTCTTCGCGCTGCTCGACGGGACCACCGAACGGCTCGCGCCGGCCTTCACCGTGTCGGTGGAACGACGCAGCTGGGAGATCAGCGAGAACGGGGCGGAGATCGAACTCGTGCTGGACCGAGGGATGGTCCGGGTTGGCGAGCGGCAGTCGCCGGTCTGCGAAGTCGAGATCGAACTCAAGCGCGGCGACCCGATCGCGCTGTTCACGCTGGCCCGCCGGATCGCGGATATGGTGCCGCTGCGGCTGGGCGTCGTGACGAAGTCCGAGCGCGGTTACGGCCTGACCGGGCCAGTGCGTCGCGCCTTCAAGGCCGAGCCGGTGTCGCTCGATGGCGACGCGACGACGATCGAGGCGCTCCGGACAGTTATTGGCGCCTGCCTGCGGCACTACCGGCTGAACGAGACGATCCTGCTCGAGACGCGCGCGCCGGAGGCGCTGCACCAGGCGCGAGTTGCATTGCGGCGGACACGCGCCGCACTCGGGCTGTTCAAGCGCGTGCTGGGACGCGAGCAGACGGCGCATTTCCGGTCCGAGCTGCGCTGGCTGGCCCAGACGCTGGGGCAGGCGCGCGATCTCGACGTATTGGCGGACACGGCGGCGGCGAAGCTGGGCGCGGGCGACGTCTTTGACCGGATCGAGGCGGCGCGCGCTGTGGCTTATGGGGAGGTCGATGTGGCGCTGGAGTCGTCGCGCGTGCGGACGGTAATGCTCGATCTGACGCAGTGGCTCGCGGTTGGCGACTGGTCGACGGGGGACGCGACGCGGGCAGTGCGCGAGGCGCCCGCCCGCGAATTTGCAGCGGCGGCGCTCCGCAAGCGACGCAAGGCGCTCAAGATCGACGCGCCATCGCTCGCGCTGCTGACGGACGACGAACGCCATGCGATCCGCAAGCACGCCAAGACGCTGCGCTATGCGACGGAATTCTTCGCGGACCTGTTCGCCGATGCGGTGCAGCAAAAGCGGCAGGCCAAGTTCGTCTCGACGCTCGAAACGCTGCAGGACCGGCTCGGCACGCTGAACGACGCGGCAACGGTGCCCGCGATCCTCGCCCGGCTGGGGATTGAGGACACTGAAGCGGCGCTGGTCGACGATCGCAAACACGCCAAGCGGCTCGACCGCGCTGCCGCGGCGCACTCGGCGCTGCTCGACCGGAAAGCCTTCTGGCGCTGATCGGGTGCACGACCGGCGCATGTCGATGCAGATCAGCCTGTGCGCGATGGTCGTCGTTGTCGGGGGTGGCCTGGCCCGGCTGATCCTGCCGCCGCCGCTGCAAAGCTATGCCGGGATGCTCGGCTGACGCGTCATTGCGACGTCAGGCCGCGGCCGAATCAGTCCAGTCGCGCTCCGCCAGCGTGCGGGTTTCGGTGACGGGGAGCGCGCGGCCGAACAGATCGCCTTGCGCGTGCGTACAGCCGAGTGCCGCGACGAGCTGACGCTCGTCCTGCGTCTCCACCCCTTCCGCGGTGGTCGCAATGTCGAGGCTTTGCGCCAGCGCGACCACCGCGCGGATGATCGCCAGCGCCTCGCGGCCGCCGCGTGCTGCGGCGCGGACGAAGCTGCCGTCGATCTTGATCGAGGAAAAACGAGTGCGGCTGAGATAGCCCAGCGACGAGTGGCCAATGCCGAAATCGTCGATGCTCAGGCGTACGCCAAGGTCGAGGATACGCGCGAGGGTCGTCGTCGCTCCACGATCCTCGCGCAGGAAGACACCCTCGGTAACCTCGAGCTCGAGCCGGTCGGCCGACAGCCCGCTGTCGGCAAGCACGGTCGCGACGGTCGTGACGAAACCGTCATTCTGCAGCTGGACCGGCGACACGTTGACGGCGATGCGCAGACCCTCCGGCCAGCTCGCGGCTTCGGCGCAGGCGGTGCGCAGGACCCAGGCGCCGATCTGCGCGATGATCCGTGCGTCTTCGGCGAGCGGGATGAAGCGGGACGGCGGGACCATGCCGAACTCCGGGCTTTCCCAGCGCAGCAGCGCCTCGAAGCCGCGCAGCATGCCGCCCTGCGTGTCGATGATCGGCTGATAGGCGAGGGACATCTCACCCCGATCGAGTGCGCCGCGCAGCGCGATCTCAAGCACCCGCCGCTCCTCCGCCTGGACGTAAAGCGCGGGTTCGTAGACGCGATACACACCGCGACCGGCATCCTTGGCGCGATAGAGCGCCAGATCGGCGGACCGGATCAGCATCTCCGACGTGCGCCCGTCGCGCGGCCCGAAGGCAAGCCCGATGCTGGCGCCGATATGCAGCGTATAGTGATCGACGTCGTAGGGCCGCGACAATGCGGTGATGATGCGTCCGGCGAGCTCCTCGACCGCGCCCGTATCGCTGGCGTCGCGGACGACGAGCGCGAACTCGTCGCCGCCAAGCCGCCCGCAGGATTCGTTCGCGCTCATCATATGGCCGAGCCGTTCCGCGACCTGGCACAGCAGCCGGTCGCCGACCGGGTGGCCGAGCGTGTCGTTGACCGCCTTGAACCGGTCGAGATCGAGCATCATGAACGCGCAGCGTCCGCCACAGGCCTCCGCCGCGATCATCGCGTCGGACAGCGTCTCGGTGATCAGCCGGCGGTTGGGCAGCCCGGTCAACGTGTCGAACCGCGCCATGCGGTTGATCTTGTCCGCGGAGGCGCGCTGGTCCGTGACATCGGCGCCGACGCCGCGGAAACCGCAGAATATTCCGCGGTCGTCGTATCGCGGGGCGGCGGCCAGCTGCCACCAGCGCTCCTGTTCGGTGAAGCGGATCGGCAGTCTCAGGTTGACGAAGCTGTCCCGGTTGCGCAGCTTTTCGGCAAGCGCGCGCAGGCCGGCCGCGAACGTGCCGCTGTCCCAGGATGGTCCGGCCAGCAGTTGGAGGATCGGCATGCCGTCGATATCCGCCGGCGCGCGACCGCAAGCCCGCGCGAAGCGGGCGCTGGGCCGGATGACGCGTCGTGTCGCGTCGGTCTCCCACAGCCATTCGGCTGCGCTTTCCTCGAACTCGAGCAGGAGCACGCTGATCGTCTCGTCGCGTTCGTCGAGCACCGCCTGCGCATTGTGGATCGTGACCAGCGCGCGCGTCCGGCTGAGGCAGGCTGTCATCAGCAACAGGGTGAAGGCGAGCACCCCCCCGGCGATCGCACCCGCGTGCATCAGCATGAGCTGGACGAACGATACGAAACCGAGCGTGCCGATGAACATGAGCGTGGCGAGCGGCAGCGGTGCCATCGCGAAGGCTGCCCCCGTCATCACGATCATCAGCGTGAGCCCGAGCCCGATGCTGGTCGCGACCGGGACCTGCGGGCAGAAGAACACCGGGATGACCGACCAGGCCAAAGCGAGGCTACCCCCCTCCCACAAGGTTGCGCGGATATCCGTCCTGCCGCCATGCCCGGCAGCGCGCGAGGGAGCGAGGCGGCGGCGGACGGTCACCCACACGGTGCCGGCGATCAGGAGCGTCGACCATGACGCGACCTGCCAGAACGGCATCCGGGGATAGAGCAATGCGGCACAGACGGCTGTCGCGAGCAGGTTGGCGGCGAGGGCGAACCAGGCGAGTTGCCGGCCGGCGTCGAGCTGCGCCGCGCGAAGCCGGCCCCATTCCCTGGGATCGCACCCTTCCGACAGCGCGAGCAGCGCGCGCATGTCGATGGGCATGTGATGCGTCGACATTCGTGTACGCGCCGGCATGGTCGGCGGGGGCGTATCGGATCCGGAAGGCGACTGGCTGTTCACACCGCCGGGCTTAATGCACGTTGGTTATCGCAACGTTCCCATCCCCCGCGTTGTGAAAAATAACCGGGTTGGGGGCAGGGGCCGCGACTGTCCCGCCGCACTGGCGGGACGGTGCGGCGGGGCAGGCGTCGTCAGGCGGCGATGTCATAGGGCTTGATGTCGCCGCTCAGGTACAGGTTGCGCGCCTTGGCGCGGCTGAGCTTGCCCGACGAGGTGCGCGGCAGCGTGCGGGGAGGGATCAGTTCGATCACGCAATTCATGCCCGTCACCGAGCGGACGCGTTCGCGGATCTCGTCGCGCAGGCGCAGGCGTTCACCCTCGTCGGAGCTGCGGCACTGGACGAGGACGGCGGGGGTTTCCTCGCCCCCCGGGGTCGTGATCGCGAATGCGGCGATGTCGCCCGCCTTGAACCCGGGCAGCTGCTCGACCGCCCATTCGATATCCTGCGGCCAGTGATTCTTGCCGTTGACGATGATCATGTCCTTCGCCCGGCCGACGATGTAGATATAGCCATCCGACATATAGCCCATATCGCCGGTATCGAGCCAGCCGTCGGACATGCACGCCGCGGTGGCGGCATCGTCGCGGAAATAGCCGACCATCACCGACTTGCCCTTGCACCAGACCTTGCCGATCGCGCGCTCGGGGAGGGGGGTGCCGTCCTCTTCGCGGATCTCGATCGTCATGTCGCGCACCGGCTTGCCGCAATTGACGATCGCCCGGTAGCGCTGCGGACGATCCTCACCACGCGCGCCGCCCGACAACTGAGTTTCCTCGACCAGCTCGACGCGGATCCCCTCGCCCGGCGGCATCAGCGATACCGCCAGCGTCGCCTCGGCAAGGCCGTAGCTGGGCAGGAAGGCGGAGGCCTGGAACCCGGCATCGGCGAAGGCGTCGACGAACGACTGCATCACGTCGGGACGGATCATGTCGGCACCATTGCCCGCGACGCGCCAGCGCGACAGGTCGAACCTGTCGCTGGCTTTGGTCTGCGACGACATGCGGCGCGCGCAGATGTCATAGCCGAAGGTCGGCGAATAGCTGAGCGTGGTGCCGGTGTTGCGGCTGATGAGATCGAGCCAGGCGAGCGGACGGCGCGCGAAATCCTCGGTCTTGAGGTAATCGGTCGAGACTTGGTTGGCGATCGGCGACAGGAAGCAGCCGACCAGCCCCATGTCGTGATACCAGGGCAGCCATGACACGCAGCGATCGGTGTCGCAGACTTCCATGCCGTGGCTGTGCGCAGCGAGATTGTTCAGCAACGCCTCGTGCGTGATGACGACGCCGTGCGGGAACCGCGTCGAGCCGCTCGAATATTGCAGATAGGCGATGTCGTCGGGACGCGCCTCGGGCAACGTGGCGGCGGGGGCTTCGCGGGTCGCGAATTCGGACCAGTCGATCCCGTGCGTGCCCGCCAGACGCGCCGCCTCGCTCGCCATCTGCGCGAGCTCGGGCGGGAAGATCAGCATCTTGGGATCGCAGCTCGAAAGCTGGACGCGGAGCTGTTCGATATAGGAGTCGCGGCCGCCGAACGACGTCGGCAGGGGCAGCGGCACCGGCCAGGCGCCCGCATAGACGACACCGAAGAACAGCGCCGCGAATTCTGGGCCGGTCTCGGCGACTAGCGCGATGCGGTCGGCAGGCGCGACGCCGGCGGCGATCAGGCGGTCGGCCATCGCCAGCGCGTCACGACGCAGCGTCGCATAGGGATAGGGCTGGCTGAGCGTACCGCGCGCGTCATGGAAGTTGAGGCCGCGCTGCCCCGTCGCCGCATAGTCGAGCGCCTCGCCAAGTGTCGCGAAGTCGGCGAAGCGGCGCGGCAGCGTGTCCGCGGTGGGGGTCGCCGTGCGCTGCGCCGGCATGGGATCGGCCGACGGTGCGACCGCAGGCTTTATCAGCCCGTTCGTCGCCGTCGTCTGAAAGGTGTCGATCGTCATGTGCGTCCTGTCTTCCACGTCGCGGCCTGTCCGGGGACATTCGCCGCTTGAGACCGTGCAAAGGCCAGCCATGCACGGTCGTGGCGTTCAAAATCCTATCCCAGTGTGGCACAATGATGGCGTGACCCAGGATCGCCGCCGAGAAAGACAGGAGAAACGCCCGCCAAAACCGCTGGATGCCGCGGGACTGGAGGGGTTAGCGCTGCGCTATGTCGAGCGATTCGCGACCACGCGCGGCCGCCTGAGCGACTATCTGCGGCGCAAGGTACGCGAGCGCGGCTGGGTCGAGGCGCCCGAAACCGGCCCCGCTGTGCCGCCCGCCGATCCCGAAGGGCTGGCACAGAAACTGGCGGATCTCGGCTATATCGACGATCGCGGCTTTGCCGAGGCGCGGGCGGCAGCGATGCAGCGCCGCGGCCTGGGTGCGCGGCGTGTCGCGGGGGCGTTTCGCGAGGCGGGGATTGACGAGGCCGATGCCGATGCGCTCGCCCCCGAAATCGCGGCGCGCGACGTCGATGCGGCGCTGGCCTATGCGAAGCGCAAGCGGCTGGGCCCGTATGCCCGGTCGGAGAATAGCGACGGGGGTGGGGCCGAGAATCGTGCGCTGCGGCAAAAGCAGCTCAGTGCGATGGTGCGCGCCGGCCACGGTTTCGATCTGGCACGCAAAATTCTTGCCGCGTCCCCGTCTGAGACGATCGATACGACAGATTTTGACTGAAGACGCATTGCAGGTTGTTGCGGCTGCGACGAAGCGTGCTAGCAAGGTGCAGGGGTGCGTAACGATGCGTAGTGAAGCGCAATATGATGGGGACAGGCCGGCCACGGTACCGGACGCGGTAGCGGCTGCCGGACCGCGCGCAGTGCCGGACCTCGATCAAGGCGTCGATCAGCCCGCTTTACAAGCGACTGCACAGTCTATCGCGGAGCCGTCCGTGTTCGGCGGGGTCATCAAATGGTTCGATGTGACGCGCGGTTTCGGCTTCGCGGTCGCTGACGATACGGCGATCGGCGATATCCTGATCCATTTCTCGGTGCTCCAGCCGCATGGCCGGCGCAGCCTGCCAGAGGGCGCGCGGGTCGACGTGGTCGCGGTGCAGCGCGGGCGTGGGTTCCAGGCGCGCGAGGTCCTGTCGATCGATCTGAGCGGCGCAGTCGAGGAGACGGCGGTACGACCGGGCACGGCGGCGCCGGTCGACCGGATCGATCCGGTCGCGCTGATCGATGCCGCAGGCCCGTTCGAACCCGTCGTCGTCAAGTGGTTCAACCGGCTCAAGGGCTATGGCTTCCTGGTACGGGCAAGCGACGACAGTGACGTGTTCATCCATATGGAAACGCTGCGGCGGGCGGGGATCGACGTGGTCGAGCCCGATCAGCCGTTGCAGGCCCGAATCGTGACCGGTCGCAAGGGGCCGCTGGCCGTCACGGTGGAGCGATCCGCGCCGGCGTGGTAATCGGCCCGCCGCAACCGGGGATATATGTAATGAGTAAAACCGTCTTAGCCGCGCTTCTGGCGCTCGGCCTCTACGCGTGTTCGAACGGCGACGCTCGGGCGGGCGACGCCGCCGCCCCAGACGCTACCGTCGCGGACACGGCGACCGGCACGGGCACCGGTGCTGCACCGGGTCAGGCTGCCGCGACGCTGGCCGTGACGATCCACAGCGCGAACGGCGCGCATGTGTTCACCGTCGAGAGCGCCAAGACGGAGGCGGAGCAGGCCCGCGGGCTGATGTACCGGACCGACCTCAAGCCGAATCGGGGCATGCTGTTCTGGCCCTATCCGACCGACGGCAGCGGGCCGCGCGAGGCGAGTTTCTGGATGAAGAACACGCCGAGCCCGCTCGACATCATCTATATCCGCGCCGACCGGACGATCGCGCGGATCGCCGAGAACACGATCCCCTTCTCCGAAACGCCGATCCCGTCGGGCGAACCCGTCGGCGCGGTCCTCGAGATCATGGGCGGGCGTGCCGGGGAACTCGGCATTGCCGAGGGCGACCGCGTCGAATGGCCGGGCGCGCCGGGCTGAACCGCCATATCCGCCGCAAAGTGCCGTCTCGCGACGGCGCAGGCACTGCGTTCGAGGTTGATGGCGCGGCGTGCACCCGCTAAGCGGCGGCTATGGGATTTCTCGCATCGACCTTCACCTGGTGGAACGGCGCCACGCTCGGCACCAAATTCGGGCTTCGCGGCAAGACGCGGATGGGCGAGGACGCGCTCGGCAACGTCTATTATGAAGGCGGCAAGGATACCGCGGGTAATCCGCGTCGCTGGGTGATCTATCAGGGTGCGACCGACGCCAGCCGGGTACCGCCCGCCTGGTTCAGCTGGCTGCACCATCAGGTCGCCGACGTGCCCGATCGTGCCCTGCCGCCGGTTCGCCCCTGGCAGAAGCCCGCCCTGCCCAACCTGACGGGTACTGCACTCGCCTACCGCCCGACGGGCGCGATGGAAAAGGGTGGCCAGCGCGCTGCGGCGACCGGCGATTACGAAGCGTGGGTGCCTGAGTGATGCAGCGCCGGATCGCTGCGGCGATCCTGGTCGTGGTTCTCGCGGTCGGTGGCTGGTTCGGCTATCGCGCGTGGACGAACCGCAAGGCCGATACGACGGTCGTGGTCCAGCAGGATCTACCGGGCGGCGATCAGGGTGGTGACGGGTCGGTCGAGACGATCGACACGGGCGGCGCGGCGCTCGCCAATGGCGGGACGCCGATGGCAGAGCGCGTCGCGGTAATCGGCCTGCTCAACAAGCGGAACGGCGTGACGCGCGACGTCACGTTGAAGCCAGGACAGGCGACCCGGATGGGCGACGTCGTCCTCCGCCTGCGCGCCTGCGAACAAACCGCACCCTGGGAGCCCGAACAGCTGACGGGGGCCTTTGTCCAGGTGATCGTCCGCGGCGTCGACAAGAAATGGCGGCGGACCTTTTCGGGCTGGCTGTACAAGGAGCGCCCCGCGCTGAACGCGGTGCAGCATCCGATCTACGACGTCTGGACCAAAAGCTGCGCGATGACTTTCCCCGCGACCGGGCCGGATACGGCATCGTCGGGCGCACCTGCGGCGGCGCGGTCGAGCGCGAAGAAATCCCCGGTGGCGGCCAATGATGCAGCCGCACCGGACGAGCCGGTCGAGCCGACCACCCCATCGAGCGCTGCGGCGAGCAACGCGATATAATCGGCACGCTCGATCTCGATCGCGCCGAGCGATTCGAGATGCGAGGTCTGGAACTGGCAATCAAGCAGATCGAAGCCGCCGGCCTTCAGCCGCGCGACGAGATGCGCCAGTGCGACCTTCGACGCGTCGGTCGCGCGGCTGACCATGCTTTCGCCGAAAAAGGCCCGCCCGAGCGCCAGCCCGTATAGCCCGCCGACCAGCCGGTCGCCGTCCCAGCATTCGACCGAATGCGCAAAGCCCATCAGATGCAGCGTGTGGAAGACCCGCTCGATCCCCGCGTTGATCCACGTCTCTGGCCGGCCCTCGACGCTTTCGGCGCAGAGCGCGAGGATCTGGCCGAACGCCGTGTCGACGGTGACGCGGAAACGGTCTGCGACGATGGTCTTGCGCAGCGAGCGTGAGAGCCGGAACCCGTCGAGCGGCAGGACTGCGCGCTGGCGCGGCTCGACCCAGTAGACGTCGATCGCGTCGCGGCTGTCGGCCATCGGGAAGACGCCGGCCGCATAGCCGCCAAGCACGAGGCGCGGATCGAGAATGTCCATCGGTCGCGCCTTAGTCCGCTGCCGACCCCGCCGCCAGCCGGTGTTCGATCGTCCGCCACAGCTGATCGAACGCCGCCGCGGCGGTCGAGCGCGGTGCGAAGGCCCCGACCGCCGCGCGTTGTACGGTCATCGCCTCGATCACACTGCTCATCGGAATGACCGGCCAGTCGGGGTTGGTGGCCAGCGCGTCGGCATGCAGGCGCCGTCGGCGATCGACCATCGCATGGACGGGCAGCACGGGCACCTTGCCGCCGAGATGGCGGATCACCTCCTCATAGGCGCGTTGCGACAGCGGCGAGGGGATGACGGGGACGACGATCAGATCGGCGGCGCGCATCACCTGATCGGCGGTTTCGGTAAGACCCGGCGGGCAGTCGAGCAGGACGCGATCATAATCGGTCAGCGCGCCGATCAGCTTGCCGAGCCGCTTTTTCTTGTCGAGCGTGTGAAACAGCTGGTCGAGACCGCGGAGCGAGGCGTCGGCGGTGATCAGATCGAGCTTCGCAACCGGCGTCGGCTGGGCGCGCTTGGCGACGCTGATATCGCGGGAGAACATCGCCTGGGCCTGATCCCGCCCGGCGGTACCGTGCAGCAGGAAACTGCTCGCGGCCTGCGGGTCGAGGTCCCAGAGAATCGTGCGGCGTGCCGACCGGGTTGCCGAACACCAGGCGAGATTGACTGCCAGCGTGGTCTTCCCGACGCCGCCCTTCAGGCTGTAGATCGCGATGGTTGCCATGCCGGCCAGCGTGCCGTCGCGCGACGCCGATGGCAAGGCGTCGCGGCATAACAACGCCCCGGGCGACGCTGGCGGTCGTCCGGGGCGCGGGATCATCCGGCCGTGGCCGGCTGAACGATCAGGTGTGGCAGGTCTGGCCGGGCTTGCCCGGCTGGGTCAGTTCGATCGACTTCTCGGTGCCCGTCATCGACCAGCCGCCGTCGGCGACCAGTGGCTCACCCTCGGCAGCCGCCTTGAGCGTCGTGGCCGGACCGCCTTCCTTGAGACGAACCACGGCCTGCTTGCCCCCCTGGAAGAAGGTCACATAGGCCAGGCTGTTGTCCTTGCAGCGCATCGTCTGCTCCGACTTGATCGACGGCGGCAGCTCGACCGGCGCCGCATTGGCGAGCTGGTTCGCCATCGGATCGGGATTGCTGTCGACCACCTCAGGTGCAGCCGGTTTGGAGTTGCAGGCAGCCAGCGCAAGCAGCGCAGCCACGGCGGTGAGGGGGAGCGTCTTCTTCATATCGTCGGGGCTTCGCGCATGCAGCAAATCGCGTCAAGCCGTAGCGACCGCGATGCGCGCGCGGCGGGACGGGTCATCCCCGGGATGCGCCGGTTCGTCGCATTGGCGATGGCGCCCGGCAGTGTTGCGCCACCACATTCGGGCAGTGGCGACGCGGGAATAAAGGCACCGGGGGCGTCCGATGTCACGCATTTGCCACTATATTTCACGGAACCGTTGTAAGAGGACGTTGCATGCCGGGCCAAATTCCTGTCGCCGAGCGCCTGTCGGCGATATCGACGCTCATCACCCAGGCGCTCTGCCTGGCCGACGAGGGGGGCGAATTGCTGCTCGGCGCCAAATTGTCCGACGCACTGGATTGCGTTCAGGCCCGCATCGAAACGGTGAGGAGCGACGCGGCGTGAAAGGGGCGGCCTGACGGGGCTTGGTGCGCCGGCTTGTCCGGTGGATAGTTTTAGCGCGCTTGTGGCGGACCGGCAGTGGCGCCATCTACAGCCGATGCAGATGAGATCCGATACGCTGACCGCCCCCGATACGCTTGCCCTGATCGGGAATACGCCGCTGGTGCGACTGAAGGGCCCGAGCGACGCGACGGGGTGCGATATCTTCGGCAAGTGCGAATTCACCAATCCGGGCGCGTCGATCAAGGATCGCGCCGCGCTGTTCATCGTCGAGGACGCCGAGGCGCGCGGCCTGCTTCACCCGGGCGGGACGATCGTCGAGGGGACCGCGGGCAATACCGGGATCGGCCTGGCGCTGGTCGCCAATGCCAAGGGCTACAAGACGATCATCGTGATGCCCGAGACGCAAAGTCGCGAGAAGATGGACACGCTGCGTGCGCTGGGTGCCGAACTCGTGCTCGTGCCCGCCGCCGCCTTTTCCAACCCGTGTCATTTCGTGCACACGTCGCGGCGCATCGCCGAGGAGACGCCGGGCGCGATCTGGGCGAACCAGTTCGACAACACCGCCAATCGCCACGCGCACATCATCGGTACCGCCGAAGAGTTGTGGCGGCAGATGGACGAGCGGATCGATGGCTTCACCTGCGCGGCGGGGACGGGCGGGACGATCGCTGGCGTCGGCCTGGGTCTGAAGGCGAAGGACGAGGCGATCTGCATCGCGCTGACCGATCCGCACGGCGCTGCGCTGTATAACTATTATGCGCATGGCGAGCTGAAGTCCGAAGGGTCCTCGGTTGCGGAAGGCATCGGGCAGGGGCGGATCACCGCCAATCTCGATGGCGCGCCGATCGACACGCAGTTCCGGATCTCGGACGCGGAAGGCTATGCCTGGACCCGGCAGTTGCTCGACGAGGAGGGGCTGTGCCTCGGCCTGTCGTCGGGGATCAACGTAGCTGGCGCGGTCGCGCTGGCGCGGCAGCTCGGACCGGGCAAGCGGATCGCGACGATCCTGTGCGATACGGGGTTCCGCTACCTCTCGACGCTGTACAATCCTGAATGGCGCGCGGCGAAGGGCTTGGTGTGAGCGAGGGCGGCGCCGCGCCGCGGGATGGTGAAATTCGACAAGTGCGCGATGATCGGGTAGATGCGCGCGACAAGATGCAGACGCAACGCGCACCTTCGCAAACCATGCAGCGGATAAAGGTCGGCATGATCGGGCTCGCCGCAGTGGTGATCTTCATCGGGCTCGCCAGCGCGATCATCGGGTCGGCGACACGCGAACGACCCGTGGTCGCCGCCGGCTCGGCACAGGCCGATGTCGTCGCGAACATGGCCGTGTCGAACACGACCGCTGCCGCCGACGGTGCCGACGAGCCACTGGCGGAAATGGGCCTCGCACCCAGCGTCAATGCACAGGCACCCGCTACTCCGAACTGATCCGGGCTTCCCGCCGCTGCCGCGCCGGGGAAATCACGGGACCACGCTGACGTGCAGCGCGTCCGCATGCCAGGTGCGACTCGACCTTGCTGTGGATCAATGTGCGCGCCGCGTCGTCCCGGCAGCGCACATGGTCCCGGATCAAGGGCAATACAGCGCTTGATTCCCGGAAATCCCCAAATATCCCGTTGCGTCCCCGTTCCGCTGTGATAGACGGAGATTAACACAGGGGCACGTTCACCGTTCGCGATTGCGCGGCCGGGCCGCGGCGAAGGCTGCGGTTCGAGGCGGGAAGACGTGCGCGCCATTCGCGGGATATTGGCGTGTCGGATCGAGGGCGATATCAAGGAGATGGCATCGGCCTTGTCGACGACAAGGGCCGGGTAGCCATCCCTTCCGCCCTTCGGACGATCTTGTCGGCAAATGCCCCCAAGGCGAACGGCAAGGACGGCGGAACCATCATCATCGGCGCACACCAGAAGAACCGCTGCCTGGTCGCCTATGATCCGGGTTATGTCGCGCTGCTCGCCGAAAAGCTCGACCGCCGCGAGGCCGAGAATACCCGTGAAGACGGCGAATATGACTATAACATCAAGCGTCGCGCGGCGTCGGGCGAGGCCGTGCCGTTCGATGGCTCGGGGCGCTTCATCATGCCCGCCTTCCCGCGCTTCTATGCCGGGATCAAGGGCCACGCGTTCTTCTACGGCGTCCTAGACTATATCGAGATCTGGGACCCCGCGGCGCTGGTCGCGACCGACGACATGCCCCCCGTCGTCAAGGAAATGGCGCGCTTCTACATGGCCGAAAAGGGGGTTTCGCTGTGAGCGACACGATCCCCGCCGCCCCGCACATCCCGGTCCTGCTCGACGAGGTGATCGCCGCACTGGCCCCCGCGCCCGGCGAGACGATCGTCGACGGGACGTTCGGCGCGGGCGGCTATACGCGTGCGCTGCTGTCGCGTGGCGCTTGCGTCATCGCGTTTGACCGCGACCCCGACGCGATTGCGGCGGGTCAGGACTGGGCCGATGGCGAGGAGCGGCTGACGCTGGTTGCCGCCGACTTTTCCGCGATGGTCGCCGAACTTGAGGCACGCGACGCGTTGCCCGTCGACGGCATCACGCTCGACATCGGCGTCTCGTCGATGCAGCTCGACCAGGCCGAGCGCGGTTTTTCCTTCCAGTCGGACGGACCGCTCGACATGCGGATGGCGCAGGCGGGCATGACCGCCGCCGATTTCGTCAACGAGGCCGACGAGGACGAGATCGCCGACGTCCTCTATCATTTTGGCGACGAGCCCAAGTCGCGTCGCGTCGCGCGGGCGATCGTTGCCGCACGACCGATGACGCGCACCGGCGAGCTCGCGCATGTCGTCCGTCGCGCGCTGGGGTACAAGGCGCACGACAAGAAGGACCCCGCAACGCGCGCGTTCCAGGCGATCCGGATCCATATCAACCGCGAACTCGGCGAGCTCGCCGATGGGCTGCTGGCGGCGGAGCGGGCGCTCAAGCCCGGCGGGCGGCTCGCCATCGTGACCTTCCACAGCCTGGAGGATCGTATGGTGAAGCGCTTCCTGCGCACGCGGTCGGGTAGTGCGCCTTCAGGTTCCCGTCATCTTCCACAGGCAAAAACCGTGGTAGAACCGAGTTTTACCGATGTCGGCCGCCCCGTGCGCGCCGGCGAGGACGAGCTGGCGCGGAATCCGCGCGCACGCTCTGCGACTTTACGAACGGCGCGGCGGACCTCCGCGCAACCTTGGACGGAAGAGGTGACGACATGACGGCGGCGTATCGGTTGAAGGGTGTGGGCTGGTTCGGTGGCTGCGTTGCCGTCGTACTCGGCTTTTACCTCGTTTCGCTGCAGGTGGCCGCTGAGCGCAAGAAGCTTGAGACCGTCAACGGCCAGATCCGCTCGGCCGAGCGCGATATCCGCGCGCTCGAGACCGAGTTCGACACGCGCGCGAACCTCGCGCAGCTCGAGCGCTGGAACGGCGATACGCTGGCGCTGTCCGCGCCGACCGCTGGGCAGTTCGTCGCCAGCGAATCGGCCCTCGCCAGCCTCGACGTGAATCAGATCGGCGGGCCCGCGGGCGCCACCGTCCAGACCGCGCAGCTGCTCGTGCCGTCGCTGCCGGTTGCCGCCGCCGCCGCGGCACCGCAGGCGGTCGACGTCGCCGTGCAGGCAGTCGCTGCCGCAGCGCCGCTCAAGCCCGTCACTGTCCGCGCCACCGTCCAGACCGCCCGTGCCACCGACACGGCGATCGTCCGCGCGGCCGCCCCCGAGCGCCTCGCCGCGGTCGCCAAGGTCCGTCCGCAGGCAGTCGCGATGCTCGACCGCAAGCTGCTGTCCGACAACACGCTGGGTTCGATCCTGAGCGGCGCCCGGGCCGAGGCAGGGCGTCTGCGTTGACCACCCTCGTCGCCCGGCCGGTTTCCGAGCGGCGTACCGCAACGCAGCGCCACGCGCTGGTCGCGACCGCGCACACGCGCCTGATGATGTTGATGTTCCTGTTCGGGGCCGCGGTGCTGGTCGTGATCGGCCGGCTCGGCGTGCTCGCGATCCAGTCGTCGCTGAGCGATCCCGGTGCCCGCGCCGCGGCGATCGCCGCGCGCGGCGATATCGTCGATCGCAACGGCGCGCCGCTGGCCAGGACGATCGATGCGTGGACGATCGCGGTGCATCCCAAGAAGATGATCGGCGATCCGACCGAGATCGCCGCGCGGCTGGCAGCGCTTATGCCCGATCGCGGCAATCAGGCCTTCTTCTACGGTCTGCTGACCAAGGATGTGAATTTCAGCTACCTGCAACGCCGCGCGTCGCCTGCGCTGGTCGAGCAGGTCAACGCGATCGGCGAACCCGCGATCGTGTTCGCGCGCGAGACGCAGCGCCTGTATCCGCAATCGACCATGGCGGCGCATGCGCTGGGGTTCCTGTCGACCGACGGCCACGGCATGTCGGGGATGGAGCGCGTCCTCGACGAGCGGCTGACCAACCCCGCGCTGAACGGCGCGCCGGTCGCGCTGTCGATCGACACGCGCGTCCAGGCGGCGATGGAAAGCGAACTCGCGCGGGCGGTCGCGTCGTTCCAGGCCAAGAGCGCGGCCGGCATCGTCCTCGACGTCGACACCGGCGAAGTGATCGCGATGACGTCGATGCCGGTCTTCAACCCCAACCGGGTCGGCATGGCGGGGACCGAGCAGCTGCGCAACATGGGTACGCAGAGCGTGTACGAGCTGGGGTCGGTGTTCAAGCCGATCGCGATGGCGGCGGCGATCGACTCGGGCGCCGTCACCTCGATGGCGCGGCGCTTCGACGCGACCGTCCCGCTGCGCGTTGGCGGCTACACGATCCACGACGATCCGGGCGATGAAGAAAAGCGCTGGTTGAACATCCCCGAGACGCTGATCTATTCGTCGAACATCGCGACCGCGCGGATCGCCGACCAGATTGGTGCGGCCGGGATGCAGAACATGTTCCGCAAGCTCGGCTTCGACACCAAGCCCGATATCGAACTGCGCGAGAAGGGCCGGCCGATCTGGCCGACCTTCTGGGCCCGCACGACCCTGATGACGTCGGCCTATGGGCACGGGATCGCAGTCACGCCGCTGCATCTCGCCAACGCCTATGCGACGTTGGTGAATGGCGGGATCTGGCGCCCGACGACGCTGCTGAAGATCGATCCGGCGCATATCCCCGCCGGGCGACGCGTGATCAGCACGACGACGAGCGCCCGGATGCGGCAGCTGCTACGCCTGGTCGTGCAATACGGCACGGGCCGCAAGGGCGAGGCGCCCGGCTACCGCGTTGGCGGCAAGACCGGTACGGCCGAGATCGCGCAGGCGGGTGGCTATAACAAGCACACCAACGTCTCGACCTTTGCCGCCGCGTTTCCGATGGACGCGCCGCGCTATGTCGTCGTGGTGACGCTTGATTCCGCCAAGGGTAACAAGGAATCCTATGGCTTCACCACTGCGGCCTGGACCGCGGCGCCGGTGGTATCGCGCGTGATCAGCCGGACCGGATCGATGCTCGGCGTCATTCCCGACGCGAACCGCGACATTGACGAAAGCGACTTGTTGCCGCTGTTGTGGCATGCGCCGGGCACGCCGGCCTTTGGCGCAAAGCCGACGTCCGGTGCGGAATGAGGGGCGATACATGAGGATCGGTGCATGAAACTGGCAACGCTGATCGGTAAGGGCCCCGTCAGCGATGGCGGGGCATCAGTGCACGGATCTGCACCGCGCGACGCGTATGACGGCAACGTCACGGGCTTCGCGATCGACCATCGCAAGGTCGCACCGGGGACGATCTTCGGGGCATTCGAGGGCGCGCGCGTCAATGGCGAGGATTATATCGCCGACGCGATCCGCGCGGGCGCGATCGGCATCGTCGCGCGGCCGGGCCTCGCCGTCGAGGGTGCAGCGTACATCGCCGACGAGACCCCCCGCGAACGGTTCGCCCAGCTGGCGGCAGCATTCTTTGCACCCTTTCCCGCGACGACGGTCGCGATCACGGGCACCAACGGCAAGACGAGCTGTGTCGAGATGACCCGCCAATTGTGGCGGATGGCCGGCCATCACGCCGCATCGATCGGGACGCTGGGCGTCACGACCGCCGACGAACGCGTCACCACCGGCCTCACGACGCCCGACGTCGTCACCTTCCTGTCGAACGTCGCCGGGCTCGAGCGCGAAGGCGTGACGCATCTCGCCTTCGAGGCGTCGAGCCACGGGCTGACCCAGTATCGCACCGAGGGACTGCCC
Source organism: Sphingomonas sp. CFBP 13706 (assembly GCF_014842355.1). NCBI lineage: Bacteria > Pseudomonadati > Pseudomonadota > Alphaproteobacteria > Sphingomonadales > Sphingomonadaceae > Sphingomonas > Sphingomonas sp. CFBP 13706. The sequence continues at coordinate 20,840 of NZ_JACYVM010000004.1, forward strand.
GTATCGGCGGCCGCCTTCACCAATCTCAGCCGCGACCATCTCGATTATCACGGTGACATGGCGGCCTATTTCACCGCCAAGATCCGGCTGTTTTCGGAAGTATTGGGCCCGGATGGGGCGGCGGTGGTGTGGGCCGATGATCCGCAGGCGGCGCGCGTCATCGACCTCGCGCGGGAGCGGGGCAATCGGCTCGTGACCGTCGGCACGCGCGGGGATACGCTGCGGCTGGTCGATCGCGATCCGACATTGCTGGGGCAGGGGCTGACGATCGAGGCGGCGGGCCAGACCTACCGCGTGACGCTGCCGCTGATCGGCGGATATCAGGCCGCCAATGCGCTGGTCTCTGCGGGGCTGGTGATCGCAACCGGGGGCGATATCGCGACGACCATCGCCAATCTCGCGCGGTTGCAGCCCGTGCGCGGGCGGCTCGAGCGTGCGGTCATCGCGCGCTCGGGTGCGCCGGTCTATGTCGATTATGCGCATACCCCGGACGCACTGGAGGCGGCGATCGCCGCGCTCAAGTCGCATGCGGGCGGCCGGCTGATCGTCGTGTTCGGCGCGGGCGGCGACCGCGATACCGGCAAGCGCGAGACGATGGGGCAGGTCGCGATGCATTATGCCGACCGCGTGATCGTCACCGACGACAATCCGCGTACCGAGGATCCCGCCGCGATCCGCCGCGACGTGCTGAAGGGCGCGCCCGGCGCGATCGAGATCGGCGACCGGCGCGCGGCGATCCAGGCGGCGATCGACGAGGCGGGCAGCGACGACATCGTGCTGATCGCGGGCAAGGGCCACGAACAGGGCCAGATCGTCGGCGACATGGTGTTGCCGTTCGACGATGTCGGCGTCGCACGCGAGTGTGCGGCATGAACAATGCGGTGCCCCTGTGGACGTCTGCCGAGATCGCCGCCGCGACCGGCGGGGTGGCATCGGCCGAGTTTGCCGTGACGGGCGTGGCATTCGATTCGCGCGAGGTCGGTCCGGGCGACCTGTTCGTCGCGATGAAGGGCGAGGCGAGCGACGGCCATCTGTATCTCGACCAGGCGTTCGCGCAGGGCGCCGCGGGGGCGATCGTCTCCGAACCCTGCGCGCATCCGCATGTGCTGGTCGCCGACAGCTTCACCGCGTTGCAGATGCTCGGGCGCGCGAGCCGGGCGCGCAGCGGCGCGACGATCATCGGCGTTACCGGATCGGTCGGCAAGACGAGCGCGAAGGAGGCGCTGTTCGCGGCGCTCGATCGCGGCGCGCCGGGGGCGGTGCATCGTTCGGTCAAGAGCTACAACAACCATACCGGCGTCCCGCTGAGCCTCGCGCGGATGCCGCGCGACGCGCGTTTCGGCGTGTTCGAGATGGGGATGAACCATGCGGGTGAGCTGGCCGAGCTGACGCAGATCGTCCGTCCGCATATCGCGGTCGTCACCGCGATCGCGCCGGCGCATACCGAATTCTTCCGCGACGAAAGCGCGATCGCCGACGCCAAGGGCGAGATCTTTGCCGGGCTCGAGCCGGACGGCGTCGCAATTGTCCCCTTCGACAGCCCGCATCGCGAAAGGCTGACCGCGGCGGCGGCGCCGCATGCGTCGCGGATCGTGACCTTCGGCATCGCGAAGGGTGCCGATGTCCGCGCGATCGAGACGGTTCGGCTGGCGACCGGCGCGACGTTCGTGACGGTCCAGCAGGACGGCCGTGAACTGAGCTTCACGATGGCGCAGCCGGGGATGCACTGGGTTTCGAACGCGCTGGCGGTGATCGCGTGCGTCGAGGCAGCGGGCGCGGATCTCGGGCTGGCGGGACTGGCGCTCGCCGAACTCGGCGGGCTGCAGGGACGCGGTGCGCGGTTCATGACGACGCTGGCGGACGGGCAGGCGCTCGTGATCGACGAAAGCTACAATGCGAACCCTGCGTCGATGCGTGCGACGCTGGCCGTGCTGGCCAAGGAGCCGGGGCGGCATGTCGCGCTGCTCGGCGAGATGCGCGAGCTGGGCGAGGCGTCGGCCGACTATCATGCCGGGCTTGCCGAGCCGATCCTCGCGGCAAACGTCGAAATGGCGCTGCTGGTCGGTGAAGCGATGGCGCCGCTTGCGCAAGCGCTTGAGGGTAAAGTCGAAACCGTCCATGTGGGCGACGCTGCGGCCGCGCTGACGTCGTTACGGACGATCCTGGCGCCGGGCGATGCGGTTCTCATCAAGGGATCGAACGGTGTAGGGCTCGCGCGGGTCGTGACGAGTCTCGGGGGCGGGAAGACGTAAATGCTGTACTGGATCGCCGCACATCTGGGTTTCCCGGGAATATTGAACCTGCTCCGCTATCAGTCGACGCGGACGGGCGGGGCGGTCGCGACTGCGCTGATCATCGGCCTGATCATCGGGCCACGCTTCATCGGCTGGCTGCGCGTGCGTCAGGGCAAGGGCCAGCCGATCCGCGCCGACGGCCCGCAGACGCATCTCGCCAAGCGCGGCACGCCGACGATGGGCGGGCTGATGATCCTCACCAGCATGACGCTGGCGATCCTGCTCTGGATGGACCTGAGCAATCCCTATGTCTGGTCGTGCCTGTTCGTGACGCTGGGCTTTGGCACGATCGGGTTCATGGATGATTACGACAAGGTGCGGAAGGCGAGCACCGCGGGCATTTCGGGTCGCACGCGACTGCTGCTCGAATTCGCGATCGCCGGGATCGCCGCGACGATCATCATGTCGCAGAACGGCCCGCATCTGTACCTGCCGTTCACGTCGCGCATGTATATCGATCTCGGCTGGTTCTTCCCCGTCTTCGCCGCCTTCACGATCGTGTCGTTCGGCAATGCCGTGAACCTGACCGACGGGCTCGACGGGCTGGCGACGATGCCGGTGATCATCGCGAGCGTCGCGTTCATGGTGATCGTCTATCTCGCGGGCAATGTGAAGTTCGCCGACTATCTCGGCATCCCGCACGTTCCTGGCGCGGGCGAGCTCGCGATCTTCTGCGGCGCGGTTGTCGGCGGCGGTCTGGCGTTCCTGTGGTTCAATGCGCCGCCCGCCGCGGTGTTCATGGGCGACACCGGCAGCCTCGCGCTCGGTGGCGCGCTCGGCACCATCGCCGTCGTCGCGCATCACGAGATCGTGCTCGGGATCATCGGCGGGCTGTTCGTCGCCGAGGCGATGAGCGTGATCATCCAGGTGTTCTTCTACAAGCGGACCGGCAAGCGGGTGTTCCGGATGGCGCCGATCCACCATCATTTCGAACAGCTCGGCTGGAGCGAGCCGACCGTCGTGATCCGCTTCTGGATCATCGCACTGGTCCTGGCGCTGGTCGGCCTGTCGACGTTGAAGCTGCGGTGATCGTCGCTGAGGCCTGGCGCGGAAAACGCTTTGCGGTGCTGGGGCTGGCGCGGTCGGGTGCGGCGACGGTGCAAGCGCTGGTGGCCGGCGGCGCGAGCGTTGTCGCGTGGGACTCCGACGAAACGAAGCGCGAGGCTCTGGCGGACAGCATTCAAGACCTGTCGGTCACCCTCGATGACGTCGATCTTCGGTTTGATCCGCTGGACGATCTGGCGGGGTTCGACGCACTGATCGTGTCGCCAGGGGTGCCGCTCAACACGCATCCGCTCGCCGCGGACGCGCGTGCGGCGGGCGTTCCCGTCATCGGCGACATCGAGCTCTTTGCGCAAGCCCGCGCCGACCTGCCGCGCCACAAGGTCGTCGGGATCACGGGCACGAACGGCAAGTCGACCACCACGGCGCTCGTGCATCATATCCTGCGGACCGCGGGCGTGCCGACGCTGATGGGGGGCAATATCGGGCTGCCGATCCTCGGGCAGGATTCACTGCCCGAGGGCGGGGTCTATGTGCTCGAGCTGTCGAGCTATCAGATCGACCTGACGCAGACGCTCGACTGCGACGTCGCGGTGCTGCTCAACATTACCCCCGACCATCTCGATCGCTATGACGGCTTTGCCGGCTATGCGGCGTCGAAGGCGCGGCTGTTCGCGATGCAGACGACGCCGCATCTCGCGATCGTCGATCACGGCGCAGAGGCCGACCATCGTCTTCTGGGTGATGCGCCCGCTGACCTTCCGATCCAGTTCATCGACCGTATCGACATCGGCGACCAGGCCGGCTGGCCGTCGCTCCAGGGGCCGCACAATGCTTTGAACGCACGTGCCGCCGTGGGGGTCGCGCGCGCGCTGGGCGTGAGCGAGGTCGATATCGATCGCGGGCTGGTCAGCTTTACCGGCCTGCCGCATCGCATGCAGCAGATCGCCTCCTATGACGGCGTCGCCTATGTCGACGACAGCAAGGCGACCAATCCGGAGAGCGCGGCGCCCGCGCTGGCCGCGTTCGAGCGGGTCCACTGGATCGTCGGCGGGCGCGCCAAGGGGGATGACCTCGATGCGTGCAGGCCCGGCTTCGGCCATGTCGTTCACGCCTATACGATCGGCGAGGCCGGGCCGCGGTTCGCCGAGATCCTGGCCGGGTCGATGCCGGTCGACCATGTCGGCACGCTCGACGCGGCCGTCCGCAGCGCGGCTGCCAATGCCCGGCCCGGCGACACGATACTGTTGTCGCCAGCCTGTGCGAGCTTCGACCAGTTCGCCGATTACGAAGCGCGCGGCGCGGCCTTCCGCGCGGCGGTCGAGTCGCTGGCATGAGCGATATGCGGACACCGATGATGAGCGCAGGGCAGAAGACCGGGATCGTCGCGAAGATGAAGCGGCGCGGCGGGCGTGGCGATCAGTCGCCGCTCGGCACGTGGTTCTGGGATATCGACCGGATGCTGCTGTTGCTGACGCTGTTCCTGATCGCGATCGGGCTGATTGCGGTCGCCGCGGCGTCGCCCGCGACCGCGGTGCGCTATTCGGGCGAGCATCACAAGCTGACGCCGCTCTATTATTTCTGGCGTCAGCTGATGTGGGTCGGCGTCTCGATGCCGGTGCTGTTCGGGGTGTCGATGATGCCCGTCGCGATGGCGCGGCGCATGGCGCTGACCGCGGCGGCGGTGCTGCTGCTGATCCTCGCGGTGACGCCGTTCGTCGGATCCGAAGTCAACGGTGCGCGCCGCTGGATCGGCTATGGCTTCGCCCAATTCCAGCCGTCCGAGTTCTTGAAGCCGGTCTTCATTGTTACCGTCGCCTGGCTCCTGTCGCTGCGCGCGAAGGATCCCGAACTGCCGACCGTGCTGATCACGGGCGGGCTGACCGGCACGATCGCGGTGATGCTGATGCTGCAGCCCGATTTCGGCCAGACGATCATCTACTGCACCGTGTGGATGGCGTTGTTGATGATCGCGGGAACGCCGATGCGCGTGATGGCGGGGCTGGTCGGCTGCGTGCCGGTCGGGCTGGTGGCCGCCTATATGTTCTACGGCACGGCGCGGTCGCGGATCGACGCGTTCCTGTTCCCGGGAATCGAAGGCGAGGGCGCATCGGATCATTTCCAGACCAATGCGGCCCACAACACGCTGACCGCGGGCGGCTGGACCGGCACGGGGCCCGGCGGCGGCATCGCCAAGTTCGGGCTGCCCGAGGCGCATACCGATTACATCTTCTCGGTGATCGGCGAGGAATTCGGGCTGATCGCCTGTTCGGTGATCGCGGTGATCTTCCTTGCGATCGTCGTGCGCGTGTTCGTCAAGCTGCTGGACGAACAGGATGAATTCAAACTGCTGGCCTCGGCCGGGCTGGCGACGCAGTTCGGCGCACAGGCGCTGGTCAGCATGGCGGTGAACACCGGTCTCGCACCGTCCAAGGGCATGACGCTGCCGTTCATCAGCTATGGCGGGTCGTCGATGATCGCCTTGTCGGTCGGCATGGGGTTGCTGCTGGCGTTTACCCGGCGCAATCCGTTTCTCACGCGGAGCCCCTATGTCGTCCGCTGGAGTGGTGAATGACTGTGAATCAACGTCCCCGGCATTTCGTGCTCGCGGCAGGCGGGACCGGCGGACACATGGTGCCCGCGGCGGCGCTTGCCGCTGAGCTGACGAGGCGTGGCCACCGTGTCGCGCTGGTCAGCGACGAGCGCGGCGTGCGCTTCCCCGGATTGTTCGAGGGAATCCAGACGCATGTCCTGCCCGCCGGGCGTTTTACCGGGGGTCCCCTGGGCTGGGCCAAGGCGACGCGATCGATGTGGCGCGGGCGGATGATGGCACGCGAACTCTATCGCACGTTCAAGCCGGCGGCGGTGATTGGCTTTGGCGGCTATCCCGCGCTGCCCGCGCTACTGGCGGCGTTCGCGAATCGGATCCCGACCGCAGTGCACGAGCAGAATGCGGTGCTGGGGCGGGTGAACCGGCTCGTGGCGCGCCACGTCGACGCGATCGCGACCTCGTCCGAACCGACCGAACGGCTCGCGTCCGGGCTCCTCGCCAAGACGCATCTCGTCGGCAATCCGGTGCGCGAGGCGGTACTCGCGCTACGCGCCAGGCCCTATCCGCTGCTCGAGGAGGATGGCATCTTCCGTGTGCTGGTGACCGGTGGCAGCCAAGGCGCGAGCATCCTGTCTCAGGTCGTCCCCGATGGTCTGGCAATGCTGCCGGTGACGTTCCGGCGGCGGCTGCAGGTCACGCACCAGGCGCGGATCGAGGATATTGACGCCGTGCGCGCGCAATATGCCGAGCATCACATCCCGGCCGAGCTCGCCACCTATCTGCCCGACATGCCCGAACAGCTCGCCTGGGCGCATCTGGTGATCGCGCGCGCGGGCGCCTCGACGATCGCGGAGCTGACCGCGGCGGGGCGGCCGGCGATCCTGGTGCCGCTGCCGGGCGCGACCGACGATCACCAGACCGTCAACGCGCGCGAGATCACCCGCGCGGGCGGCGCGCGGACGATCCGGCAGGGCGACTTCACTGCGGTCGAACTCGCCAAGCAGATGCAGAAGCTCGGGCTAGACCCGGCCGCATTGCAGAACGCCGCGGGACGCGCGCGCAGTTGCGGCCGGCCCAATGCGGCAAGCGATCTGGCCGACCTGGTCGAAAGCCTCGATGCGCCGGTGTCGCGACTGCCGGTCGGGCGCCCATCCAAGCCAAAGGTACAATTTGCATGAAGGGTGTAGCGACCGATATCGGCACGATCCATTTCGTCGGGATCGGCGGGATCGGCATGTCGGGCATCGCCGAGGTTATGAAGAATCTCGGCTACCGCGTGCAGGGCTCGGACGTGGCCGAGGGCTATGTCGTGCAGGGCCTGCGCGACAAGGGCATTCCAGTCGCGATCGGCCATGCCGCGGAGAATATCGGTGACGCGGCGGTCGTGGTCGTCTCGACCGCGATCGTGCGCTCGAACCCAGAGGTCGAGGCGGCGCTCAACGCGCGCGTGCCCGTGGTGCGGCGCGCGGAGATGCTCGCCGAACTGATGCGGCTGAAGTCGACCGTCGCGGTTGCCGGCACCCACGGCAAGACGACGACGACGTCGATGGTGGCGGCGTTGCTCGATGCCGGCGGCGTGGATCCGACCGTCATCAATGGCGGGATCATCAACAGCTACGGCTCGAACGCGCGGCTGGGTGCGAGCGACTGGATGGTGGTCGAGGCGGACGAGAGCGACGGCAGCTTCCTGCGGCTCGACGGGACGATCGCGGTCGTCACCAACATCGATCCCGAGCATCTCGATCATTACGGATCGTTCGACGCGGTAAAGGATGCGTTCGTCGAGTTCGTCGAGAACGTGCCCTTTTACGGCGCGGCGTTGCTGTGCCTTGATCATCCCGAGGTGCAGGGGATCCTGCCGCGCGTGCGCGACCGGCGGATCGTGACCTATGGCTTCTCGGCGCAGGCGGACGTCCGCGGGGTCGAGGTGACGCCGATCCCGGGCGGCAACCGCTTCGACTGCGTGGTGCGGACGCGCGACGGCGCGACGCGGACGATTGCGGGAATCGAGATGCCGATGCCCGGCCGGCACAACGTCCAGAACGCGCTGGCCGCGATCGGCGTCGCGCTCGAGCTGGGGATCGAGGATGCGACGATCCAGCAGGGCTTTGCCAAGTTCGGCGGCGTGAAGCGGCGCTTTACCAAGGTGGGCGAGGTTCCGGTCGAGGGTGGCGGTGTCGCGATCATCGACGATTACGGACATCATCCGGTCGAGATCCGCGCGGTGCTGGCCGCTGCGCGCGAGGGCGCGAAGGGGCGCGTGATCGCGGTCGTGCAGCCGCATCGCTATTCACGGCTCGGCAATCTGATGGAGGATTTCCAGACCGCGTTCAACGACGCGGACCGGGTGCTGGTCACGCCGGTCTATGCGGCGGGCGAGGCGCCGGTCGAGGGCGTTGATGCGGCAGCTTTGGTCGAGGGACTGAAGCGGCGCGGCCACCGGTTTGCAGGCGTGGTCGCGGATGCGGATGCGCTGGCGGCCGAGCTGGCGGCGACGATCGAGGCGGATGACATGGTCGTCTGCCTCGGCGCGGGCGACATTACCAAATGGGCGGCTGGGCTCGCCGACGCGATCGCGGTCGAGCGTTCGAAGGTGCCAGCGTGAGCTCTGCATCTCCTTGTGTCCCCGCGGAGGCGGCGACCCAGACTGGGCTTCCGCCTTCGCGGGAGACCATCAGGGGGAGCGTTGAGGCTGGCGGGTCGCTTGCGGACTTCATCTGGTTTCGGACCGGCGGGCCTGCCGAATGGCTGGTGCGGCCGGCGGATGTCGAGGATCTGGCCGGGTTGTTGAAGACCCTCGATCCGTCGACGCCGGTCCTGCCGGTCGGCGTCGGCTCCAACCTGATCGTGCGAGACGGCGGTGTGCCCGGGGTCGTGGTGCGGCTGCCCAAGGCGATGGCGAAGGTGTCGGTTGAGGACGGTCGGGTTCGCGCCGGGGCGGGGGCGATGGGGATCACGGTCGCCAGCGCTGCACGCGATGCGGGGATCGCCGGGCTCGAATTCCTGCGCGGGATCCCGGGGACGGTCGGCGGCGCAGTGCGGATGAACGCGGGGGCCTATGGACGCGACGTCAGCGATATCCTGATCGAGGCGACCGTCGTCACGCGCGACGGCGCGGTCGAGACCTGGCCCGCGGCGCAGTTCGGCTATGTATACCGGCATTCGGACCTGCCGGCGGGCGCGGTGGTGGTCGAGGCCGTGTTCTCGGGCACGCCCGGCGAGCCGGCGGTCATCGGGGCCGAGATGGACCGGATCGCCGCCGAGCGCGAGGCGTCGCAGCCACTGCGGTCGCGCACCGGCGGATCGACCTTCAAAAATCCTGAGGGGCACAAGGCCTGGGCGCTGATCGACGCCGCCGGGTGCCGCGGGCTGACGCGCGGCGACGCACAGGTCAGCGAGAAGCATTGCAATTTTCTGCTGAACCTCGGGTCCGCGTCGAGCGCGGAGATCGAGGCGCTGGGTGAAGAGGTACGGACCAAGGTGAAGGCGCATTCTGGAGTGACGTTGGAATGGGAAATCCAGCGGGTCGGGGTGGCGAAATGAGCGGTCCGCTTCACATCGCCGTGCTGATGGGCGGCTGGTCGGCGGAGCGTGATGTCTCGCTGATGTCTGGCAATGGCTGCGCCGATGCGCTCGAATCGCTTGGCCACCGCGTCACGCGGATCGACATGGGACGCGACGTCGCCGCCCGGCTAGCCGACGCCAGGCCCGATCTCGTGTTCAACGCGCTGCACGGGACGCCCGGCGAGGATGGCTCGGTGCAGGGGCTGCTCGACCTGATGGGGCTGCGCTATACGCATTCGGGGCTTGCGACCTCGGTGATCGCGATCGACAAGGTGCTGACCAAGCTGCTGCTCGTGCCCGCCGGTGTACCGATGCCGGGCGGGCGGATCGTCCGCTCGGTCGACCTGTTCGAGGGGGATCCGATGGCACGTCCCTATGTGCTCAAGCCCGTCAACGAGGGGTCGTCGGTCGGCGTGGCGATCGTCACCGACAGCGGCAATTACGGCAATCCGATCGCCCGCGACGCGGTCGGGCCGTGGATCGACTTCGACGAGCTGCTCGCCGAACCGTATATCCGCGGGCGCGAGCTGACGACCGCGGTGCTGGGCGGTCGCGCGCTCGGCGTCACCGAACTCAAGCCCAAGAGCGGCTGGTATGATTACGACGCGAAATATACCGACGGGATGACCGAGCATGTCTGCCCGGCGGACATTCCCGACGAGATCGCCGACGCCTGCAAGAGCTTGGCGCTCGAGGCGCACCGGCTGCTCGGCTGCAACGGCGCATCGCGCTCCGATTTTCGCTGGGACGACGAGCGCGGCGTCGACGGGCTGTTCCTGCTCGAGGTGAACACGCAGCCGGGCATGACCCCGCTCAGCCTCGTGCCTGAACAGGCGCGGCATATCGGCATGAGCTATGCCGAGCTCGTCCAGGCGATCGTCGACGAGGCGCTGTCGGATCACCCGCTGGCGCCGGGCGGGGCGCCATGAGCCGGACGATCAAGCGCGGCCCGCCCCCCAAGCGGCCTGCCCCGCGGCGCAAGGTCGCGGTCAAGAAGGTGTCGGTGCTCGACCGGCTGGTCGGGATGCTCCCGGTCAGCGAGGAGACGCTGAAGAAGATTGCGACTTGGTCGATCCTGGGCGCGGGCGGCGCGGTGGTGATCGCGGCGGCGACCTGGATCGGCATCCCCGGCATGATCGGCGGCGCGATGGCGGAAGGCGCCGGGCGCGCGGGGTTCAAGGTCGACCAGATCGAGGTCACCGGGCTGAAGCGGATGGACCGCATGTCGGTCTATGCGGTCGCGCTCGATCAGCAGAGCCGCGCGATGCCGCTCGTCGATCTCGAGGCGGTGCGCCAGAAATTGCTGCGCTATGGCTGGATCGCGGACGCGCATGTGTCGCGGCGGCTGCCCGATACCTTGCTGGTCGACATCGTCGAGCGGACCCCCGCGGCGGTGTGGCAGGACAATGGCAATCTGACGCTGATCGATGCGTCGGGCGTGCTGCTCGAACCGGTGCAGCCCGATGCGATCCCGAACCTGCCGCTGGTGATCGGACCCGGCGCGGACCGGCAGGAAGCGTCCTATCAGGCGCTGCTTGCCGCCGCCCCCGCGCTCAAGCCGCGCGTGAAGGCGGCGACCTGGGTCGGCAACCGGCGCTGGGACCTGACCTTCGAGAGCGGCGAGACGCTGGCATTGCCCGAGGACGGGGCGCCGCGTGCGCTGGTGAAGTTTGCCGAGCTCGATGGCGCACGGCCGCTGCTCGGCCGTGGCTGGATCCGCTTCGACATGCGCGACCCGACCAAGCTGGTCGCGCGCAAGCCGGGTGCGAGCCTGGCGCACAGCGTCGACGTGCCCGCGCCGGTATCCAGCGAGCCACAGACGACTATACCGTCGCAGACGGCGGACGCGAACGTAACGGGCGGGGAGGGATGACATGGCGAAGGTGGCACCGGAAGGGCTGATCACGGCGCTCGATATCGGGTCGTCGAAGGTTTCGGCGATGATCGCGCAAAAGGGGGACGGCGGCGAGTTGATCGTGCTGGGCACCGGCCAGCGCGAGAGCCGCGGCGTCAAGCGTGGCTATATCGCCGACATGGCGACGACCGAGGCCGCGGTGCGCGAAGCGGTCGAGCAGGCCGAACGGATCGCCGGGATCAACATCGAGAATGTCTGGGTCGGCTTCTCGGCCGGCGGGCTCGTGTCCGACGTCGCCGAGGTCGAGTTCGAACTGGGCGGCCACCGCGTCGAGCAGCAGGATATCGATGCGTTGCTCGCGGCGGGCCGCAACTCGATCGATCCGCAGGGGCGGATGGTGCTGCACGCGCAGCCTGCGCTCTACACGCTCGACGGGCTGACGGGGGTCAAGACACCGCTCGGGCTGCATGCCGACCGGCTTGGCGTGCATATCCATGTCGTCGCGGCGGACGGATCGCCGGTCCGCAATCTCGATCTGTGCGTGCGTTCGGCGCATCTCGAGGTGAAATCGATCATCGCCTCACCGGTCGCGACCGGGCTTGCGTGCCTAAGCGACGAGGAGCGCGAGCTGGGCGTCGCGCTGGTCGAGATGGGGGCTGGGATCACCAACGTGTCGCTGTTCGCGGGCGGCATGCTCGTCGGGCTGACCTCGATTCCGATCGGCGCGCAGGACATCACCGACGACATCGCCAGCGCGTTCGGCACGCGGCGGCAGAATGCCGAGCGGATGAAGTGCTTCCATGGTTCGGCCAATGCCTCCCCGCGCGACAATCACGACATGATCCCGGTCATGCCGATCTCGGCCGAGGATGGTGCGGGCGAGGGCGCGCAGATCACCAAGGCGCAGCTGATCAGCGTCATCCGCCAGCGGCTCGAACATCAGATGGGCGAGGTGCGCAATGCGCTGAGCACGCTCAAGTTCGAGGGGCCGGTGGGGCGCCAGGTCGTGCTGACCGGCGGCGGCGCGGAGCTGAAGGGCATTGCCGATTATGCGCAACAGGCGCTGGGGCGGTCGGTCCGGATCGGCCGACCGCGCGGATTGACCGCTCTGCCCGAGGCGCATGGCGGACCGGCCTTTGCGACGCTAGCGGGGTTGGCCTTCTATGCGGCGACCGATCCGATCGACCTGCGCGGTATTGCACCGCAGCGGACGATCGTTCACCGGCCGAAGGGAATCGGCATGGTCCGCAAGTTGATTCAGGCGGCACGCGCGAATTATTGAGAGTTTCGAAACGGCTGACGCTATTTCGGCTGGAACAGCCGGTAGCGTTGGTGCACACAGGTTAATCAGGGGCCCGGCCGTAGCGTATCACCGGGATGGGCGGAGAAGCAGGCGATGAGCATCGAATTTCTGAGTCCCGAAGTGGACGAGCTGGCCCCCCGCATCGCGGTGATCGGGGTCGGTGGCGCGGGCGGTAACGCGATCGCGAACATGATGAGGGCCGACGTCCAGGGCGTCGACTTCCTCGTCGCCAATACCGACGCGCAGGCGCTCAAGCAGTCGACCGCGCCGCAGCGGATCCAGCTGGGCACCAAGATCACGCAGGGCCTCGGTGCCGGCAGCCGTCCCGAGATCGGCCGCGCGGCCGCCGAGGAGACGATCGACCAGCTCGCCAAGATGCTCGAAGGCGCGCACATGTGCTTCATCACCGCCGGCATGGGCGGCGGCACCGGCACGGGTGCCGCCCCGGTCATCGCCAAGGCGGCGCGCGACATGGGCATCCTGACCGTCGGCGTGGTCACCAAGCCGTTCGCGTTCGAGGGCAATCGTCGCGCCAAGTCGGCGGATGGCGGCATCGAGGAACTGCAGAAGTACGTCGATACGCTGATCGTCATTCCGAACCAGAATCTGTTCCTGATCGCCAACGCGAACACGACCTTCAAGGAAGCGTTCTCGATGGCGGATGAGGTCCTCCAGCAGGGCGTGCGCAGCATCACCGACCTGATGGTCATGCCCGGCCTCATCAACCTCGACTTTGCCGACGTCCGCTCGGTGATGCAGGAGATGGGCAAGGCGATGATGGGCACCGGCGAGGCGAGCGGCGACAACCGCGCGCTCGAGGCAGCGCAGAAGGCGATCTCGAACCCGCTGCTCGACGGCGTCAGCATGCAGGGTGCCAAGGGCGTAATCATCTCGATCACCGGCGGCGACGACATGCGCCTGCTCGAAGTCGACGAAGCCGCGAATCACATTCGCGACCTGGTCGATCCCGATGCCAACATCATCTGGGGTTCGGCGTTCAACCAGGAGCTGGAAGGCAAGATCCGCGTCTCGGTCGTCGCGACCGGGATCGATGCGGACGCCAAGCCCGCCGTCGCGCCCGAGCCGACGCGCTCGTTCAGCTTCGGCATGGGCCGCAAGAACGACGAATCGACGTCGTTCCGTCCGAGCGAGCCCGCAGCACCGACCGGCACGACTGGCACGGGCGACGAGCCGCTCGACCTGTCGAGCGCGGACGCGGTACAGTCCGGCACCACCGACGAGGAGCTCGTTCTGGGCCAGGACAAGATGGTCCCCGCCGCACCGACCGCACCGCAGTCCTATGCCCCCGCGCCGACACAGGCGGCACCCGCACCCGCCCCGGTGCAGCCGCCGGTTCAGGCTCAGCCTGCGCCGCAGCCGACCGCGCGCACGCCACAGGCGCCTGCCTATCAGGCTCCGCCGCGCTCCTACGCGGACGATCGTTATGCCGCTCCCACGCCCGCGGCCCCGGCGCCGATGCCGGCTGCGGACGAGGGTGGTGCACGCCGTCGCTGGCTCGCTCCGGGTGCGGAAGCTGCGCCCGAGGCCGCCACGCCGGCGACGCCGCGCGTCAAGCTCGGTGGTACGCTGTTCGAGCGCATGTCGAATGCGGCGCGCGGCGCGGCCAAGGAAGACGGCGAGGCGGCTCCGACCGATCCGCTCGACATTCCGCGCTTCCTGCACCGCCAGAACAACCAGTAACGGCCTGCACAAAGGGGCGCGCCGGTTCGTCGCCGGCGCGCCCCGTCCTGGCGCGTAGCGCGCCGCGACATGTTGCCCGTTCCCGCGCGCTCGGGTCTAGCTACGGGCACCCATGATCTTCCCGACCCATCATCTCCTGACTGCCGCGCTCGCGCTGGTCCTGGTCACCGCACCGAGCGGCGCGCGGGCGCAGGAAGTCGTCCAGCCCCTGCCCGGAACGACCGACGCGGATCGTCTCGGCGACACGATGCGGCAGCTCGCGTCAAACCCCCGCAATGTCGATGCACTGGTACGCGCGGGGGATCTGTCGATCGGGCTCGGTGATCTGAGCGGTGCCGCGGCGCTGTTCGCGCGCGCCGAGAAGGTCGATCCGCGCAACGGCCGGGTGAAGGCCGGCATGGCCTCTATCCTGGTCCGCTCCGAGCGACCGGGCGAGGCGCTCCGCTATTTCGCGCAGGCCGAGGCGTACGGGCTCCAGCCGCGCTATTATGCCGCGGATCGCGGGCTAGCCTATGACCTGATCGGCGAACAGGACCGGGCGCAGCGCGACTATCGTGTCGCGTTGCGCGATGCCCCCGATGACGAGACTGTCCGGCGTTACGCCCTGTCGCTCGGCATATCGGGCAAGCGTGATCTGGCGCTGCAGCAGCTCGACCCGCTGGTCCTCAAGAAGGACCGCGGGGCGTGGCGCGCGCGTGCGTTCATCCTGGCGATGAACAATGACGTGCGCGGCGCCGAGACGATCGTCACGACGATGATGCCCGGGGCTGCGGCCCGCGGTCTGCAGCCCTTTTTCCAGCGTCTGCCATTGCTTGCGCCCGCAGACCGCGCCTTTGCGGTGCATTTCGGCGAAGTGCATGCGACGCCGCAGCGGATCGCCGATGCGCGGATGACGCCCGTCCTGCCGCAACTGGGTGCAGATCCCACCGCGCCGGTGATGCTCGCGGCGGCCGAGCCGCAGCCCGCACCACAGCCGACGGGCCGTGCCAAGGCGGCCGCCGATCGATCGGCTACCCGCCGCGACAAGACCGCACGGTCGAGTCGCGTCGAAGTCGCCGCTGTGACGCCGACACCTGCGTCAACGGCGACACCGTCGCCAACGCCTTCGCCCATCCGCCCGACTGCAACCGTGCAGGCGTCTGCGCCGATGGTCATGGTCCAGCCGCTGCCTAAGCCCCCGGTGGTGCTGGCATCGACGCAGGCGGTCCAGCGGCCGACCGATCCTGCAGCCGCCACGACGCTCGCACCGTCCGCGCCGACGTCGACCTTTGTCCAGCCCTTGCCGGCCCGGACGACGACTGTTGCGGCGGCGGACGCGAACCGGGTCTCGCAGGCGAGCGTGGCCGCGTCTTCGCCGGCCCGCGCGCCCGATACGCCCGGTGCGCTGCCCTCTGCGATCGTTGCGCAGATGGCGGCGCTGCCGACCGCTCCGGCGACGACGGCTGGAACGACGCCGCCGGTAATCCCGCGCACCACGACGGCCCCGGTGTCGTCGGCTGTCCCGACCACGCCAGCGGCGGCGGGTGTTGCCGCTACAACGGTTCCGGCGACGCCCGCCGCCGTCGCGCCCGGCATCGGGTCGACCCCGACGCAGGTCGCGGTCGCCGCCACGCCTGCTGTGACCGGGCGGACCATCCCCGTCAGCGAGGGCTCGATCCTCGCACGGATCATTGCCGGGCTGTCGATCCCGGCATCCGAACTCGGCGTCGCACCGATCGCCCGGGCAGCTCCCGTGGTGCCGGCAACGACCGCCGGGGTCGGCGCGGGCGACGACGCCGGCGCACGGGCGCTTGCCGACGCGAAGGCCAAGGCGGAGCGCGATACCGCAGCCGAGGCGGAGGCGCTTGCCGCGACCCGGCTCGCCGAGGCGAAGGCGGCACGCGCGAAGCTGGCGGCGGACAAGAAGATCGCCGACCGCAAGGCGATTGCCGACAAGAAGCTCGCCGCCGAGAAGAAGGCCGCCGCCGAGAAGAAGGCGATCGCCGACAAGGCAGCGGCAGAAGAGAAGCGGATCGCGCGCGCCAACCCCGAGCGCATCTGGGTCCAGGTGTCGACCGGCGCGACCGAGGGTGACCTGCCCAAGGCGTGGAAGGGCGTGAAGGCGAAGGCGCCGACCGTTGTCGGAACGCGTGGCGGCTGGACGGCGCCGTGGGGCGCGACGAACCGCGTGCTGGCAGGGCCGTTCAAGACCGCCGCGGAGGCGCGGACCTTCGTCAATGCGCTCGCCAAGGAGGGCGTCTCGACCTTCTCCTTCACCAGCGATGCCGGTCAGGTCGTCACGAAGTTGCCCGTCAAGTGAGCGCGCGTGCGCCCTGGGCCTCGGACCCGGCGCGGAGCAAAGGTCGGCTTCACGAGGAACAGAACGGGACCGTCCGCGGCCCGCGTGACGCATTCCAGCGTGACCGTGACCGGATCATCCACTCGATCAGCTTCCGCCGGCTGCGCCACAAGACGCAGGTCTTCATGGCGCCCGATGGCGATCACTTTCGCGTCAGGTTGACCCATAGTCTCGAGGTCGCGCAGATCGGCCGTGCGGTCGCCCGCACGCTCGCGCTCAACGAGGATCTGACCGAGGCGCTGTGCCTCGCGCATGACATTGGCCATCCGCCTTTCGGTCATGCCGGCGAGGATGCGCTGAAGATCGCGCTGACCGGGCAGGGCGGGTTTGACCATAATGGCCACACGCTGCGCACGCTTACAGAGATCGAGCGCCCGTATCCGCGATGGAACGGGCTGAACCTGACCTGGGAAACGCTCGAGGGACTGGCCAAGCATAACGGGCCGGTGCGGCACCCCGGCTGGGCGCTGCGCACCGCGGATTCGGCCTTCGATCTTGCGCTCGCGAGCTTCTCGTCGCTCGAGGCGCAGGTCGCGGCAATTGCCGACGACATCGCCTATGACAATCACGACATTGACGACGGGCTGCGCGCAGGATTGCTGACGCTCGATCAGTTGATGGCGGTCCCGCTGATCGCGCGCGGCTGGGACGATACCTGCGCGCGGTTCCCCGATGTCGAGCCGAAGCGGCTGATGGGTGAACTGGTGCGCTCGCAGATCGGCACGATGGCCAACGACCTGATCGCCGAGACGCGTCGCCGGATCGCGGCAAGCGGTGTCACCAGCGTCGAGGACGTGCGCGACGCGGGCGAATGCCTTGTCGGGTTTTCCGATGCGATGCGTGAGGAAGAGCGCGATCTGAAGCGGTTCATGTACGCGAACCTCTATCATCATCCGCGCCAGATCGCCGCGGCGGATGCCGCACACGGGATCGTGACCGGGCTGTTCGCGATCTATCGCGACGATCCCGGCACGATCCCCGAGGAATGGCGCGACCGCCTGCCCGAGTCGGACCCGGATCGCAGCCGGCACATCGCCGACTTCATCGCCGGCATGACCGATCGCTATGCCATCTCGCGCTACCGCGAGCTGGTCGGGCCTATCGATCTGCCCGAGGGGTTCTGAAGCCCGGCCGATTTCGCGGGATCAATGTCCGCGCGAAATCGGCTGAGCCGTCAGCGTCTTAGCGTGCGACGGCGGCGATACCGCCGGCCGCGCCCGATGCTTCGGTCGTCGCGAAGGCGACCGGCACGCCGCCTGCCGTACCCGACACGCGGTCGCCGCGCACGATCAGGTGAAATGCCTGGCCCGACGGGAATCGGCGGCCGTTGATGACCTGGCGGCCGTTCTCGACGCTGCTGGTGTAGACATAGGTGCTGCCTTCATACTCGAAGGACTGCTTGGCTTCCTTGGCCATGCCGATCGTCGAGGTGAGGGCGGCCGCCGCGGCGGCGAGGATGTATACGGTCTTGCGCATGATATGTGCTCCGCAGTGAAAGATCGTACCGGGCGCAATCGCGTGGTCACCCAGCTTTGATGCCCTGAAGATATTGCGGTGCAGCATAAGCAGCAATTGCAAAGGAGTCCGTCGCACTTGCACGGCGTGCACGGCAACCGTTGGTGCCGCGACTGGCATAATCCTGCGACACTCCCGGGCTAGGGCCAGACCGCAGGAGATGACGGATGACGCAGGCGAGCATCGCATTGAACCGGTTCGGAATTGGTGCGCGACCCGACGACGTGGTCGGTAACGGCAGGGACTGGCTATCGGCGCAGCTGCCGGCATTTGCGATCCGCCCGCCGGCGATCGTGGCCGCCCCTGAGAGCGCGCGCGTTGCCGCCGATCTTGCCAGTTATCAACAGGCGCAGCGCGCGGCTCGCGCGGCAGCACCGCCGCCGGATGGCAGCCGCACCGCGGCCGCGACACCGCCGGTGCGGAGCGACGCGGTGCGGGCCGCACGACAGGCGATGGGGAAGCAGGCGCGGGACGATTATGGCGCTGCGGTCGCCGCCCGCGCGATCGCCGCGCTCACCACGCAGACCCCCTTCGTCGAGCGGCTCGTGCATTTCTGGGCTAATCACTTTGCGGTGTCGGCCGACCGGCTGACGGTGGTGGGACTGGCGGGGACGCTCGAGTTCGAGGCGATCCGGCCGCACGTGCTGGGCCGGTTCGGCGACATGCTGGCGGCGGTCGAACGGCACCCGGCCATGCTGCTCTATCTCGACCAGGCGGTGTCGGTCGGCCCGAACAGCGCGCTCGGCATGCGGGTCGCGGCGCGGGGCGGGCGCAAGGTCGGGCTGAACGAGAACCTCGCCCGCGAAATCCTTGAACTGCACACATTGGGGGTGCGCACCGGCTATGGGCAGGGCGACGTCACCGAACTCGCGCGGGCGATGACGGGGTGGACGGTGGCGGGCCTGGGGCGTGGCGGCGGACGGGATCAGGGCCCGGCGGGGCGGTTCCGGTTCGCGGCGGCGGTCCACGAACCCGGCGTGCGGACCGTGCTAGGAAAACATTATGCCGAGGATGGCGAGGATCAGGCGCGGGCTGTCTTGCGCGACCTCGCGGTGAACCCGGCGACCGCGACGCACGTCGCGACCAAGCTTGCCCGGCATTTCGCCGGTGACGTGCCGCCGCCGGCGATGGTCGCGCGCTTGCGGGCCGTCTTCCTCGAGACCGGCGGCGACCTGCCGAGCGTATACCGCGCGCTGATCGCATCGCCCGAGGCCTGGATCGAGACGCCGGTGAAATTCAAGACGCCCTGGGAATGGTCGATCGCGGCGATGCGCGCGCTGGGCATGAACAGTGTTCAGCCGGGGGCGATCGCCGGCCTGCTGACGCAGCTTGGCCAGCCGGTGTGGAAGCCCGGGCAGCCGGCCGGCTATGACGATATCGCCGCGAGCTGGGCGGGGCCCGATGCGATAATGCGCCGGGTCGAGGCGGCGGAGCGGTTCGCCTCGCGCGCGGGCGGGGCGATCGATGCCCGCAGGCTGGCGGCGACGCTGTTCCCCGGATCGGTGAGCGCCGCCACGACCGCGGCGCTGGCGCGCGCCGAAAGCCCCGGGCAGGCGCTCGCGCTGCTGCTCGTCGCACCCGAATCGATGCGGAGATAAGCCATGCTCGACCGTCGTCACGTCATCACCTCCGCCATGCTCGGCGGCCTCGTCAGCGCCTTTGCACCGCGCATGGCCTTTGCCCGCGCCGCCACCGCCAAGCGGTTCGTCTTCATCATCCAGCGCGGCGCGGCCGACGGACTGGGGACGATTGGTGCGGCCGGCGACCCGGCCTTCGCGGGCGCCCGCGGCGATCTCGCCGCCGACTTCGCGTCGGGCGCCAGGCTCGACGGCTTGTTCACATTGCATCCCGCGCTTGCGACGACCGCGGGCCTCTATGCGCGCAAGCAGGCGGTATTCGCGCATGCGATCGCGTCCCCCTATCGCGATCGATCGCATTTCGATGGGCAGAATGTCCTCGAGACGGGCGGCGCCACCGCCTATCAGGTCAAGGACGGGTGGCTCAATCGCCTGCTCGACCTGCTGCCCGCCGATTCCGCGCGCGGCATCGCGGTCGCCGCGACCGTGCCGATGGCGCTGCGCGGCCGCCGGGAGGTCGCCTCCTATGCGCCGTCGAACCTGCCCGATGCGTCCGACGACCTGCTCCAGCGTGTCGCGATGCTGTATCAGGGCGACGCGCAGCTCCACGGCCTGTGGAGCGAGGCGATGGCGACGCGAACCCTGACCAGCGACCTCGCCGCGGCGAACGGCCAGAATGCGGCGGCGACGGGTACGCTCGCCGCGCGGTTGATCGCACCGGCGAACGGCGCCCGCATCGCGATGATCGAGACGGGCGGCTGGGACACGCATGCCGGCCAGCGCGGACGTCTCGCGGCTCAATTGAAGGGTCTCGATGCGATGATCGGCGCGTTGCAGGTGGGGCTCGGACCGCTCTGGGCGCAGACGATGGTGCTGGTCGCGACCGAGTTCGGGCGGACCGTCGCGGTCAACGGGACCGGCGGCACCGATCACGGGACGGGCGCGTCGGCGATGGTGCTGGGCGGCGGGGTCGCGGGCGGGCGCGTGATCGCCGACTGGCCGGGGCTGGGGGCAGGGGCGCTTTACGAGGGGCGCGGCCTCAGACCGACCATGGCGCTCGACGCGTTCATCGGCGGTGCGGTCGCGGCGCATTTCGGCGTCGAGCCCGGGCACGCGATGGCGACGCTGTTCCCGGCCAGCGCCCGGACCCTGGCGATCGAGGGGCTGGTCCGCACCTCACCGGGCCGGTGCGGGATGAATTGAGCCCGGCCCTGCTTTGGGCTAGAGCCCCCGCTTCCTTACGATACCGGAATTGTCATGACGCTCTATACCCGCTTCGCCGCGCATATCGATGCGGCGCTCGACACGCTGACCGAGGCGGGGTTGTTGCCGGCCGGGCTCGACCGCAAGAACGTGACGGTCGAGCCGCCGCGCGATGCAAGCCACGGCGATCTTGCGACCAACGCGGCGATGGTGCTGGCCAAGCCCGCCAAGACCAACCCGCGCGTGCTGGCGGATGCGCTGGTCGTCGAACTCGGCAAGATCGAGTCCGTCGACAGCGCGAGCGTGGCGGGACCGGGCTTCATCAACATGAAGCTGACCGACGATGCCTGGCGCGGCGAGCTGGCCGCGGTGCCGGTCGCAGGCGCCGATTACGGGCGCTCGACGCTGGGCGACGGGATCACCGTCAACATCGAATATGTGTCGGCGAACCCGACCGGACCGATGCACATGGGGCATTGCCGGGGCGCGGTGGTCGGCGACGCGCTGGCCAGCCTGCTCGAATTTGCCGGCCACCGGGTGATCCGCGAATATTATGTCAACGATGCCGGCGGGCAGGTCGACGTGCTCGCACGCTCGGTCCATCTGCGGTACCGTGAGGCGTTGGGCGAGACGGTGACGATCCCCGAGGGCCTGTATCCCGGCGATTACCTCGTGCCGATCGGGCAGGCGCTGGCGAGCGAATATGGCGACCGGTTCGTCGGCGCGCCTGAAAGCGACTGGCTGGCGACGTTCCGGACGCGTGCGGTCGCGGCGATGATGGTGATGATCCGCGCCGATCTCGCGCTGCTCGGGATCGAGCATGAGGTGTTCTCCTCGGAGGCGGAACTGCAGGCGCTCGGCAAGCCCGAGGCGGCGGAGGCCGAATTGCGGTCGCGCGACCTCGTCTATGACGGCGTGCTCGAGGCGCCCAAGGGCGAGATGGCGGACGACTGGGAACCGGTCGAGCTGCCGCTGTTCCGCTCGACGCAGTTCGGCGACGACCAGGATCGGCCGATCAAGAAGTCGAACGGGTCGTGGACCTATTTCGGTGCCGATCTCGCCTATCATTTCCAGAAGAGCCAGACCGCCGACCAGCTGATCGACATCTGGGGTGCGGATCACGGCGGTACGGTCAAGCGGATCGTCGCGGGTGTGGCCGCGCTGACCGGCGGCAAGACGCGGTTCGACGTGAAGCTGGTCCAGATGGTCCGGCTGCTGCGCAATGGCGAGCCGGTGAAGATGTCCAAGCGGTCGGGTAATTTCGTCACGCTCGCCGATGTCGTGAACGAGGTCGGCAAGGATGTCGTGCGCTTCACGATGCTGACCCGGCGGTCGGACGCGCAGATGGATTTCGACTTCGCCAAGGTGGTCGAGGCATCGAAGGACAATCCGGTCTTCTACGTCCAATATGCGCATGCACGGATCGCCTCGCTGCACCGGCGCGCGGACGAGGCGGGAATCGCCGCGATCGAGGCGGACCTGTCCCGGCTTGATACGGACGAGCTCGCGCTGATGAAGCTCGCCAGCCAGTTTCCGCGAATCGTCGAAACCGCCGCTACGGCGCGCGAGCCGCACCGGATCGCGTTCTATCTCTACGACTTGGCCGCAGCGTTCCATGCGCTGTGGAACGTCGGCAACGATCGGCCCGAGCGGCGCTTCCTGGTGGTCGAGGATCCCGGCGCGACTGCGGCGCGGCTTTTCTTGGCGGACGCAATCGGGCAGATCATCCGCAACGGCCTTGCCATCATGGGCGTCGAGGCGGTTTCGGAGTTGAACTGATGGCCGACGAGATGAACCTGCGCGAGGAAGATCGACTGCCTTGGCTGGAGACGATCGAGTCGGACGATCGTGACGGCCCGCCGATCGCGCGTGTCGTCGCGCTGGTCGTGCTGGGGCTGGGTCTTCTCGCGGCGATCATCTTCGGGGTTTACACGCTGCAGAACCGCGTGCCGTCGGGCGACGGCCAGCTGATCGCCGCGCCTGCTACGCCGTACAAGGTCAAGCCGGATGCGGTCGGCGGCCTCAAGGTCAATGGCGAAGGCGACAGCGCGATCGCGACCAGCGCGGGCAAGGGCGCGGGCAATGGTGCGATCGACCTGACGGGCGTGCCCGAGGCGCCGGTTGCCGGACGCCGTGCAGTAGCGACGTCGACGGGGGCGGACGATCCTGCCGGCCGCAACGCGGTGGCGCAGGTGCCGGCATCGGGCGGCCGGCTGGTCGCGGCACCCCCGCTGCAGGCGCGGCCGGCAGCGGCGGGCCCAGTCGCGAGCGGATCGCTCGTCCAGCTCGGTGCCTTTCCGAGTGCTGCGGTGGCCAATTCGGCATGGACCAACTTCGCCAAGCGCTTCAGCTATCTCGCGCCGCTGAACAAGTTCGTCGAGCCGGTCGCACGCGGTGGCAACACGCTGTACCGGTTGCGCGTCGATGCGGGCAGCGCGAACCAGGCCGCCGATATTTGCGGACGGTTGCGTGTCGCCGGCGAAACCTGCTTCGTAGCCAGCTGATCGTCACGCTGCGGCAGGTTGAACGTGACGACGCAGGGGCGGTTCGCTAGGCGAGGCGCATGAAGCCCGTCATCTTCGGCCTGTCCGGCCCCGTGCTCACCCCGCAGGAACGCGCATTCTTTGCCGAGTGCGTGCCGGCGGGATATATCCTGTTCAAACGTAACGTCGTCGATCGTGCCCAGTTGCGCGCGCTGACGGAGTCGCTGCGCGCGATGTCGGGGCGCGACGACGTGGCAATCCTGATCGATCAGGAGGGCGGACGCGTCGCCCGGATGGGGCCGCCCGAATGGCCGAGCTTTCCCGCCGGACCGGTGTTCGACGCGGCCTATGACCGCGCGCCGATGACCGCGATCCAGGCGGCGCGCGCGAACGCCCAGGCGCTCGGGGTGATGCTGAGCGAGGTCGGGATCACGGTCGACTGCCTGCCGCTGCTCGACGTCGCGCAACCCGACACGACCGAAGCGGTTGCCTCGCGTGCGTTCGGGTCCGATCCGATGCGGGTCGCAGCGCTCGGACGCGCCACGCTGGAGGGGCTGGCCGCGGGCGGTGTCGTCGGGGTCGTCAAGCACATGCCCGGCCATGGCCGCGCGCGCGTCGATACGCATCATCACCTCCCCACCGTCACCGCCACCGATGCCGAGCTCGAGGTCGATCTCGAGCCCTTCCGCACGCTCAACCAGGCGCCGATGGGCATGACGTCGCATATCGTCTTCGACGCGTGGGACGCGGATCGCCCGGCGACGCTGTCACCAATCGTGATCGACCGGATCATCCGCGACCGCATCGGCTTCGACGGGCTGCTGATGACCGACGACATCGACATGAAGGCGCTGTCGGGCACCGCGGGCGACAAGGCAGCCGGTGCGATCGCGGCAGGATGTGATCTGGTCCTCGACTGCTGGGCGCGCATGGACGAGATGGTCGAGATTGCCGGCCGGCTGGGTCCGATCTCCGCGGTTGCGCGGGCTCGTCTCGATCGTGCGATGGCGTCGGTAGGGCCCGCAGAAGGTGTGTTCGACGATCTGATCGCGACCCGGGATGCGCTGCTCGGCCGGGCCATGCAGGACCCCGCCCAAGTCTAATCGGCTCACGAGCGGGCTGCGACGGATGCGCGGATGCTGTACGCAGCGCGGATGGACGATGCACAGCTGACGCTGGATCTGGATGGATGGGAGGGACCGCTCGACCTGCTGCTGTCGCTCGCGCGCGCGCAGCGGGTCGATCTGCGGACGATCTCGATCCTGTCGCTGGTCGAGCAATATCTCGCCTATGTCGATGACGCGCACACGCTCAAACTCGAACTCGCCGCGAATTATCTCGTGATGGCGGCGTGGCTGGCCTATCTGAAATCGGCATTGCTGTTGCCCCGCGATCCGTCGGTCGAGCCCGATCCGGATGACCTCGCACGGCGGCTCCAGCACCGGATCGAGCGGCTCGACGCGATGCGCGAGGCGGGGGCGCGGTTGATGGCGTGCGACCGGACGGGGCGCGACGTCTTCGTGCGCGGCGCACCCGAGGGGCTGCGGACGATCCGCAAGGCGGTCTGGACGGCGGAGATCTTCGACCTGATTGCGGCCTACGGGCGGGTATCGGGGCGCACCCGGCCGGTGATGCACGTGGTGGTGGACCGCGCGGTCATGACGCTGGAGGCGGCGCTCGAGCGCGTGTCGATAATGGTCGGCGAGCGGCTCGACTGGAGCAGGATTGAGGCGTTCCTGCCTGCGTCCGCGGTCGCGCCCGGCGCGGAGCGGTTTCGTCGGTCGGCCCTGGCGTCGAGTTTCGTCGCGGCACTCGAATTGGCGCGGCAGGGGCGTGTCGAGCTGCGACAGGCGGCGCCCTTTGCCCCGCTCTATCTGCGCGCCACGCCGGCATGACGCGGCCCGATGCGCTCGTCCGCGCGGTCGAGGCGGTGCTGTTCGCCGCCGACGCCCCGCTCACGCTCGACGCGATCCGCGCGCATGTCGGGGCGATCGCGACGGCGCGCGACGTCCGCGCCGCGATCGAGGTGCTGGTCGAGGACTATGCGGGGCGCGGCTTCAATATCGTCCGGCGCGGCGATCGCTGGCAGTTCCAGACCGCGCCCGACCTTGCCCATGTGCTGCGTCGCGAATCCGAAGAGCCGCGGCGGTTGAGCCGCGCGGGGATCGAGACGCTGGCGATCATCGCCTATCACGAGCCCGTCACCCGCGCCGAGATCGAGGCGATCCGCGGCGTGCAGATCTCCAAGGGCGTGCTCGACGTGCTGATGGAGGCGGACTGGGTCCGGCCCGCGGGGCGGCGCGAGGTCCCGGGGCGGCCGCTGCTCTATGCAACGACCGCCGCCTTCCTAGTGCATTTCGGGCTCAAAACCCGGCGCGACCTGCCGGGGATCGACGATCTGCGCGCTGCGGGGCTGCTCGATCCGGTCGATGTCGACGTCGAGGACCGTACAGATCGCGGCAGCCATGAAAGCACTGTGGCAAAGCGTGACGATGACGCCTAGATAGAGGCAGGTTTTCAGGAGAATTGTCATGGGCGGATTCAGCCCGATCCATCTGCTCGTTCTTGCGGTCGTCGCGATCCTCCTTCTGGGCGGCGGTCGGTTTTCCAGCCTGATGGGCGACGTTGCCAAGGGCGTTAAGAACTTCAAGAAGGGCATGGCCGAGCCTGACGACGAGACGCCGGCCAAGCCATCCGCGCGTATCGAAGCTCAGAAGACCGCCGATCCGGCGTTCGATCGCGATGGCAATCGCGTCCGCGAAGACCGCTGAGCCGCGCTTGACGTTCCCAGACTCGACGGGTCCAGATAGGCGCGCCTGAATGTTCGATATCGCTCCGTCCGAATTCCTGCTCGTGGCGTTCGTCGCGCTTGTCGTGATCGGTCCGAAGGACCTGCCCAAGGCGATGCGCGTCGTCGGCTATTGGGTCGGCAAGGCGCGCGGCGTCGCGCGGCAATTCCGGTCGGGCTTCGACTCGATGGTCCGCGAGGCGGAGCTCGAGGAAATGGAAAAGCGCTGGGCGTCGGAGAATGAGCGGATCATGCGTGAGCACCCGCCGACCGACACCGCGCAGATCGTCCATTCGCCCGAACCCGACATCCATCACGATCTGCCGTCGTCCGAACCCGTGATGGTCGAGAAGCCCGTCGTGCTCCCGGCTTCCGGGCCCTCGGGTGATAAGCCGGCGCCGGCCGGCCTTGATATCGAAGCGCCGGCCCCGGATCACCGGGCAAGCGTCGACGCGACACCCGGGCAGGATCGGCACGAACACGCCGTGCCAGCTGCCACGCCGTCCGACGCGCGGACGGGCAAGTCCGACGTAGCGTCGTCGTGACCGACTTCCAGATTGCCGAGAGCATAGCGTCATGAGTGAGATCGACGAGAGCCGGGCCCCCTTGCTCGACCATCTGATCGAGTTGCGGCGGCGGCTGCTCTATTGCATCGCCGCGCTGGTCGTGACGTTCGCCGTGGCGATGTATTTTGCCGAGGATATCTTCGGCTTCCTCGTCCACCCGCTGCTGGCGGCGGGGCAGGACACGGTGATCTACACCGAGGTGTTCGAGGCGTTCTTCGTCCAGGTGAAGGTCGCGTTCTTCGCGGCGATGATGCTGTCCTTCCCGGTCATCGCCAACCAGCTCTGGCAGTTCGTCGCCCCCGGTCTGTACAAGAAGGAGAAGAACGCGCTCCTGCCGTTCATCCTCGCGACCCCCGTCCTGTTCCTCACGGGCGCGGCCATGGCCTATTATGTCGCGATCCCGATGGCGCTCCACTTCCTGCTGGGGTTCGACGGCGTGGTCGGCGGCGTGAAGCGCGAGGCGCTGCCGGCGATCGGCAACTACCTGTCGTTCACGATGCAGTTCCTGTTCGGCTTTGGGATCGCTTTCCTGCTGCCCGTGCTGCTGATGCTGCTCGAGCGCGCCGGGATCGTCACGCGCAAGCAGCTGGTCGGCGCGCGGCGCTACGCCATCGTCGCCGCGTTCGCGATTGCCGCGGTCCTGACGCCCCCGGATATCGGGTCGCAGCTGCTGCTCGCGATCCCGCTGACGATCCTTTACGAATTCGCGCTGATCGGCATCTGGTTCACCGAGCGCAGCCGGGCGAAGGCCAAGGCGCAGGATGAGACGTCGGACTCCACCGATATCGCCGAAACGCACTGAGCGAACGGCGCCAGACGTAAAAACGGGGCCCGGTGCAGCTGCACCGGGCCCCGTTTTCGTATCTCAAGCGCAAAGGCTTACTTGGCGTCGCCCGCGGTCTTCGCCACGGTACGGCCGGCCGAGCTCACGTCCTTGCCGGCGCCTTCGACCGTGTTGCATGCCGACACGATGAGCGCGCTGGCCACAACGGCCAATCCAACCAACTTACGCATAATACTTCCTCCTAGAAGGGCTTGAATGCCACCGAGGGGAGAAATGTACGGGCGCGGGTTTCGTTCCGTTGGTGCAACCAGGCACGCATCTGATTTGGAATGATAAAGGCCCGGAAGCGTCACCGGGGGGGGGAGGGTGATGCTTCCAGGCCTGTCACTTGGATAGCGAGAGCGGGGGGGCATAAAGTCGCTATCCGAACTATAGAACGGCGCTCGGGAAGGGTAGTTCCTGCCATTTACAAGTTTTTTTCGATGAGGTGTTTCGTCGTGTTCAATCGCGCCCGATGACGGCAAATGCGATCTCATAGGCGCCAACCAGCGGGTCATGATGGAGCGCTGAGCGCAACTGGCGTGAAAGGCCTTCCATTACACGGCCATAGCGCGTTGCTGCCTCGCGGAGCGCGTCGCTCTCGATCAGCGCCCGTGAGACGACGCGGAGCACTGCGCGGTCGGGCGTGGCGCCGGGCTGGATCGATACGCGGATCTGTGCCGAGGGATCGCAGGTCATTGCCAACTCGATCGTTTCGGTCGCTAGGAACGCGACCGCGACGGCGACGTCCTGATTGACGAGGAACGGAGCGACGTCGAGCGTGATGCCCAGACCGTGCGAGCGATCGGGGGCGGTGGCGCGGATGTTGGCGGACAGCTCGCCGAGCATCGTGCGCATGTTGAGCCCGCGATTTTCCTCGAGCTCGGCAAAGTGGTTGCGGTGCACGACCGCCAGCGCGTCGACCCGGCGCTGGATCGACGAATAGGCCTCGGTCGCGTCGGCGCTGCGTGCACTGCGGGCGTGGAAGTTGATCAGGCTGGAGATCACCTGGAGATTGTTCTTCACCCGGTGATGCACTTCGCGCGTTAGCTTGGTCTGTCGCACGAGTCCGGCCGCCAGGCCCGCTTCGTGTGCCGCCACGGTCCGGCTGATGACCTGGAACGTGTCGCCGAGCTCGCGGATCTCCTGCGCGGGTATGGTGCGGACGGTGCCGGTATCAATGACCTCGCCCGGCGTGAACGCAGCGACCGCGGCGCGCAATTGCCGCAAGGGACGGATCAGCAGGCGGTCGACGACGAACCACCCGATCCCCGCTGCCGCCGCCCACATCAGCAGCGGCAACAGCAGCGCGATGATCAGCGACGAGGTGATCGGTGCGCTGCGGATGCTCGTGCGCAGCGCAAGGCCCGCGACGCCAAGGTCGGTGCGCATCGTTTCCAGCCGGTCGAGCGGTGCCTCGTCGTCGATCGATTCGAGGAGCAGCGCGTCCTGTCCGAGCATCAGCGCACTGTTGAATTCCAGGGTCTGGTTGGACGGCCGGCCGATCCGTTCGATGAAGGGTTGTGGGAAATAGGCGCGTGCCGACGTCTCGCCGCCGGGGCCGGTGATCGCGAGGACCAGGCCGCGGTTCGGGACGATCGCGGCGGCAACGGGATTGCTGGTCGAATCCAGCGCGACGGCTTCGGGCAGCGCGCGCCCGCACAACACGCGGCCGGCGCGGTCGGTGATGACAAATCGCGTACCCGAGGAGGCCTGCTGCGCGAACACGCCCTGTGCGCGGGCGCAGCTCGGCGCATCGGCCGGGTCGAAGCCCAGCGCGTTCACCGCGACGCGCAACGCGGTCATGTCACCGATCAGTTCGATGGCGATCGATCGTGCGCTTTCTGCCGCAGCGACCCGCAACCGTGCACGGGCTTCCGCATCGGCGACACGCGTCGTTTGCAGGGTCGCGAAGATCGCGATCAGCGCGAGCGGCAGAAGCGCTGCGCTGAGGATCAGGAAAAGCTTGGCCCCGGTGGGGAGACGCCCGATCGCGGTGGCGATCTTCGACGGTGGACGAGCCGCTGTCGCATCGGCGTCAACAGAGCTGGTGTCGGTCGGGGTCTCTGTGGAGCCCGGGGCGGCAGGTGACGGGGTGCCGGATTTGCTCACGGAACCGGTTGGCGAGGCCATGCGGCCCGCCCTCAGTCCAGCTTGCCGAGCAGCGCCAGAAACTCGTCAGGAACGGCTTCCTCGACGGTCTGCTGATAGACCGACCGCAATGCCGTTCCCATCTGCCGATCGCGGGCCGTGTCGCGCGGCTTGCCGGTGCCCTTGCCGGCGGGAGTGCCAGCGGGAGTTTCGTTCTGCGTGTCGTGGCCCAAACTCAAAATTTCCCCCTGCACGACGCACGTAAGATGATGTTTACCATAGGCCGCGGGCGGCACATGACACAGCTAGACCTGCGTCATACACTCGCGGTGATTGTCCGTGAAACCAAATAGCCTCTCGTTAGTTCCCTGTTCGAGCGAAAAATCGATATTGTCGTGGGCGTCGGGCCAAAAGGTTCCGAGGGTCTGGCAATCGGTCGGTCGCGTCATATTCTAGTATCGTCGTCCTCACCGGGCCGGCGTAACGATCAGGGAGTTACCAATACCCATGTCGCTTGGACAGCAACTCGCACCGCATCTTCCCTTTCTGCGGCGCTACGGCCGGGCCCTGACCGGCAGCCAGAGTCATGGCGACAAATATGTTCGCGCGACGCTCGAGGCGATCGTCGCGGCGCCCGATGAATTCCCGAAGGACGTCGATCCACGTCTCGGTCTCTATCGGATGTTCCAGGCGATCTGGTCGTCGGCGAATTATGACGAAATGGGCGACGAGGGTGTCGGCGATACCGACGGTCACGCCGCGGTCGCGCGGGCGCGGATGTCGCGGATGACTCCGCTGTCGCGTCAGGCGCTGCTGCTGACCGCGATGGAGGGTTTCACGCCCGAGGACGCGGCCTATCTGATCGACGTCGATGCGAACGAGGTCGAAGAGCTCGTCGCCGCAGCACTGGCGGAAATCGAAGGTCAGACCCGCGCGCGCGTCCTGATTATCGAGGACGAGCCGATCATCGCGATGGATATCGAGACGATCGTGCGCGACCTGGGTCACGACGTGACCGGTGTCGCAGTGACTCGCGACGAGGCCGTGGCCCTTGCGATGGAAGAGCGTCCGGGTCTCGTGCTCGCTGATATTCAGCTGGCTGACGACAGTTCGGGTATCGACGCGGTCAAGGACATCCTTGCCGAATTCGAGGTTCCCGTGATCTTCATCACCGCGTTCCCCGAACGACTCCTGACCGGTGAGCGCCCCGAGCCGACCTTCCTGATCACCAAGCCGTTCCAGCGTTCGACAGTGAAGGCGGCAATCAGCCAAGCACTGTTCTTCGATCAGACGACCGTTCCCGGCGCCTGATCCGCTGTTAGACTTGGGCCGGGGTTGCCGTCGACGATATCGTCAGCAACCCCGGCATCAAGTTTTTGATAGTTACGGACCCAAAACGGCGTTCGGGGGTTTCAGTCTCATGGTTGACCCAAAAGAGCAGATTCACGTCGCCGGCGAAGACGCCCGCGCTGGCGCAACACCGCATATGACCCGCTATATCCTTGTGATATCACTGGTCCTGGTTATCGCCATTTTTGCATTTCTCGTCATTCGATAGCATATGCGTGGCGTGGCGGAGCGGCTGATGCCGATCCGTATGCTCAAGATCGCCGTCCTCTGGGCGGCGGTCGTCATTCGGGAACGATCGGAATTTCATGGTACAGCCCGCCCAGCGTGACGACGAAGTCGACGGCGCCGAGCCTCAGGTCGCGCCCGTTGAGCACGTCTCGCTTTCCGATGCCGAGTTCAAGGTCCAGCTTGCCCAGGTGATCCCGCACCTCCGTGCGTTCGGGCGTTCGCTGTCTGGCAGCCGCGACCTTGCGGATGACCTGGTGCAGGAGACCCTGCTGAAGGCGTGGGCCGCACGCCTGCGCTTCCAAGCTGGTACGAACATGCGCGCCTGGACGTTCATCATCCTGCGCAACCTCTATCTGTCGCAGATGCGTCGCGCCCGCTTCAAGGGCGAGTGGGACGATCTGGTGGCGGATCGCATCCTTGCGGCACCCGCGAGTCAGGACCGGCATGTCGAGCTGGGCGATATGCAGCGCGCATTGATGCACCTGCCGCAGCCGCAGCGTGAGGCGTTGATCCTCGTCGGCGCGGGCGGGTTTGCGTATGAAGAGGCAGCGGAGATCTGCAACGTGGCGGTCGGCACGATTAAGAGCCGGGTTGCGCGTGGCCGTGTTGCGCTCGAAACCATTCTGACGGATGGATCGCTGCCGTCGCGTCGCGATCATGAAACCGACACGACCAAGACGGCACTCGACTCGATCATGGGCGATGTCGAGGAACTGAGCCGCGGGCGTTGAAGTAGACGCTCGCCGCGGCTGGCGTTTGGATCAGTGTGGTCGCGAGGATACAGTGTCGAGTTCTCGCAGCAGCGACATGAACTCGTCGGGCATTCCAGGATCGCGATCGAACGCACCGCGCAGCGACTGGCCGATCGCATCCGTCTTGCGAGGCGCGCGAACGACCAGATGATCGGTCTGGTCACGGCGAATAGTCGGGTGCAGATGGGTCATGCAGGGTCAACGAGCCTCAAGAGCTTTTGTTGCTACCCCGGCTTGACTTTATAAAAGAATTGTGGGGTGTGGCATGGATAACGCGCATCGGGCGTCGGACATCATCGCCGCGACGCAGCGCGCGCGACGCTGGTCCCCCTTCCTCGCCATGCTCCTCGACCGCGAGCCTGTCCTTGCCGCCGCGCTGGCGGAGGGGCGACTGGATCCGGACCCGGCGCCACTCGACCTCGACATGCCGGTCGCACGACGCCTACGCCTTGAACGGCGTGCGCTCGCGCTGAGAGTTGCGATCGGTGACCTGGCCGGCGTGTTCGATCTCACCGCCGTAACGCAGCAGCTCACCCGGTTTGCCGACCACGCACTCGACACCGCGATCCGCACCGCGATCGAAGAACGCACGCCCGGCGCCGAGGCGCGCGGGTTCGCCGCGATCGCGCTCGGCAAACAGGGCAGTGGCGAACTCAATTACTCGTCGGATATCGATCCGATCCTGATCTACGATCCGGCAACTCTGCCGCTGCGGCCACGCGAGGAACCCGAAGCCGCCGCCGTGCGGATCGGCAAGCGCGTCGTCGAACTGCTCCAGGCACGCGACGGCGACGGCTATGTGCTGCGCGTCGACCTCCGCCTGCGGCCGTCTCCCGAGATCACGCCGATCGCGCTGCCGATCGATGCGGCGATCAGCTATTACGAGGCGCAGGCGCTCCCCTGGGAGCGCGCCGCCTTCATCCGGGCGCGCGCCGCGGCGGGCGACATCGCACTCGGCAGGCAGTTCCTCAACACGGTCCGCCCGTTCGTCTGGCGGCGCGCGCTCGATTTCGGCGCGATCGGCGAGATTCGCGGCATCTCGCGACGGATCCGTGATCATCATGCGCAGGGTCAGGCCTTCGGGCCGGGTTACGACCTGAAGCGCGGCCGCGGCGGGATACGCGAAGCCGAATTCTTCGCGCAGATCCATCAGTTGATCCATGGCGGTCGCGACCCCGCGCTTCGCGCGCCGGCCACCCGCGTCGCGCTTGCGCGGCTGGCGGAGGCGGGGTGGATCGGCGGTGACGAGGCGCGCGCGCTGATCGACAGCTATACGCTGTTGCGGACGATCGAGCACCGGGTGCAGATGATCGACGACCGGCAGACGCATGCCTTGCCGACCGGCGATGCGCTCGATCGGGTGGCGTGGCTGCACGGGCTCGACAGCAGCGCGGCATTGCTGGCGCTGCTCGCCCCGCATGTCGCGGCGACCGGGCGGATCTACGACGCGCTCGACGATGGCGCGCCATCCGGGCTTTCGCATGATCCGACGCGGCTCGACGTCGAGCTGGCAGAGGCGGGGTTTGCCGAACCCGAACCCGCGCGCCAGCGGATCGCCGCGTGGCGGGCAGGGGCCTATCCCGCGCTGCGCAGCAGTGCCGCGCAGGCGGCGCTCGAGGCGGTCCTGCCGACGCTGGTCCCGGCGCTCGCCGCCGCGCCTGAGCCGCAGGCCGCGATGCTTAGGCTCGATTCGATGCTCGAGCGCCTGCCGAGCGCGATCAACGTGTTCCGACTGCTCGAAGCACGACCGGCGCTCGCCACGCTCCTCGCGGCGATCCTGAGCCATGCGCCGACGCTGGCGGAGGATCTGGCGCGACGCCCCGCGCTGCTCGAC
This sequence comes from Sphingomonas sp. CFBP 13706, assembly GCF_014842355.1. Taxonomy (NCBI): domain Bacteria; kingdom Pseudomonadati; phylum Pseudomonadota; class Alphaproteobacteria; order Sphingomonadales; family Sphingomonadaceae; genus Sphingomonas; species Sphingomonas sp. CFBP 13706. The sequence continues at coordinate 54,658 of NZ_JACYVM010000004.1, forward strand.
GGGTTGATCGATGCGACCGCGCTCGCCCCGGTCGCGGCGCTCGACGCGCTGATCGACCGGATGCGCGCGGGCGAGGCGGGGCTCGATTATCAGGGGCGGCTCGATCACGTCCGGCGCGTGGTCGGCGAACTGCGCTTTGCCCTGGGCGCGCAGATCGTTGCCGGGACGTCGGATCCGCTCGACGTCGCGGCGGGCTATGCGCGCGTCGCGGAGGCGGCGATCGCGGTGCTGGCGGAGGCGACGATCCGCGGCTTTGCCGATGTGCATGGGCAGGTGCCGGGCAGCGAACTCGTGATCCTGGCGCTCGGCCGGATGGGCGGGGCGATGCTCACTCATGCGTCTGATCTCGACCTCGTCTATCTGTTCACCGGCGATTTCACCGCCGAGTCGGATGGCGCCAAGCCGCTTGGGGCGACGCTCTACTACAACCGGCTGGCGCAACGCGTGACCGCGGCGTTGTCGGTTGCGACCGCGGCCGGGCCGCTCTATCAGATCGATACGCGGCTGCGGCCATCGGGGGCGCAGGGGCCGCTGGTCGTGACGCTCGACAGCTTCGCACGCTATCAGCATGAGGAAGCCTGGACGTGGGAGCATATGGCGCTGACCAGGGCGCGGCCGGTCTTCGGATCCGCACCCGCCAGAGCGGCGCTGTCCGCGGTGATCGCCGATGTCCTGACCGGCGCGCGGACCGAGCGCGACGTGGTCGGCGATGCGACGCGGATGCGCGCCGACATGGCCGCGCACAAGCCTGCCAAGGGGCCGCTCGACGCGAAGCTTCTGCCGGGTGGTCTGGTCGATCTCGAATTCGCGACGCATGTCGTCCAGCTCGTTGAGCGCAGCGGCTTCGATGCCAATCTGGGGCGTGCGATCGCGCAGCTCGTCGCCGAAGGGCGGATGCCCGCGACGATGCTCGCCGCGCATGATATCCTGACGCGCCTGCTCGTGACGCTGCGGCTCGTCGCGCCCGACGCGGCGCCGCCCGGCCCGCCGACCCAGGCGTTGATCGCGCGCGCGCTCGGGCTGCACGACTGGCCTGCGGTTCTTGCGGGCCTCGCCGAGGTCCGGCAACAGGTGACCGTGTTCTGGCACGAACTGACAGGAGAGCAGGATGGATGACGGTGCGATGATCCCGGACGTCTCGGTGACGATGCCCGATGGCACGGCCGTTGCGCTGACGACGCTGGCGCGCCCGCTGGTCGTCTATTTCTATCCCAAGGACGATACCGCCGGCTGCACGCGCGAGGCGCAAGACTTTTCCGCGCTCGAGTCGGCCTTCGCTGAGATCGGGGTCGGCGTGCTCGGCGTGTCGAAGGATACGCCCGCCGCGCATGCGAAGTTCAGCGTCAAGCACGGATTGACCGTCTCGCTGGCGACCGACGTCGATGGCGCGGTCTGCGAGGGCTTCGGGGTCTGGGTCGAGAAGGCGATGTACGGCCGCAAATATATGGGGATCGAGCGCGCGACCTTCCTGTTCGACGCGGACGGCCGACTGGCGACATCGTGGCGCAAGCTCCGGGTCCCCGGCCATGCCGAGGCCGTTCTTGCTGCCGCCAAGGCGCTGACCCCGCAATAAAGACCGTTCCACGAGGCAGGGCGCGGCGTCCCCTGGCGGGGCGATTCCTTTTTACCGGTACCATTTGGTTTCAACGGCTCAACGCACGCGCGTCCCGGTCCACCCCAAGTTAGCGGCGCGGCTCTTGCCGAAGTGGGTCAAATCGGCACACATCCTGACTTGTCTGGGACGCGGAGGGGCTGCGGTTCAGGACAGAGTCTTGGCGCCGGGCCCGTTTGCGATCCGGCTCCTGTTTTTTGTCGGGGACCAATGGTCGATATCACCGTTTCCGCTGCAGCCTTAGCCAACCGCGCAGCCTTTCGTATCAAGACGCTCTTCGCCGCGCGGGACCTGACGGTTCACGACGGCCACTCGGTCCGCCGGGTTCGCCTGGGCAGCCGCAAGCAGGCAGCGATGGCGGCACTCAGCGCCGTGACGCTCGGCTTTTCCGGCTATGGTGCCGCGCAGGCAGCCTATGGCGCCGCAGCCGCGACCGGCGTCGTCGCGGCGCCCAACGCTGATCTCCAGGTCGCGCAGATGGAGCGCCGCATCGGTCAGATGCAGGCGCGCGTCGCGACCATTCGTCAGACCGCCGCAGCGCACGCTGCGCGGGTCGAACAGCGCCAGCAGCTGATCACCGCCGCCCTGACCGGCAAGGGCGATACCAAGGCGATGGCGCTGGCGACGCTGGCGATCGACCCCGCGCCCGACGCGCTCGCGGCCGATGTCGTCAAGCCGCTGGTCAAGGTCGAGGGCCGCCAGCGCGTTCTCGCCGACGCGGCGCAGACGGTTCTCGATCAGCGCTATGCCGACACCACGGACACCGTGCGCAAGCTCGGCCTGCGTCCCGAACGCGTCGCTGCTGCCGCCAAGCGCACTCAAGCGAGCAAGCAGGCCGCCATGGGCGGACCGCTGGTCGCCGCCGACAGCCCCGAGGCGCTGGCCGATGTCCGCGCCGACGCCCAGTTCCGCACGCTGTTCCAGACCTGGAAGAAGCTCGACACGCTGCAGCAGGGGGTGATCGCGATCCCTTCGGTCCAGCCGGTTCATCTGCTGTCCTTCACCAGCAATTTCGGCATCCGGTCGGATCCATTCCGCGGGACTGCCGCGATGCATGCCGGCGTGGACATTCCGGGTCCGGTCGGCACGCCGATCTACGCCACGGCTGACGGCATCGTCTCGCATGCCGGTCGCCAGGGCGGCTATGGCAATCTCGTCGAACTCAATCACGGCAAGGGCATCGCGACCCGGTACGGCCACCTCTCGAAGATCCTCGTCGGCGACAATGCCCGCGTGACGCGGGGCCAGCTGATCGCGCTGATGGGCTCGACCGGTCGTTCGACCGGCCCGCATCTTCATTATGAAGTCCGGATCGACGGTCATGCCGTGAACCCGATCCCGTTCCTCACGACCGCCGACTACCTCCTCGCCGCGCAGGATCGCTCGGTCGGTGCGATCCCGGTCTCGACCGACGGACCGGCAGCGCAAGACTGAGCCGCACGGTTTGCTATCAAGCCCGGTCCGCGGTCCTGCGCGGCAGGGCGAGGTTGCCGCGGATAGCGGGACCGCCTATCTCGGGACCATGGCAACTCTGGCTCCCGACATCATCCTGACCCCCTCCGCCGCGGCGCGCGTCGCCGCTATTGCTGCCCGACAGGGCAAGCCGGCGATCCTGCGCCTTTCGGTCGATGGCGGTGGCTGTTCGGGGTTCCAGTACAAGTTCGGTTTCGCCGATGCGGCCGAGGCGGATGACGTGGTCGCCGAACGCGACGGCGTCCGGCTGGTCGTCGACAGCGTCAGCATCGATCTCGTCCGCGGTTGCGCGGTCGACTATGTCGAGTCGCTCGCCGGCGCGGCGTTCCGCGTGGAGAATCCCAATGCAGCCTCGGGCTGCGGTTGCGGCTCGAGCTTTTCGGTCTGACGCCCGGTGAAGATCGTCACGTACAATATCAACGGGATCAAGGCCCGTCTCCCGCGGCTGATCGAATATCTTGCCGAAGAGCAGCCCGAGATCGTCTGTCTGCAGGAACTCAAGACCAGCGACGAAACGTTCCCGGCCGCGGAGATCGAGGCGGCGGGGTACGGTGTTGTCTGGCATGGGCAAAAGGCCTGGAACGGCGTGGCGATCCTCGCCAAGGGCCAGACCCCCAGACTCCGGCAGCGCGGCCTCGAAGGCGAGCCCGAGGACGAGCACAGCCGCTATATCGAGGCAGAGGTCGACGGACTGACGATCGCCGCGCTGTATCTGCCCAATGGCAATCCGCAGCCCGGCCCGAAATTCGACTATAAGCTGCGCTGGATGACGCGGCTTGCGGCGCGCGCGCGCGTGCTGCTGGCCGATGAGGTGCCTGCCATCCTCGCGGGCGATTACAACGTGATCGCGAATGACGACGACACGTTTTCGGTGTCGCGGATGCAGGACGATGCGTTGATGCAGCCCGAAAGCCGGAGCGCCTATCGTGCGCTGCTCGGGCAGGGCTGGACCGATGCCCTTCGAACGCAGTTCCCCAAGGGAGGCGTGTGGACCTTCTGGGACTATCAGGCGGGCGCGTGGCAGCGCGACGCGGGCTTCCGCATCGATCATCTGCTGCTCAGCCCGCAGGCGGCCGACCGGATGATCGATGCCGGTGTCGACAAGGCCTATCGCGGCCGCGAAAAGGCGAGCGATCATGCCCCGACCTGGGTCCGCCTGCGATGAACGCACCGGCGGGGCGGCCTGCGACACGGCTTGCCGCGGGTGTGCTGGCGACGCTGCTATTGGCCTGTTCGACCCAGGTTTGTGCGCAGGAGCGCGACTATTGCCCTGAACGCCCGGGGATCGATACGCCCGCCTGCACCATGGAAAAAGGCCGCGTCTCGGTCGAAGCCGCGCTCGCCGACTGGACGCGCGACGACGGGGCAGGCTCGCGTGAGGACAATGTCCTGATCGCTGATACGCTGGTCCGGGTCGGGCTCAGCGACACGGTCGAGGCAAGGGTGGGATGGACGCCGTTCGGCCATGACCGGACGCGCGACGAAACGGGGATCGACGTCGCGGACCGTATCGGCGACGTGTCGCTGAGCATGAAGGCCAGCCTGAGCCATCCCGACGGCAAGGGCCTGTCGATCGCCGTCCTGCCGTTCGTGACGCTGCCCGTCGGCCGTTCGCCGGTCGGTGATGGCGACTGGGGCAGCGGGTTGCTGCTGCCGGTGACATTCGAAATGTCCGATACGGTGTCGCTCGACCTGACACCCGAAGTCGATGCCGCGGTCGACGATGACGGGCATGGCCGGCACCTGGCCTATAGCAGCGCGGTCGGCCTCGCGTTCACGCTCGACAAGGCGGTGACGCTGAACGCCGAGCTGCAGGCGCTGCGCGACGATGACCCGGCCGGCCGCAGCACCCAGGCACTGGCTGCGCTGTCGCTCGCCTGGATGGTCCGTGACGATCTTCAGTTTGACATTTTCGGGGCGGCAGGCTTGACCCATGATACCCCCGACGCGCGGCTTTATGCGGGGGTGGCGCGGAGGTTCTAGATGATCGCGGTGCTGATCGGACTGCAGGCCGTCGCCGGCCCCCCGCTCCCGCGCGAACTTCGCCCCCCGGTCGCTCGGGCGGCGACCCCCTGTCCCGTAACGCCGCCCGGTGGCGAGATCGTCGTCTGTGGCCGGCCGACCGACCAGCGTCTTGCACGGCTTCCCACGCCGCCGGTCAACGCACCCGATGCGCCGATGACGTTCCGTCTGCCGGGCGGCGGGACGGGCAAGGTCCACGCGGTCCAGAGCACGCTGCCGGGGGCGACCGGATCCGGGGCGGTCGTCACGCTGCGCATCCCGTTCGGTCCGGGTCGCCGAGCGGCCGACCCCGCCCGGTAGGCTCAGGCCGGGTCGCGTGGCCGGGTCCGCAGCGCATCGCTGAGCGAGGCGGTGCCGCTGCCGCGTCGCGCCGGCTTGGGCTGTGACGGGGCAGGCGACCAGCCGGTGAGGAAGATGATCTCGAATCGTTCGGCGGTCCGTCCGTCCGCGTCGGCGAGCTCGGCAAAGGCCTGTGCGAGCCCCGCCAGCGCCTGCCGGCCGAGTGCGCTACGCCCCGCGAGCACGTTCGTCGCCGCCATCCCGCGAAGATCGCCGAGCAGTCGCCCGACATCGCGATAGCCGACGTTCAGCGTCTCGATGTCCGCTACCGGCAGCGCGAACCCCGCGCGCATCAGCAGATCGCCCGCCGAACGGACGTCGATCTGCGGATGCAGCCGCGCGGCGGGTCGCTCCGCCTCCGCCACCCGCAACGCCTGGCGGAGTGCCGGAAGGCTCCCGGCCCCGACGAACGCGCCGAGAAACAGTCCATCCGGGCGCAGCACGCGGCGGATCAGCGACAGCGCGCCGGGCAGATCGTTGACCTGGTCGAGCACGCCCGCGCTGACGACGAGGTCGAACGATGCGTCGGCAAAGGGCAGCCGGTCCTCGTCGGCCTGAACGCCGCCCGCGTGCGCGGCAAAGCCGTGGCCCGCATCGCAGCGTACGACCCGTGCGCCCGGGGGCGCGACGAACGCGCCGTCGAAACAGCCGAGGTCGAGAATGTCGACAAAGTCCCGCGTCACCGCATCGAGCCGCTCGGCGATCCCGTCGAGCATCGTCGCGCGTACGAAATCCGCGTCGGCATAGGCGGCACGCGCGCGGTCGCGGCGCTGGCGGCGGGCGACCCGGTCGAAGATTTCCGGGGCGCTGCCTTGGCTGGGGTCTGGGATCTGCACGCCGCGCTTGTGCCGTCTGCATGCTTTGACGACAAGGGCGGATGCGGTTGCTCGATCCGATTGGCGCGGTGATCCGGCTGGCGCTGCCGCCGCGCTGCCCCGGCTGCGGCAGTCCGGTGGCGGCGGACCACCGGTTCTGCGCAAGCTGCTGGAACGGCCTGCACTTTCTCGGTCCGCCCTGGTGTGCCGCGTGCAACCTGCCCTTTGCGCATGATCGCGGCGACGGCGCATTGTGCGCCGCGTGCCTCACCCAGCCGCCGCGTCACGCAGGCGTCCGCGCCGCGGTCGCCTATGGACCGGTGGCGCGTGGCCTGGCGCTGCGGTTGAAATATGGTGGCCGAACCGCGTTCGCCGCGACGATGGCGCGCGCCATGCACCGGCTCATGCCCGAGCAGGCAGCGCTGATCGTGCCGGTACCGCTGCACCGCTGGCGGCTGTGGTCACGCGGGTTCAACCAGGCGGCGCTCATCGCGACGACACTCGCGAACCTGTCGACCGTGCCCGCCGACCTGAATGTCCTCGTCCGGACGCGGCAGACGACCGTGCTGCGCGGGCTCGGCAGGCGTCAGCGCGGCAGGGCGGTGGCGGGCGCCTTCGCCGTCGCGGCGGGCGGGCGCGACCGGCTGTGCGGCAGGGCGGTCGTGCTGATCGACGACATCTATGCGAGCGGGGCGACGAGCGCGGCGTGCACCGGCGCGCTGCTCGCGGCGGGGGCGGAATCGGTGACGATCCTGTGCTGGGCACGTGTTCTGGACGACACCGATTATTGACAAGCGCGCGGTCAGACCACACCTGAAAATAATGGCTAAAGTTGAAATCTACATCAAACAATTCTGCCCCTATTGCACGCGGGCGATGAAGCTCCTTGCCGCCAAGGGCGTCGAACCCGAAACGTTCGACGTGACGATGGGCGGGCCGAAGAAGAAGGAGATGGTCGAGCGCTCGGGTGGTCGCATGACCATGCCGCAGGTGTTCATCGACGGGAAGCATATCGGCGGGTCGGATGACCTTGCCGCGCTCGATGCCCGGGGTGGGCTCGACCCGCTCCTGGCCTGATGCCCCGCATCGCGCTTCTGCAGATGACCAGCGGGATCGATCCCGCGGGCAATGCTGCAACGCTGGTCGCTGCGATCCGGTCGGCGGCAGGGCAGGGCGCGGTGATGCTGTTCACCCCGGAAATGTCGGGTCTGATCGACCGCGATCGCGCGCGGGCCGCCGCGTCGATCGTGGCCGAGGCCGACGATCCTGTGCTCGCTCGCGTCTGCGCCGCTGCGGCCGATGAGGGGATCTGGGTGCATCTTGGCTCGCTCGCCGTCCGCCGGGCAGACGGCCGGTTTGCCAATCGCGGGTTCGTGATCGATCCGTCGGGCATTATCCGCGCGCGCTACGACAAGCTCCATCTCTTCGATGTCGACCTGCCGACGGGAGAAAGCTGGCGTGAATCCGCGGCCTATGCCGCGGGGGACGCGGCGATCGTCACGCAGACGCCAATCGGCATGCTGGGCGCATCGATCTGTTATGACCTGCGCTTTCCCGACCTGTACCGCGCGTTGAGCCATGCCGGCGCGACGGTGCTTTCGGTCCCGGCGGCGTTCACCAGGCCGACGGGGGCCGCGCATTGGCATGTCCTGCTCCGCGCCCGGGCGATCGAATCGGCCTCCTACGTCGTCGCTGCGGCGCAGACCGGCGTCCACGCCGATGGTCGCGCGACCTATGGCCATTCGCTGGTGATCGATCCCTGGGGCACGGTCCTGCTCGACATGGGTGAGGCGGCAGGGCTCGGTTATGCGGAGATCAGCCCGGACAGCGTGACGGATGTCCGCGCGCGAATCCCGGCGCTCGATCATCGGCGGCCGATCCCTTCCGTGGCTGTGATCCGGTGATCGTCTTCGACCTGAAATGCGGCACCGGGCATGTGTTCGAGGCGTGGTTCGGCTCGAGCGCGGCCTATGAGGCGCAGCGCGCAGCCCGACAGGTCGAATGCCCGCTCTGCGGCGATGCAGAGGTGGCGAAGGCGGTGATGGCGCCGGCCGTTTCGGGCAAGGGCAATCGTATAGCTGAGGGGCCGACGCCCGCGCGGATGAAGGCGATGATGACGATGCTGGCATCGAAACAGGCCGAACTGCTCGCGTCATCCCGGTGGGTCGGCGGCGCCTTTGCGGATCGCGCGCGCGCGATGCACCTGGGCGACGAGGCCCCCGAACCGATCCACGGCCAGGCCAGCCTCGCCGAGGCCAGGGCGCTGGTCGAGGACGGTGTCGCCGTGCTGCCGCTGCCGCTGCCGGTCACGCCACCCGATACGATCAACTAAAGATGGGGTCGCCCGGCCTTACCCCGTAACGCGCGCAAGCACTGGTTTCAGCGCCGACTTGATCTCGAAGAACAACGGATGCTTCAGCAGCCGCAGCGCGATGCCCCACAGGGCGATGCCGATGCCGACGGCCAGGACGATCGGAACCAGCGGCGTCGTCGCGGCCCAGCCATGCCAGGCCATGACGATGATCGCCGGCGCGATCGCGACGCTGGTGGCGATTCCGCTGCGCAGATAGATGGCGAACATGTCGCGGTACTGACTGTCCGTGATCCGGCGGATATGCGGCATGTAGAGCACGCAGGCAAAAATCGCATCGATGACCTTCGCCATCGCGGCGGCCTCGATGCTGATGAAGCAGGCTGCCGAAAATACGACGAAGCCGACGATGCTGCGCACGAATTCAAAGCGTGCCTGACGGCCGGTTTCGTCGGCGATGATGAACAGATCCCACGCCATCGCGATGGCGGTGTTGAATACGCCGACGACGCACAGGATCGACAGGCACATCGCGATCGAAACCCATTTCGCGCCATAGATGAGCAGCACGAACGGCCCCGACAGCACGCCAAGCCCCAGGAATGTCGGCCACATCAGCGCGGTGAACAGGGCCAGCGCGTTCTGATAGCGCGGCCCGATCGGCAGGCCGGCGCGGATCCCCGCGGCAAAGTCGACGAACATGATGCGGCAGATCACCAGGAACACGCTGTCCCACAACATGCTGAAAATGTTGCCGGACCTGGAATATAAGCCAAGCGCAGCCAACCCCAGCAAGCGGCCGAGCGCCATATCCTGCAACCGCGAAAAGACGCGGGAAATGCCCAGCGTGGCGAGCACGTTGATGCTGAACCGATGCACGTCGCGCCAGTTGTCAAACCCGACCTTGACCCTGGCATGATGCGGCGCAAGGCCGATCGCCATCGCGGTGCTGATCAAGGCGGCGATGATCTGCCCATAGGCAAAGCTCATATAGCTCTGGCCCGCGACCGCGAAGGCCACGGTGGCGATCGTGCCCGACGCCGTCGCCAGCATCTTGATGATCGACACGGCTTTGAAATCGCCGTCACGCTCGAGCAACGTCAGGGGCATGAAGCCGGCGGCCGTGATGATCGGGATTATCGCCAGACAGAACAACACGGGCCGGACCGCAGGCTCGTTGAAGACCGCACCGCTCACCAGGCCGAACCCGGCAATGATGAAGGCCAGGACGATTGCGACGCCGAGATTGATGCTGAAGACGGTCGACGACAATTCTGCCGTGAGATTCTTCTCGCGGATGAGATAATTGTTCAATCCGAGCGACTGAATGATGGAGATCAGTCCGCTGGCCGCAAAGGCGACAGCGAAAATGCCGACCTCGTACGGGGTGAGGATGCGCGCCAATACGACCGAGCTGACCAGCTGGAGTATGAAATATATTGCCTGCGAACCGGCCATCCATCCAATTGACTTGCGCATACGCATCGTCTCGGGCTCACTCTATCACTGTCGTTGCGAAGTATACGGCTTGGGGTATGCGCGCACGCGATGCGCGGCGGCGCTAGCGGATCAGTCGTGCGACCTTCCTGATCGCGCGCCCGGCATATTGCCGCACGATGAAGGGATGTCCAAGGAACAGCCGGATGGCCTGGCCGCGCTTGCCCGACTGCACCGCGTGGCGAAATCCGTTCAAGGTCTCGAGCCGTCCAAGCGCCTGCCTGCGATCGTGCAATAGTGCGACCAGCTTGCCGTCACCGGCAACGTCGGAGCGTTTCGCCAGCGATGCGCTCATCGCAATCTGCGCCGTATAATCGACGGTCGTCTGGCTTTTGCCCGATGTGCGCAGCGTCCAGACATAGCCGGGTTGCGGGGTAATGACGAACTTTGCCCCGCACAGCATGGCATCGAAATACATCTTGAAGTCTTCACCATGGCGGATGGCCGGATCATAGCGAATGGCGTGGTCTTCGAGAAACTGACGGCGGAACATCGGTTTGAGCAAACCATAGTCCATGTCCTGGTTGAACGGCCGGGCCGCCGCAACGAAGGCGTGGCGGTCAATCTCGGTGGCGGACCGGATTGCCCGGATTTGTGGCGGGCTCGACGCCGCCTGGGCCTCGTCCAGAAATCGCACATTGTCCGCAACCATATCGGCGGCAAACGCACCGGCGACGTCGAGGAGGTGCCGCAACCGGCCGGGTTCGAAGGCGTCATCGGCATCGAGCACCGCGATCCACGGCGCGCGAGCCGCCGCAAATCCCGCATTGCGCGCCGCCGATGGGCCGCCGTTCCGGTCGAGCCGGATCACGGAGAGGTTTGCGACATGACCATAGCGCGCCGTCACGGCTGCGTGCGTGTCATCAGGACAATGATCGTCGACGACGATCACTTCGAGCGCGACGTCGGTCTGGGACAGGGCAGAGTCGATCGCCTTGCCGATGAACTGGGCCGCACGATAAGCCGGGATAACGACGCAGATCTCAGGCGTATTCATCTGAATTGCGCTCGTCGGCGAAACGCTATTTGGCATCTTCGAAGTCCTGGATTGAGCCGCCAAATGCGTACTTGACGGGCCTTAAGCGGACGTCCGCTCGAATTGCAATACACCGCGGGCTGCTAACCAAGGTCAAGACGGGACAGGTCAAATCGACGCCGCGTCGTAGATGATCGCGCGATTGGCGACACGTCGCCGTGCTTCCGTGTCAGCGACGTGGAGCGGCTCAGTTGTCGCTAAGCAACCTCAAGCGCATCGTGCGGTATCATGCCAATTGTCACGTGCGGCACGATCATACGGCCGAAAATGCCCCATATGGCGAGGATGAGCGTCAGACTTATCAGTTCGCCGCCATCTTCGACGAGCGTGCTGATCGTCTGAAAATGCCCGGGGCCGATCAGCATCTCATGAAGCTTGTCGACGACCACGGCGAAGAACGCGGTGACGCAGAAACCGAAGAGCAGCATGAGGGCGGGGGCGATGCGATCGCGAGCAAGCCTGACCATGCCCAACAGGGTCAGCGCCAGGGGAATGCCGGACAAGATTGCCTGCGCAAGAATTTCGCCATGAGGTCCGATCACGGCATACTGCGACAGCACCGCGCCGAAATGCTCGTGAAGCCGCAGCGAGTCGTCGGCGAGTACCACCAGAAACAGGAGCGCATAGGCCGCGTAGAAAAGCTCCTTCGCGTGGAGGAACGCATAGAGCGCGAGGCCGATGATCGTCAGTTCCTTGAGATATCCCCAGATCTCCATCAACGATCCGTCGACGGACGAGTAGAGCAGCTTACCATAGAGCATGCTCTCCGTCACATTCGCGTGCTCGACATAGGCCCAGCGCAGGAACATCCCGAGTATGACAAGGTCGATCGCTAGAATGACCCCCAGGCCGATCAGCATGGGTCTTGCAGCCGTGGCGATCATTTTTTTCATCACGGCCCCCAATTACCCTGTCACAAAACTGTAATGCGTTTGTTAACAGTTGCATAGGTGGTTTGGATGATGCGCCTTTTCGACGGCCTAGCCTGTTTGGGCAGGGCACAGGTTCGCGCTCCAGCGTTCGCCCGACTTTCAGCCGCGCAGATTAGGGTCTGGCTGTCATGATCGCCTGCGTCGGCGGACGCGCGCAGTCTGGACCGACGGGAATGGGGCTAGTATGGACGTCGCGTGCGTGGCCCCGTAGCTCAGCCGGATAGAGCACCAGATTCCTAATCTGGGGGCCAGTGGTTCAAATCCACTCGGGGTCACCACCACCGACATTATCAAGCGATCCGCCGCCTGCGGGCATCGCGACACGCGTCAGGGATGTAGATTGGCTGGCGACAGGGGGTGCCGTCTGGCGCGGCCCGGTCGCAACGTTGGGGAGCAATCAGGCGACGTTGACCCCTCCGCGGAGGTGGCAACGTCGCCTGGCGTCCCGGTCAGGCTTAGGCCTTGACGTGCTGCGAGATGTACTTGTTCATCTCGAACATGGTGCACTTGTCACGGCCGAAGACCTTCTTCAGCTTCTCGTCGGCGAGGATCTCGCGCTTGTTCTCAGGGTTCTGCAGATTGTGGGCCTTGATATAGACCCAGACCTTGCTGATCACTTCGCTGCGCGGGAGCTTGTCGTTACCGACGATCTCGCCGAGCTCGGGAGAGGGCTGGACGGGGGCGTGGATGCCGCCGGTCTTGGGAGCTGTAGCCATAAGCATTCCTTCCTGTTCGCATGCGTGCGTTAGGCACTGCACGCGTGGTCACGCCTTGTTGAGCGCGCCCGCCTTGTGCGCTGCCTTGCCGCCATTGTCACTCTTTACGATGAATTGCGGCTCGTCCTTGGACGCGCGGACGGTGTGGCCCTTGATCGTCGTGTCGCTGGTCTGCTTCTTTTCGACCGTGCCGTGCGCGGTGCCGCCGGGGGATTTCCAGGTGACTTCGTCGCCCTTTTTCGGATCCTTCATCACACCATCTCCTTGATATTCAACGATCAAGCGCAGAGGTGCGGGTTTTGTTGCATGATCCGCGGTTGCAGACCCAGGGGCTGCGGTTCATCTGATGCGCCACCAAGGAGACCCATGCATGAAGACCCGCGCCGCCGTAGCCTTCGAGGCGAAAAAACCGCTCGAGATCGTCGAGCTCGACCTCGAGGGACCCAAATCCGGCGAAGTTCTGGTCGAAATCATGGCCACGGGCATCTGTCACACCGATGCCTACACGCTCGACGGACTTGATTCGGAAGGCCTTTTCCCGAGCGTGCTGGGGCATGAAGGGGCGGGCATCGTCCGCGAGATCGGCGCGGGCGTCACCAGCGTCGCGGTCGGCGATCATGTCATCCCGCTCTACACCCCCGAATGCCGCCAGTGTAAGTCGTGCCTGAGCCAGAAGACCAACCTGTGCACCGCGCTCCGCGCGACGCAAGGGAAAGGGCTGATGCCCGACGGCACGACGCGGTTCAGCTACAAGGGGCGGCCGATCTTCCATTACATGGGCTGCTCGACCTTTTCGAACTTCACCGTGCTGCCCGAGATCGCACTGGCCAAGATCCGCCCCGACGCGCCGTTCGACACCTCCTGCTATGTCGGTTGCGGCGTGACGACGGGCGTCGGCGCGGTCGTCCACACCGCGAAGGTCCAGCCCGGCGATACGGTCGTGGTGTTCGGGCTCGGCGGGATCGGGCTGAACGTGATCCAGGGTGCGCGACTGGCGGGTGCAGGAATGATCGTCGGCGTCGACATCAATCCCGACCGCGAGGAATGGGGTCGCCGCTTCGGCATGACGCATTTCGCCAATCCCAAGGATGTGGGCGACATCGTCCAGCATATCGTCGCCCTGACCGACGGCGGTGCGGATTACACGTTCGACGCGACCGGCAACACGACCGTCATGCGCCAGGCGCTCGAGGCCTGTCATCGCGGCTGGGGCACGTCGATCGTGATCGGCGTGGCCGAGGCGGGCAAGGAGATCAGCACGCGGCCGTTCCAGCTCGTCACCGGGCGCAACTGGCGCGGGACCGCGTTCGGCGGTGCGCGCGGACGGACCGATACGCCCAAGATCGTCGACTGGTATATGGACGGCAAGATCGAGATCGACCCGATGATCACGCACCGCCTGACGCTCGACGAGATCAACAAGGGGTTCGACCTGATGCACGCCGGCGAGAGCATCCGCTCCGTCGTGATCTACTGAGGAATACGCCATGTTTAGCCATGTCATGCTCGGCGCCGACGATATCGCGGCATCGAAAGCGTTTTACGACGCGAGCCTGGGTGCGCTTGGCGTTCCCGAGGGCGTCGTCGATGAGTGGGGCCGGCTCGTCTATGCGCACGCTGGCGGCCGCTTCCTGCTGACCAAGCCGATCGACGGGCAGCCGGCCACCCACGGCAATGGCAGCACGATGGGGTTCGTCGCGACCTCGCCCGAGGCGGCGGACGCCTGGCATGCCGCGGGGCTCGCGCATGGCGGCACCGCCTGCGAGGATCCGCCCGGCGTCCGGCACGGCACCGCAGGTCGCACCCTGTATCTGGCGTATCTGCGCGACCCGTCGGGCAACAAGCTCTGCGCCGCTCATCGGGTCGCGTGATGGAGACGCTATCGACCAGCACGGCGTTCGGCGGCACGCAGGGCGTCTATCGCCACGCGTCGACCGCGACCGGCACCGACATGACCTTTGCCGTCTATATCCCGCCGCACGCGCCGGATGCGCGCTTGCCGGTTCTGTGGTTCCTGTCGGGGCTGACCTGCACGCATGCCAATGTCATGGACAAGGGCGAGTATCGCCGCGCCTGTGCCGAACACGGCGTGATCCTGATCGCGCCCGACACGAGTCCGCGCGGAGAGGGGGTTCCCGACGACGACGCCTATGATTTCGGCCAGGGCGCGGGCTTCTACGTCGATGCGACCGAGCAGCCCTGGGCCGCGAACTTCAACATGAAGCGCTATGTCGAGGACGAACTCCCCGCGCTGATCGCGGCGGAGTTTCCGATGGCGGACATGACGCGGCAGGGGATCACCGGGCACTCGATGGGCGGGCATGGCGCGCTGACGATCGCGCTGCGCAATCCCGACCGGTTCCGCAGCGTGTCGGCCTTCGCGCCAATCGTCGCGCCGCTGCACTGCCCCTGGGGTGAAAAGGCACTGACGGGGTATCTGGGGCCCGACCGTGCCGACTGGCGTGCGTACGACGCCTGTGCGCTGATCGCCGATGGCGCGCGGGTCGCCGACATCCTGGTCGATCAGGGGGAGGCCGACGGCTTCCTCGACGAACAGCTGAAGCCGGCGCTGCTGGCGGACGCGTGCGCGGCGGCGGGGATCGACCTGACGGTGCGGATGCAGCCGGGGTACGACCATAGCTATAATTTCATATCGACCTTCATGCCGGATCATGTCGCCTGGCATGCGGAACGGCTGCGGCGCGCCTGACACGCCGTCGCGCAAGCGATATGATGCGGCCCTTGTGTTCGGGCCGCGGACGGCCGCATGGCGCGGCGGGCGGGAGTCCGCTGCGATATTGTTGATATTATGATACCTCGGTCGGGCTTTCGTACCGAGGACCTTGCACGCCGTCCTGCGGCGGAATGATGGAGCGCTGTGATGATCGCCGAAACGCCTTTTGCCGATGCCGAGCCAGCCGTCGGCCCGGATGGCAAGCTGATCGTTCCGCAGGAGGTCGAGGCGGCGATCCGGACGCTGATCCGCTGGACCGGCGACGATCCGACGCGCGAGGGGCTGGTCGATACCCCGCGTCGGGTCGCGCGCGCGTGGAAGGAATATTGCGCGGGCTATGGCGACGATCCGGCGCGGCATCTCGAACGCGTGTTCGAGGAGGTCGGCGGCTATGACGAGATCGTGTTGCTGAAGGATATCCCGTTCCAGTCGCACTGTGAGCATCACATGGCGCCGATCATCGGCAAGGCGCACATCGCCTATCTGCCGCGCAACCATGTCGTCGGCATCTCGAAGCTGGCGCGCGTGCTGCACGGCTTTGCCCGCCGGTTGCAGGTGCAGGAGCGGCTGACCGCGGAAGTGGCCGACTGCATCTGGGAGCAACTGCAGCCGCAGGGCGTCGCGGTCGTGATCGAGGCGACCCATGCCTGCATGGCCGCGCGCGGCGTGCGGACGCCGGGGGTGACGATGGTCACCAGCCGGATGATGGGCGTGTTCCGCGAGGATGAGCGTAGCCGCAAGGAGGTGCTGTCGCTGATGGGCGCGCGCGCATGATCCGAACCGTCCTGGTCACCGGCGGGGCGAAGCGCTTGGGCGCCGCGATCGTCCGGCGGCTGGCGGCGGACGGGCATGCGGTGGTCGTGCATCAGGGGCATTCGCCCGAGGAAGCCGATGCGCTGGTCGACGAGATTGTCGCGACCGGCGGCCGTGCGGCGGCGGTCGAGGGCGATCTGAGCGATCTGCACGGGGTCGGCGATCTGTTCGCGG
Organism: Sphingomonas sp. CFBP 13706; assembly: GCF_014842355.1. Taxonomy (NCBI): domain Bacteria; kingdom Pseudomonadati; phylum Pseudomonadota; class Alphaproteobacteria; order Sphingomonadales; family Sphingomonadaceae; genus Sphingomonas; species Sphingomonas sp. CFBP 13706. Next base: position 71,132 of record NZ_JACYVM010000004.1, read on the forward strand.
CGGCGCGGGGCGCGATCGGCGGTCCGATCGACGGGCTGGTCAATTGCGCGTCGAAGTTCGCGTTCGATCGGCCGCCCGCGGTCGACCCGGTGCTGTTCGCCGAGCTCGCTGCGATCAACTGCGGCGCGCCGGTGCTGCTCGCCTCGGCGCTCGCGTCGCAGGAGGATGTCCGTGACGGCGCGATCGTCAATCTGCTCGACCAGAAGGTCGCCAACCTCAACCCCGACTTCTTCTCCTATAGCTGCGGCAAGATCGCGCTGGAGGGGGCGACGGTGATGCTGGCGCAGGCGCTGGGGCCCCGGATCAGCGTCAACGCAGTGTCGCCGGGGCTGACGCTGCCGAGCGGCGACCAGACCGACGCGGAATTCGAGGCAGTGGCGAGCGACAACCTGCTCCAGCGCCCGGTCGGGGCGAAGGCGGTCGCCGATGCAGTCGCGTGGCTGCTGGGTGCGAAGGGCGTGACCGGGCAGAACCTGTTCGTCGATTGCGGGCAGCGGTTTCTGGCGCGCGACGGCGACGTGATGTTCGACCGGCATCATGGGGAGCGCAATGGCTGAGTTCACGACGATCCTCGACGGGCTCGAGGTGATGATGCGGCTGGGCATTTATCCGCACGAGGTGGCGCCGCAGCGCGTCGTCGTCTCGGTCGAGATGACGGTCGTGTATCCGGGGCCGCTCGGCGAAGATGCGATCGGCGAGGTGCTCGATTACGACTTCGTCCGCGCCGGGATCCTGGCGATGGCGGCGGAGCGTCCGTTCGCGTTGCAGGAGACGCTGTGCGAGGCGATCGCGGCGCTGTGCCTGGGTGACGCGCGGGTGCGGCGGGTCGAGGTCGAGACGATGAAGACCGACATCTACCCCGATGCCGCGATCGGGTGCCGGATCGTGCGCGAACGCGTGATCTAGTGGAGGCGATAGTCCCACGACCGGGCGCATTTGGTGCCCGTGAGCGGCGCCGATCCCGGCGCCGGCTCGTTCCCTGCCCATAACCCCCTATCCGGAGACTTATGGTGAACATTCTCGTCGTCCTTACCTCGCATGCCGATCTCGGCGATACCGGCCGCAAGACCGGCTTCTGGCTCGAAGAGCTTGCCGCGCCCTATTACGTGTTCAAGGATGCCGGCGCGACCATCACGATCGCCTCGCCGGCCGGTGGCCAGCCGCCGCTCGATCCGAGCAGCGCGAAGCCCGATGCGCAGACCGATGCGACGCGCCGGTTCGAGGGCGATGCCGAGGCGACGGCTGCGCTCGCCGACACGCGGAAACTGTCCGAGATGAAGATCGCCGATTTCGACGCGGTGTTCTATCCCGGCGGACACGGCCCATTGTGGGATCTGGCCAACGACCAGGCGTCGATCGCGCTGATCGAGACGACCATCGGCGCGGGCAAGCCCGTCGCGCTGGTCTGTCACGCGCCCGGCGTGTTGCGCGACGTGAGGGCGGCCGATGGCTCTCCGCTGGTGAAGGGGAAGACGGTCACCGGCTTCACCAACAGCGAAGAGGCCGCGGTCGGGCTCAGCGATATCGTGCCGTTCCTCGTCGAGGACATGCTCGCGCAGCAGGGTGGAAATTATTCGAAGACCGCCGACTGGGGCGTGCATGTCGTCGAGGACGGCCTGCTGATCACCGGGCAGAACCCCGCATCGTCGGAAAAGGCGGCACAGGCGCTGCTGGCGAAGCTCGGCTGAGCGAATGGCCACCGGCTTGACCGGTGGCCGCCCTTCTGGGTGTCAGGCGCGGTTGGCGGCGCTGAGGACGGCACGGACCGAGGCGGTGGCGATGTCGGTGTCCATGCCGACACCGAACACCGTCTTGCCCGCCGCGGTCCGGCATTCGACATAGGCCGCCGCCTGCGCGTCCGCGCCGTGGCCGATCGCATGCTCGTTATAATCCACCACATCGAGCGTCGGGCCGGTCGATTCCGCGATCGCCGCGATCACGCCCGAGATCAGCCCGTTACCGCGCCCCGAGATCGACCGTTCCTCGCCATCGATCGCGACGCGGCCGATGAAGACGCGCTGCCCCGCGGTGCCGCTTTCCTCATAGTCGCGCAACTCCACGCGATCGTCGGCGTGCGGGAGGTAGGTCCGCTCGAACAGCTGCCAGATATCCGCCGCATTCAGTTCGCGGCTCGTCTCGTCGGCATAGGCCTGCACGTGACGGCTGAAATCGGCCTGCAACCGCTTGGGCAGCTTCAGCCCCTTGTCCTGCTCGATCACCCAGGCGACGCCGCCCTTGCCCGACTGCGAGTTGACGCGGATCACCGCCTCGTAGCTGCGGCCCAGGTCGGCGGGGTCGATCGGCAGGTACGGCACCTCCCACAATGTGTCGTTCTTCGCCTCCTGCGCGGCGAATCCCTTCTTGATCGCATCCTGATGGCTGCCCGAAAACGCGGTGAAGACGAGGTCGCCGGCGTAGGGCGTGCGCGGGTGGACTGGGATGTTGGTGCAGTAATTCACGGTGTTCACGACCGCGTCGATGTCCGACAGGTCGAGCTTCGGATCCACCCCCTGCGTGTACATGTTGAGCGCGACGGTCACGAGATCGCAATTGCCGGTGCGCTCGCCATTGCCGAGCAGGCAGCCCTCGACCCGGTCCGCGCCCGCCATCATGCCGAGCTCGGCGGCGGCGACGCCGGTACCGCGGTCGTTGTGCGTGTGCAGGCTGATCGCGACCGAGTCACGATTGCGGATGTGGCGGCCGAACCATTCTATCTGGTCGGCATAGATGTTGGGCGTCGCGCACTCGACGGTGGCGGGCAGGTTGAAGATGATCGGGTTTTCGGGCGTCGGCATCAGGACGTCCATCACCGCCTCGCAGACCTCGAGGCTGAACTCGAGCTCGGCGGTCGAGAAGGTCTCAGGGGAATATTCGAACTGCCAGCGGACGTTCGGTTGCTTGGCGGCCTCGTCACGCAGCACCTTGGCGCCGTCGATCGCGATCTGCTTCACCTGCGCGCGGTCCATCCCGAACACGATCTTGCGCCAGGCGGGGCTGACCGCATTGTACAGGTGGACGATCGCGGTCTTCGCGCCGACGAGGCTGGCAAAGCTCGTCTCAATCAGGTCGCGGCGCGACTGCGTTAGCACCTGGATCGACACGTCGTCGGGGATCCGGCCGGTCTTGACCAGGCCGGATATGAAATCGAATTCGGTCGCGCCCGCGCTCGGGAAGCCGACCTCGATTTCCTTCAGCCCGACCTTGCAGAGCAGGTCGAAGAAGCGGGTCTTCTTCTCGGCATCCATCGGGTCGATCAGCGCCTGGTTGCCGTCGCGGAGATCGGTCGACAGCCAGCGCGGCGGCTTGACGATCGTCTTCGACGGCCATTGGCGGTCGGGCAGGTCGATTTGCGGGAAGGGTCGGTATTTGGTCGATGGGTCGCGCAGCATGGCTCGTGTCTCTCGTGATCGGGAGCGTTCGGGTCAGCCCTTAGGCGCGAGGCGCGGGGGCTGGCCACCACGCAAACGATCGGCGCGCCTAAGGGCGCGTAAGTCGAAGCAGCAGGAGGCGACCGTGAGACATTGCGTCTTCCCTATCGCGCGGACACGGTAAATGTCCAGCGCGATAGGGTCGGCGTACGTATTATTGCGCAGCGAATGCCGCGTTGATCGTCAGGTCGACCTTGTCCGACACGACGGGGGCATAGGCGCCGATGTTGAAGTCGCTGCGTTTGATCGAGGTCGTCGCGCGGAAGCCGAAGTTCAGCTTCTTGTTCATCGGGTTCGCGCCCGCACCGACGAACGTCGCCTGCAGCACGACGGGCTTGGTGACGCCCTTGAGCGTGAGATCACCGGTGATCACGGCCTTGTCGCCGGTCGCGACGACCTTGGTCGAGACGAACTTGGCGGTCGGATAGGTCGCGGCGTCGAAGAAGTCCTTCGACTTCAGATGGCCCGCGAACGGCGCGGACGTGACCGAGAGCTGGTCGATCGCGAAATTGACCTCGACCTTGGTCGCGTTGGGCTTGGCCGGATCGATCGTGATGCTGCCACCCGATGCGCCGAGCTGCCCCTCGAGCATCGAGAAGCCCATGTGGTTGAGCTGCCACGTCACCTGCGTGTGGTTGGCATCGACCGCATAGGTACCCGCGGCGACACGCGCCTTGACGGGGGCGCCGGGGACGGCGGCAGTCTGCGCCAATACGGGAGCGGCGGTGAGGGCGAGGATGGTGGCTAGGGCTAGGCGCATGCGGGGTCTCCTGTTGAACGCGCGATGCTGGCCGAGCGGAGGGAGCGCGTCAAATGACGTTATGCCAACGCTGTGTTTCGGATTTGGGTCGGTGGGGGGTGGGGGGAAGGCACGCTCGCTGTTGTTCCCCCGCGGATGCGGGGGCCCAGCTGAACCACGATCACCGCCCGAGACCCTGGACCCCCGCCTTCGCGGGGGAACGGGTGTGGTTGGGAACGGCAGTGGTGTGGGAACGGGGAGGAGAGCGGTTACCCCCCCCAAAAAAAACAACCACCCCGGCGAAGGCCGGGGCCCAGTTGGGGGACGGTGGTAACGGAAGACGGCGCTTCGTTACTCCGGCCTTCCCAACTGGGCCCCGGCCTGCGCCGGGGTGAGGTAGCGTCGTGCAGGGGGCAAACGGAAGCCGTTCCCCACGCCCGCCCGTCGGCCACGGCGAAGCCGCGCCCTATGGGCGGGCTCCGTCGTGCCGGCCGCGCTCGCGCTTAGTTGCGCTCGCGATCCACCAGCGCGTTCTTCCCGATCCAAGGCATCATGCCGCGCAGCTCGCTGCCGATCTTCTCGATCGGATGCGCCAGCGCCTGCTTGCGCGCCGCCTTAAGCTCGGGCTGGCCCGCGCGGTTGTCGAGGATGAAGTTCTTCACGAACCGGCCCGACTGGATGTCGGCCAGTACGCGCTTCATTTCCTTCTTCGTCTCGTCGGTGATGATCCGCGGACCCGTGGTGATGTCGCCATATTCGGCGGTGTTCGAGATCGAATAGCGCATGTTGGCGATGCCGCCCTCATAGAGCAGGTCGACGATCAGCTTGGTCTCGTGCAGGCACTCGAAATAGGCCATTTCGGGGGCGTAGCCGGCTTCGGTCAGCGTCTCGAACCCGGCCTGGATCAGGTGGGTGATGCCGCCGCAGAGCACGGCCTGCTCGCCGAACAGATCGGTCTCGCATTCCTCGCGGAAATTGGTCTCGATGATCCCCGAGCGACCGCCGCCGACGCCCGATGCATAGGCAAGCGCGATGTCGTGCGCGTTGCCCGACTTGTCCTGGTCGATCGCGATCAGGCAGGGGACGCCGCCGCCGCGGACATATTCGCTGCGCACGGTGTGGCCGGGGCCCTTGGGCGCGATCATGATGACGTCGAGATCGGCGCGCGGCTCGATCAGGCCGAAATGGACGTTCAGGCCGTGCGCGAACGCGATCGTCGCACCCTGCTTCAGATTGTCGTGCAGGTCAGTCGCGTAGATCGCGGCCTGATGCTCGTCGGGCGCGAGGATCATGACGATGTCGGCCCAGGCCGCCGCCTCGGCGTTCGACTTGACCGCGAAACCCGCCTCGATCGCCTTCTTGGCGGTCGGCGAGCCCTCGCGCAGCGCGATCGCGACGTCCTTGACGCCCGAATCGCGCAGGTTCTGCGCGTGCGCATGGCCCTGCGAGCCGTAACCGACGATCGCGATCTTCTTGTCGGTGATCAGGTTCAGGTCGGCGTCGCGATCGTAATAGACACGCATTATATTCTTCCTTCTTTCGTCATTCCGGCGAACGCCGGAACCCAGGGTTCCAGGCGGCGCCGTTCGTGGCTCTGGGTCCTGGCGTTCGTCAGGATGACAGGTAAATTCAGGCCGGTTCTTTGCCGCGGGCGATCGCGACGATTCCGGTTCGGGCGACTTCGATCAGGCCGACTTCGCCCATGAGTTCGACGAACTTGTCGATCTTGTCGATCCCGCCGGTCACCTCGAACACGAAGCTCGACGTCGTCGCATCGACCACGCGCGCGCGGTAGACGTCGGCGAGGCGGAGCGCCTCGATCCGGTGGTCGCCGGTGCCGCGCACCTTGACCAGCGCCAGTTCGCGCTCGACGTGCGCACCTTGCGCGGTCAGGTCGGTGACCTTGTGGACGGGGACGAGCCTGTCGAGCTGCGCGAGGATCTGCTCCATCGTCGCGGGCGATGCGCTGGTGACGATCGTGATCCGGCTGACCGCCTTGTCGGCGGTGATCTCCGACACGGTCAGGCTCTCGATATTATAGCCGCGCGCGGTGAACAGGCCGGCGATCCGGGCGAGGATGCCCGGCTCGTTGTCGACGATCACGGCGAGCGTATGCCGCTCGGCCTTTTCCTGGGAAATATGCATCAAACCAGTGCCTTCGCTTCGTCGTCCATCGTGCCCGACACTTCGTTCGCCTGCAGGATCATGTCGGTATGCGCAGCACCGCTCGGAATCATCGGGAAGCAGTTGGTCAGCTGCGACACGCGGCAGTCGACGATCACCGGGCCGTCATGGGCCAGCATCTCCGCGATCCCGCTGTCGAGCTGGTCGCGCGTCTCGATCAGGATGCCCTTCCAGCCATAAGCCTCGCCCAACCGGACGAAATCGGGCAGCGAATCCGAATAGCTCTCGGCATAGCGGCTCTCATAGGTGAGCTCCTGCCACTGGCGGACCATGCCCATATACTGGTTGTTGAGGATGAAGATCTTCACCGGCAACCGGTATTGGGTGGCGGTCGCCAGCTCCTGGATGTTCATCTGGATCGACGCTTCGCCGGCGATGTCGATCACCAGCGCGTTCGGATTGCCGAGCTGCGCGCCGATCGCGGCGGGCAGGCCATAGCCCATCGTGCCGAGACCGCCGCTGGTCAGCCATTTGTTCGGCTTTTCGAAGCCGAAATGCTGCGCGGCCCACATCTGGTGCTGGCCGACCTCGGTCGTAATGATCGGGTTGCGTGCCTTGGTCGCGTCGAACAGCGCCCGGATCGCGCGCTGCGGCATGATCTCGTTCGGGTCGTTCTCGGGGAAGTCGAGGCACTTCACCGCACGCCAGCCGGCGATCCGCCGCTGCCAGTCGGTGGTGTCGGGCTTGGGATGCTGACGGCTCTTCCAGATCCGCACCATGTCCTCGAGCGCATGGCCGACGTCCGCGATGATGCCGAGATCGACGCGCACCGTCTTGTTCACCGACGAGCGATCGATGTCGATATGCACCTTGCGCGAATTCGGGCTGAACGCGTCGAGCCGTCCGGTCACGCGGTCGTCGAACCGGCTGCCGAGCGCGACGACGAGGTCGGCCTGGTTCATCGCCATGTTGGCCTCGTAGGTGCCATGCATCCCGAGCATGCCGAGCCACTGCTCGCCGCTCGCCGGATAGGCGCCGAGGCCCATCAGCGTCGACGTCACCGGCGCGCCGGTGATCCGGACGAGCTCGCACAGCAGCTGGCTCGCGGCCGGGCCCGAATTGATGATGCCGCCGCCGGTGTACAGGATCGGACGTTCGGCCGCGGCGAGCATGTCCACCAGCTGCTCGATCTGGCTCTGGTCGGCCTTCACCTGCGGGCGATAGGTCTTGTGCTGGATCGGGCCGGGCTTGGTGTAGCGCGCGGTCGCGACCTGCACGTCCTTGGGGATGTCGACGACCACCGGCCCCGGACGACCCGAGGTGGCGATGTGGAACGCCTCGTGGATCACCCCGCCGAGCTTGGCCGGATCCTTCACGAGATAATTATGCTTCGAACAATGGCGCGTGATGCCGACGGTATCGGCCTCCTGGAACGCGTCGGTACCGATCAGCGCGGTCGGCACCTGACCGGTGATCACCACCATCGGGATCGAATCCATCAGCGCATCGGTGATCCCGGTGACCGCATTGGTCGCGCCGGGCCCCGAGGTGACGAGCACCACGCCGGGCTTGCCGGTCGAGCGGGCATAGCCCTCCGCCGCATGCGTCGCGGCCTGTTCATGGCGCACCAGGATGTGCTTGATCCGGCCGCTGCGAAACAGCGCGTCGTAGATCGGCAGCACGGCACCGCCCGGATAGCCGAACACGACCTCCACGCCGAGATCGCACAGCGCCTCGATCAGGATATCGGCTCCACTCTTCTCGGTCATCACGTCAAAATCCTTTCGAATGCGCCGCCTTTAGCGCCTCGTGGAGGGGGCGGCTACCGATATAAAATATGCGTGTCAAACATCACTTTAGCAATATAGTTTCAAATTGCTGCAAGCGCGTTGGAAAATCGAGCGCAGCGGTGCGCGTCCAGGCGGCCGGCGGTTGGTGGCGAAGCCAGGTATATTGCCGCTTGGCATAGCGCCGCGTAGCGAGCGATCCGGCCGCGATCGCGTCGGTTTTTGACATCTCTCCGCGAACGAGCCCGGCGATCTCGGGGACGCCGATCGCGCGGCGGATCGGCGCGTCCTGCGGGATGTCGGTGCGGGCGAGGAGTGCGGTGACTTCCGCTTGGCTGGTTTCGGCCATCTCGGCGAAGCGCTGGTCGATGCGCGCGTTCAGCCAGTCGCGGTCGGGGATCAGGATCAGCGCGCGGACGTCCAGCCGGTCGCCGATCCCGCCCACCCGTTTGGTCTGCCAGTCGGCGAGCGTGCGGCCGGTCCCGCGGACCACCTCCAGTGCGCGCGCAACGCGCGTGGTGTCGGCGGCGTTGAGCCGCGCGGCGGCGCGGGGGTCGAGCAAAGCGAGCGCGGCATGCGCCTCGGCGACCGGGAGCGCGCGGACCTGCTCGCGCAGATCGGGGTCGATCGCGGGGACGGGGGCGATGCCGTCGAGCAAAGTGCGGATATAGAGCCCGGTGCCGCCGACCAGGATCGGCAGTCTGCCCTCCGTCACCACGTCGTCGATTGCGCGCGTCGCCTCGGCGGCCCAGCGCGCCGCCGAATAGGTCGCGTCGGCGGCGTCGACATGGCCGAACAGGCGGTGCGGGACGCTCGCTTCCTCTTCGGCCGAAGGACGCGCGGTGAGGATGCGGAGATCGGCATAGACCTGCGCGGAATCGGCGTTGATGACGACGCCGTCGTGGCGCGCAGCAATGGATAGCGCGAGCGCGGACTTGCCGCTCGCGGTCGGCCCTGCGATGAGCGCGACCTTCGGGAGATGTTCTATGTTCACGGCAACGCTTATAGCCTCGGGCACGCTGACCGCAGGCGATATTTCGTCCGCGATGGACCGGCTCCGCGATGCGGGTTGCGCACCGGGTGCGAGCGGCTGGATCGACGAAGGCGACGCCGCCGACCTGTTCTTCGGCATGGCACCCGACGCGGCGCGGACCGCGCTCGAAGGGGCGTTCGGCAAGACCGATGTGGTCGTGCAGTCGAGCCTGACCCGGATCAAGGCGCTGCTGATCGCGGACATGGATTCGACGATGATCACCGTCGAGTGCATCGACGAGCTCGCCGACTATGCGGGGATCAAGCCGCAGATCGCCGAGATTACCGAACGCGCGATGCGCGGCGAACTCGATTTCGACGCGGCGCTCGATGCGCGCGTCGCGCTGCTTGAGGGGCTGGCGGAGAGCGACATCGAACGCTGCCTCGCCGAACGGGTCCGGATCATGCCGGGCGCCAAGGCGCTGGTGCGGACGATGCGCGCCCGAGGGGCCGCGACGGTGCTCGTCTCGGGCGGGTTCACGCGTTTTGCTGAGCCGGTCGCGCGCGAGATCGGTTTCGACCGCGCGATCGCCAATGTCCTGAAGGTCGAGCGCGGCGTGCTGACGGGGGCGGTCGAAAAGCCGATCGTCGGATCGCAGACCAAGCTGACGACGCTGCGCGCGGCAATCGCTGACGGGCAGCTGGTCGAGGGACAATCGCTGGCGGTCGGCGACGGCGCGAACGACCTGGCGATGATCGAAGCGGCCGGCCTGGGCGTCGCGTATCACGCCAAGCCGATCGTCGCGGCGGCGGCGGCGGCGAGGATCGACCATGGCGATCTGACCACGCTGCTCTACGCACAGGGGCTGCCCCGTGCGGCGTGGGTAAACGATTAATCCCCGTCACCGCGTCCGTAGGCCGCCGAGTCCCACTTTGGTGATCCAGGTTAAGGCCGTGCACCATATCTCAGCTTGCCAAGTCACGCGCAAAATTTAGGGGTCGCGCCAAAGACTTGCGATTGATTGGCTGAGACGAATGGATGCTGGCTGGGACTATGAACGCTTCAAGGCGTTCACCTGTGCGGACGACGACGACATTGATACCTTCCGCCGGCTCGCCGGGCCAACGATCGGTTTGAAGCGTGGCGAGATCCTGCGGATGCAGGGGGAACCTGACCCGCAGGTCTATATGCTGCTGAGCGGCTGGGTCGCGTGCAGCATCATCGTCGGCGAGAGCGCGCGGCAGATCGTCAAGGTTCATCTGCCCGGCGATCTGGTCGGGATGCCGAGCCTTGCCGCCCCGACCGCGTGTGACACGATCGAAGCGGTCTCGACGGCGAAGCTCGGCGTGATCGAGACCGCAGCGATCGGGCAGGTGTTCAGCAGCAACCCGCGGCTCGCGGCATTGCTGTTCCTCGTCTCGCAGCAGGAGCGCGTGTTGCTGATGGAGCGGCTCGCGTCGATCGGGCGGACCAGCGCGGCGAGCCGGATCGCCGCGCTGATCCTCGAACTGCGCACCCGGCTGCGGCGCAACGACCCGACGATCGAGAATGTCGTGCCGGTGCCGCTGACGCAGGAGGATATCGGCGACATGACCGGGCTGACCCCGGTCTATGTCAACCGGACGCTGCGCCAGCTGCGGACCTCGGGGATCGCGACGTGGCGGCGCGGGGTCATCACGATCGACGACCGCGACGCGCTGGCGGTCCTCGCCGCGTTGCCGCAAAGTCCGGAACGCGACACGAGCTGGATTCCGAGCCGGCGCGGCTGAACGCCGGGCGTGTCGGGATGCGTCACGGGGCGACGATGACGCAGGGCTGGCCTGACGCGGCGCAGGCGCGCGTCGCGTCCGCCCGGCTGGCGAACCCGCCCGCCTGCAGCCGCGTCACCGGTCCCGCCGCGACATAGCTGGGCTGCGCGCCGCCCAGCCTGCCCTTGACCTTGCCCCACAGCGTCTCGGCATTGCCGCGATCGCGGAACGCGCCAAGCTGGATCCGCCATTTCCCCGACCCGGCCACCGGCTTCGCTGCTGGCTTCGGCACGGGCTTCGGCGCCGGCTTGGGCGCGGACGCGAGCCGGGGCGGGGTGACCGGTGCGGGTCTGGTCGCGGCTTGCGAGGCAGCACGCTCCGGCGCAGCGCGCGGGGGCACCGGCGCGGGGGACACGGATGAGGCGGGGACCGTGGTGCGCGCGACCGGCGTCACCGGCCGGGGAGCGGGCTGGGGAGCGGGCCTGGCAGGGCCGGTGGCCGAGATCGGCGGTGGCGACGCGGACGACAGGCCCGACCGCGCGATCTTTTCCTGCGCGGCATAGCGTTCGGCGAGCGCCGTGCCGCGCTGGCGGTCTTCGGGGGAGATATACTGGTCCATCTGCGCCAGCGTCTGCGAGGCCGACTGCAATCCCGACGTGCTCGCGCGCGACATCAGCGCATAGGCGCGCGGATAGTCGCGGGGGACCGCGTCGCCGTTGAACAACATCGTCCCGAGCACGAGCTGCGTCCGCGGTTCGCCGCGCGCCACCGACTTTTCGAGCCAGGGCAGCGCGTCCGCCTTCTTGTTGGCCTGGAACAGCGCGAGGCCGTAATTGTCCTGCGCCTGGACATGACCCTGCAGCGCCGCCTTGCGGAACCAGCTTTCGGCGAGCGCGGGGTCGAGCGTGACGCCGCGGCCGAGCTTATAGGCCTGGGCGAGATTGAACTGCGCATCGGCGTCACCCGCGATCGCGAGCGGACGCCACTGGTCGATCGCGGACGCATAGTCGCCGCGGCTCCAGGCATCGACGCCGGCCTTCACGTCCGCCGCGGCCGGCACCGCGCCCAGCGCCGCTACCGTCGCCGCCGCGCCCAGAATCAGGTTGCGCATCGAGTACCTCGTTAAAGCCAAATGATGATCGTCATGTCGCGATAGCCCGGCGAAGGCAAAGATCGGGTTAAACCGTGCGCCGGTCGGGTGCGGGGGCGCGGCACGTCGTCGTAACGGCTTGGGAACCACGCGTTAACCGCTTCTTATCCGCTGGCATGGCATCGCGTGCCTTGGTTGACGAGACGTAAGGGGGCTTATGCGCGTTCTGGCGATGGCATCGCAGAAAGGCGGGTCGGGAAAGACGACTCTGTCCGGGCATCTCGCGGTCCAGGCGGAGCGCGCCGGGCAGGGGCCGGTCGTGCTGATCGATATCGATCCGCAAGCGTCGCTGACCGACTGGTGGAACGAGCGCGAGGCGGAGGCGCCGGCGCTGGCGCAGACCACGGTCGCGCGGCTCGCCGCCGATCTCGAAATCCTTCGCCAGCAGGGGTTCAAGCTCGCGGTGATCGACACGCCGCCGTCGATCACGGTCGCGATCCAGACGGTGATTCAGATCGCCGAGCTGATCGTCGTCCCGACCCGGCCGAGCCCGCATGACCTGCGCGCGGTCGGCGCGACCGTCGATCTGTGTGATCGCGCGGGCAAGCCGCTGATCTTCGTCGTCAATGCCGCGACCCCCAAGGCGCGGATCACGGCCGAGGCGATCGTCGCGCTCTCTCAGCACGGCACCGTCGCGCCTATGACAATTCACCAGCGCACTGATTTCGCCGCCTCGATGATCGACGGCCGCACGGTCATGGAGGTCGATCCCAAGGGCAAGTCCGCGGCGGAGATCGAAGCGCTCTGGACCTATGTCACCGACCGGCTCGAAAAGAATTTCCGGCGCACGGTGTTCAGCGTGCCCAATGCAGGTGCGGGGTTCGGGCAGCGCGGGCCCGCGCCGGGCTTCGGCCGGCGGGTGGTCGGATGAGCGCGATGCCCGCCCGCCCGCCCGTCCAGTCGCATTCCGAATCGGCCGACGTGCCGAAGCCGCTGGGCTCGCTGTCGGCGTCGCTGCTGGCGCGCAAGGGCGACGCCCGCCCGGCGATGCGGCCGCTCGCGCTGGGTACCGCCACGGCCGAACCCGTCGAGGATGATGCCGCTCCTATGGCGTCGGTGACGTTTGCGACCGCACGCCGGATCGCGCGCGAGAGCGCGACCAAAACGCGCAACGGCAAGGCCGCCTTCACGCTTCGCCTCGACAGCGACCGGCATGTCCGGCTGCGGCTGGCGAGTGCGATGACGCGGCATTCGTCGCAGCACCTGGTGACGCTCGCGCTCGATGCCTTTCTCCAAAATCTGCCCGAGGTCGATGCGCTCGTTGCGCAGCTTCCCGTGACCAGGGCCCCGAAATGAACCGGTGGGATCATAGCCGATGACGACACGAATCCTTCTTTCGATGGGGCTGTCGGCCCTTGTACTGGGCGGCACGATGGTCGGGTGCAGTGCGGGCGAGACCGGCCGCGGTCTCGCGTCGGCGAGCGATCGCAACGCCGATCTCGAGGCCAAGGCGGGCGCGGTGAACGCGCACCGTGCAGAGGTCGCGCTGGCCCGGCACGATGGCGGCGCCGCGGTCTATTTTGCCGAGGCGGCGGTGGCGATGATGCCGCAATCGGCGGCCTATCGGCTGCTGCTCGCGCAGGGCTATCTCCAGGCGGGGCGGTTCACGTCGGCGCGACAGGGGTTTGCCGACGTGCTGGCACTGTCGCCGGCGGACGGGAAGGCGGCGCTCAACCTGGCGCTGACACAGATTGCCGGTGGCGACACGCAGGGCGCGCGGCAGACGCTCGAACGCAACGCATCGATCATACCGCCGAGCGATCGTGGCCTCGCGCTGGCGCTGGCGGGCGATGCAGGCGGCGCGATCGGGCTGCTGACCGAGGTCGCACGCTCGTCCGAAAGCAATGCCAAGGCCCGGCAGAACCTGGCGCTCGCGCTCGCGCTGGCAGGCCAGTGGCAGGCCGCGCGCGTCGTTGCCGCCGCCGATCTCGCGCCGACCGAGGTCGATGCGAGGCTCGAACAATGGGCGCGTTTTGCTCAGCCGACGACGTCATATGATCAGGTCGCCGGCCTGCTCGGCCTGCGTGCGGTCGCCGATGCCGGCCAGCCCGCCGCGCTCGCGCTTAACCGCGCACCGCTCATGCCGACGGTCTCGCCGATCGAGGCGCTGGCCGCGGTCGAACGCAGCGCGCGTCCCGTCGCACTGGCCGAAGCGGGATCGACTTCAGCCCCGTCGAGGATCACCTTCGCCGCGCCGCGCGAGGTCGTTCAGGCCCTGCCCGGCGGCATGCCGACGATGCTCGCCAGCCGCAGCGAGGGCGCCGTGCTCGCCGCGCGAGCGCAACGCGGCGTGCGCGCGATCCCGGCGGGGACGGGCGACTGGTATGTGCAGATCGGTGCCTATGACAATGCCGGCGTCGCCAAAGCCGCCTGGAGCCAGGCGACGCGTCGCTTCGACGGCTTCTCCGGCCGCCAGCCCAACGGCATGGCGTTCAGGACGAATGGCGAGGCCTATTACCGCCTGTCGGTTGGCGGGTTCGGTCGCGACGAGGCGGATCAGGTCTGCCGGCGCTACCGCGCGACCGGCGGCGCGTGCTTCGTCCGGCAGGGGGCCGGCGACCAGATGGCGCAGTGGCTGCGCGGCGGCGGCGTCGAGGTCGCCACCCGCTGAATGACGGGTGAGATCCGACGCGCGATGCCCGTCAGATCTCGCGGCCGCCTTTCCAGACGCGCAGGACCTTGCCCTGAACCGGCAGGCCGTCGAACGGCGTGTTGTTCGCGCTGGCGGCGAACGCGTCACCAGTGATCTGCCACGGCGCCTGATCGTCGAACAGCAGCAGATCGGCGGGCTTGCCGACCTTGAGCGTTCCGGTGTCGAGCCCGAGCACGGCGGCCGGGTTGCAGCTCAGCAGCGCGAACAGCCGCGACAGCGTCACCCGTTCGTCGCGCACCAGCATAAGCGCGAGCGGCAGCAGCGTCTCGGCCCCCGCCATCCCGGCGCTCGAATCGGCGAAGGGCAGGCGCTTTTCCTCTGGTCCGCGCGGATCATGCGCCGAGCAGATCACGTCGATCGTGCCGTCGGCGACCGCCGCCAGCGCCGCCTGGCGATCCGATTCGCTCCTGAGCGGCGGCGAGAGATGCGCGAAGCTGCGGAAGTCGCTGACCGCGATGTCGGACAAATGGAGATGCGCGGGCGTGATGCCGCAGGTCACCGCCACACCGCGGCGCTTGGCGGCACGGATCAGGTCGAAGCCCGCGGCAGTCGTCACCTGGCGGATGTGAAGCCGCGCACCGGTGTCCTCGGCCAGCATCAGGTCGCGCGCGATCGCCAGCGCCTCGGCGATCGCGGGGGCGGCGGGCAGGCCAAGCCGGGTCGCGGTCTCGCCTGCGGTCGCGACGGCGCCCGCGGTCAGTCCGCCGTCCTCGGCATGCGTGACGACCGCGATGTCGAGGTCGCGCGCATAGGCGAGCACGCGGTGCATGACGCCGCTGTCGGCGATCCAGCCCTTGCCGGTGCCGACCGCGCGCGCGCCCGCCGACAGGCAGACCGCCATCTCGGCAAGGTCATGCCCGGCCAGCGCCTGAGTCGCGGCGGCGATCGGGTGGATCCACAGGTCGGGCTTGCCGATCAGCGCGGCGCGCTGGACGATGCCGGGATCGTCGAGCACGGGCGACTGGTCGGGCATCAGCCCGACGCGGACGATCCCGCCCGCGCGGAACGTGGCGCGGTCGATCCGCGCCACGCCAAGATCGACGATGCCGGGGGCGAGCGTCTTGCCCGCGCAGTCGATCGTCTGCGCATCGGCGGGGATCTCGACCAGCCCGGTCGCGACGACGACGCCGTCGCGGATCAGGAGATTGCCCTTGCTGATCCCGCCGACCGGGCAGACGAGCGTCGCATTGGTGAGCGCGAGGATCATGCCCAGCCCTCCACGCCGCGCGCGCGGCGGGTCAGTACGTCGAGGCACGCCATGCGGACCGCGACGCCCATCTCGACCTGCTCGGTGATCGCGGAGCGGGCGTGATCCGCGACCGCTGAATCGATCTCGACGCCGCGGTTCATCGGCCCGGGGTGCATCACCAGCGCATCGGGCGCCGCGCGCGCGAGCCGTTCGAGCGTCAGCCCGTAACGCATCCGGTATTCGCGCGTGGAGGGCACGTACGCGCCGTCCATCCGCTCGTTCTGCAGGCGCAGCATCATGACCACGTCGGCGCCCTCCAGCGCGGCATCGAAATCGGTGAACGCGGTGACCCCCATCTTGTGGATCGCCGCGGGCATCAGCGTCGACGGCGCGCAGACGCGGACCTCGGCGGCGAGCGCGGTAAGTGCGAGGATGTTCGAACGCGCGACGCGGCTGTGCAGCACGTCGCCGCAGATCACGACACGCTGCCCCGCGATCGATCCGCGGCGGCGGCGGATCGTCAGCGCGTCGAGCAGCGCCTGGGTCGGATGTTCGTGGCGGCCGTCGCCTGCGTTCAGGACGGGGCAGTCGACCTTGTCGGCGATCAGCCGCACCGCACCGCTCGCCATGTGGCGGATGACGATGACGTCGGCGCGCATCGCGTTCAGCGTCATCGCGGTGTCGATCAGCGTCTCGCCCTTCTTCACGCTCGACTGCGCGGCGTGCATGTTGACGACGTCGGCGCCGAGCCGCTTGCCCGCGATCTCGAACGACAACAGCGTGCGCGTGCTGTTCTCGAAAAACGCGTTGATCTGTGTCAGGCCCGCGAGCCTTTTGTCGGGGGTCGCGTGGGTGCGGTTCGCCTCGACCCAGGTTTCCGCCTCGTCGAGCAGGAACGCGATTTCGTGCGGCTGGAGCCCGTCGATCCCGGTGAGGTGCCGGTGCGGGAAGACGGCGCCGCCCTCGATAAGGGTGGCGGGGCGGTGATCTGAACGTTGCATCAAGCGCGCTGGGTAGTGGGCTGCGGCGGCGGGGGCAAGGTTCGTCGCTCGACGCGGGGTGGTTAACCCGGTTTTAGGGGCGGCCTGCGATCAGGGACACATGGTGGGGACTGATAACGAGACTGACGTGACCACGCAGCGCGCGCGGTGGTGGGAGCACGGCCGGGTTATGGTCGCGCTCGTTGTCGCGGCGGCGGTGCCGTTGTTGTGGCCCGCGTTGCCGCCGCTGGGCGATCTGCCGGGGCATATGGGGCGGTGGCACATAGCGATGGCGCTGGGGGATTCGCCCGATTTAACGCGCTATTATACGTTTCACTGGGCACTGATCCCCAATCTGGGGATGGACCTGGTGGTGCCCGCGCTCGCCCTTATCATCGGATTCGAGTCCGCGACGAAGCTGGCGGTGATCGCGATTCCGGTGGTGACGGTCGCCGGCCTTTTATGGACCGCGCGCGAGGCGCACGGGCGCGTGCCGCCGACCGCGATCCTTGCGGTGCCGCTCGTTTATGCCTGGCCGTTCCAGTTCGGGTTCGTCAATTTCGCGCTGTCGCAGGCGCTGGCCTTTTGCGCGCTGGCCGTCTGGATCCGCTGGGGGCGTGAGGGGCGGTTTGCGGTGCGCGCGGTGGCATTCGTTGCAATCGCGCCCGTGCTGTGGGTGGCGCACAGCTTCGGCTGGGGGATGTTCGGGTTGATGGCGGCGGCCGCCGAACTCGCGCGGTTGCGGGCGGCGGGGCGGGGCTGGGGCGCAGCGCTCGGCGGGACCATCAGCCAGTGCCTGCCGCTCGCGGGGCCGCTGGGCATCATGGCCTTCCAAGCGGGGCTTGGGTCCGGGCACGGGGAAGCCGGGCTCGGTGCGTCGGACTGGTTCAACATGCCCGCCAAGGTCGGGTGGATCCTGTCGATTTTCAGGGACCGGTGGCAGGCGTTCGACCTTCTGTCGCTGATCCCGCCTGTCCTCGTCCTTTATGCCGCGGCGCGCAGCCATGACTGGCGGTTTTCGCAAATTCTCGGCTGGCCTGCGCTGGCGTGTCTGGCGGCGTTCGTTGCGTTGCCGAGGTTGCTGATGGGGGGCGCCTATGTCGATATGCGGATCGCGCCTGCCATGGTGATGCTCGCGCTGATCGCGATCGCGCCGCCGGTGACGGGGAAGGCGACGCGGATGACCGCGTGGCTGGCGGTGCTGTTCGTCGTTGTCCGTCTGGGCGGCACGACATTGAGCTTTGTCGAGCGCTCTGCCGAGCAGCAAAGCGAGCTTTCCGCCATTGCTGCAATCCCGCGCGGCGCGGCGGTTTTGTCGCTGGTCGCACGGCCCTGTTTTGGCGCATGGACCGATCTGCGGCGCGATCACCTGCCTGGGCTGGCGATCGTCCGGCGCGACGTCTTCACCAATGTTCAGTGGGTGATCGAGGGCCAGCAACTGCTGAGCATCCGGCATCAGGCCGCCGCCCCCTATCTCGCCGATCCGAGTCAGAGCGTTTTTCCTGCCCAATGTTCCGATATCGGGTCCAACTTCAGCGCAGCGATCGCCGGCTTCCCGCGCGCGGCGTTCACGCATGTCTGGACGATCGGGTATCCACCGGGGGCTGCGCAGGCCGCGGACTTGCGCGTCGTGTGGACCAACGGGACGTCGACTTTGTACCGCGTGGCGGGGCGCCGCGTCGTCCGCTAGATCTGCGCGGTCACCAGCGCGTCGATCGCGCCCTGGAGGATGTACGCCGCCGCCATCTTGTCCACCAGCTCGGCGCGCTTGGCGCGGCTGGCGTCCTGTTCGATCAGCGTGCGCGTGACCGCGACGGTCGACCAGCGCTCGTCCTGCAGCAGGATCGGCAGCCCCATGTCTTTCAGGTTCTGTGCGAACGCACGGGTCGATTGCGAACGCGGGCTTTCGCTGCCGTCGAGGTTGATCGGCAGGCCGATGACGAGCCCGACGACCTTCTGCGCCGTGATCATCTCGGCAAGCGCGGCCTTGTCCTTCTGGAACTTGGTGCGGCGGATCAGCAAAGCTGGGCTCGCGAACGACCAGCCCGCATCGCAGAGCGCGGTGCCGATCGTCTTGGTGCCGACGTCGAGGCCGATCAGCCGCCCGCCATTCGGGAGCGCATCGCGGAACTGCGCGGGGGAGAGCGTGATCATCGCGTGAACGCCGCAAGACGGCGGTTGGCGTCGGCGCGCACATTTGCCCAGAACAGCGGATAGTCGTAGACGTGGTAGTTATTCCCGGGGAGCACGTAAGGCCCGAGATCGGGGCCCTCACCGATCAGCAGGATACCCCGGTCGCCGCAGCGCGCGGGCACGTTGCCGATCGACAGCGTCGCGCTCGACAGGTCGGCGGAGGGCACGAGCGTACCGAGATTGGCGGTCGCTGGCGCGCCGGCATCGGCGGTCCCGGTCAGCGGGTTGGTGCAGATCATCGGCGTGCCCTTGCGCGGTTGCCCGTCGAACCCGGTGGTCCGGTCATAGGTCTCGACGACGAGCGACGGATCGGCGGGCTCGGAAAAGCTTTCCCATGACAGGATGCAGCCGGTCTGGTCGGCGCTGCGGCATTCGGCCAGGCCCATCCGCGGCAGGTCGGTGACGCGCGAGACCGGCCAGCCGACGACATAGGCGGCGACGATCCGCGCCTTCAGCTTCGGGTCGGTCGCGATCCGGTCACGCAGCAGCCGGGTGAGGTGGAGCGCGCCCTGGCTGTGTCCGGCGAGGATAATCGGGCGGGTCGGGCCGGCTTCCTTGAGGAACCGGTCGAACGCGGCGGTGACGTCGCCGTATGCGAGCGCGAGCGCGCGTTCGCTGTCGGCCTCGCTGGTCAGGAACGCGCCGAACGTCGCCTGGCGATAGCGCGGTGCCCAGATGTCGCCCGCGCCGTTGAACGCGCTCGCCTGGCCGCGCAGGAACAGTTCGGCTCGGGCATTGGTCTCGGGATCGTCGATCGGCGCGTTCCAGTGGTCGCGGCTGATGTACGAGGTCGGGTGGATGAAGAAGATCGCCGCGCCCGTTCCCGGGGTCCCGGGCGCATAGCCTTCGGGTGTCCAGAGCGCGGGATTGCCGGGGCGATCGGGGCGCGCGAGCCACAGGATCTTGCGCGCATAGATGTTCGCGGGCGCCTTGCGCTGCGCCTGGAACGTCTCGCTCGGGACCATCGCGATCCGCATCAGCTCGGTCCCGTACAGGCGATAGGCGAGCAGCGCGGCGATCGCGAGGACGATCATCGCGGTGACGAAATAGAGAAACTTGCGGGCCAAGCGGGACCTTCCGTGCAGGCGGTGGCGTCCCCGTGCCGCATGCGCGGCGCGGTTGCAACGGGTGCGTTTCCGCGGGGGAACACGAAGGGTGTTGCGCGCTCGCGCCGCGCGGTGCTAGCCGAGCGCCATGTCCGTAGATACTGCAACCGTGAAGCGGATCGCGAGCCTTGCGCGCATCGCGATCACCGACGAGGACGCCGCGCGTATCGCGCCCGAACTCGGAAACATCCTTGGCTGGATCGAGATGCTGGGCGAGGTCGATACGACCGGCGTCGAGCCGATGACCGCCGTCATCCCCAACACGCTGCGGCTGCGCGACGACGTCGTCAACGCCGATCCGCTGACCGGCGGCAATATCCGCGAGCAGGTCCTGGCCAACGCCCCCGTGGCAGAGCACGGCTTCTTCGCCGTGCCCAAGGTGATCGAATAATGACCGACCTTACCGATCTCGGCATCGCCGGCATCCGCGACGGCGTGCGCGACGGCAGCTTTTCGGCGCGCGACGTCGCCGATGCGTTCATCGTCAAGGTGAGCCAGGCCAAGGCGCTCAACGCGTTCCTGGTCGAGACGCCCGACCACGCGATCGCCGCCGCCACCGCCGCGGATACCGCACGCGCCGCCGGCGAGACGCTCAAGCCGCTGGCCGGCGTGCCGATCGGCATGAAGGACCTGTTCTGCACCAAGGGCGTCACGACGACCGCGGCGAGCCATATCCTCGAAGGCTTCACGCCGACCTATGAGTCGACCGTCTCGCAGAATCTGTGGGATGCGGGCGCGGGAATGCTCGGCAAGCTGAACATGGACCAGTTCGCGATGGGATCGTCGAACGAGACCTCCGCGTTTGGCAACGTGATCAGCCCCTGGAAGCGCAACGACGGCGGCAACGCCGCGCTCGCACCCGGCGGGTCGTCGGGTGGCTCCTCGTCGGCGGTCGCCGCGCGGCTGTGCCCCGGCGCGACCGGCACCGACACCGGCGGCTCGATCCGCCAGCCCGCCGCCTTCACCGGCATCAGCGGCATCAAGCCGACCTATGGCCGCTGCTCGCGCTGGGGGACGATCGCGTTCGCCTCGTCGCTTGACCAGGCGGGGCCGATGGCGCGTGACGTCCGCGACTGCGCGATCCTGCTCGAGGCGATGGCCGGGTTCGATTCGAAGGACGGCACCTCGCTCCAGCTCGACGTGCCCAAGTGGGAAGCCGGCCTGTCGGCCAGCCTCGCGGGCCTGCGCGTCGGGATTCCCAAGGAATACCGCGTCGAGAACATGCCCGAGGAGATCGAGGCGCTCTGGCAGAAGGGCATCGACTGGCTGAAGGATGCCGGCGCGACGATCGTCGAGGTCTCGCTCCCGCACACCAAATACGCGTTGCCCGCCTATTACATCATCGCGCCGGCCGAGGCGTCGTCGAACCTCGCGCGCTATGACGGCGTGCGCTACGGCATCCGCGACCTGCCCGCGGGCTCGGGATTGCAGGACATGTACGCCGCAACCCGCGCGGACGGCTTTGGCCCCGAGGTGAAGCGCCGCATCATGATCGGCACCTATGTGCTGTCGGCAGGCTATTACGACGCCTATTACACGCAGGCGCAGAAGATCCGGACGCTGATCGCGCGCGATTTCGAAAAGGCGTGGGAGACGTGCGACGTCCTGCTCACGCCGACCGCACCCTCGGCGGCGTTCGCGCTTGGCGAGAAGTCGGCCGATCCGATCGCGATGTATCTGAACGACGTCTTCACCGTGCCGTCGTCGCTCGCGGGTCTGCCGGCAATGTCGGTGCCGGGTGGTCTCGACAAGCAGGGCCTGCCGCTTGGGCTTCAGATCATCGGCAAGCCGCTCGACGAGCAAGGCGTGCTGAACGCCGGGCTTGCGATCGAGCAGCGGGCGGGGTTCACCGCCCGGCCCGAGGCGTGGTGGTAACCGATCGCGCCTTCGTCACGCGCAACGTCGCCGTGCTGCGCGAGGCGCAGAACGCGCTCAACGTTGCGTTCGGGGCGATCCTCAGCGCCTATGTCGGCGTGTCGCTGACCGAGATCGACAACCGGCCGTTCGATCACGCCGTACTCGCACGCTTCTTTCTCGGGCTCGCGGTGTTCATCCTGTGCCTGTGCGTCGGCAACAGCGTGATCCTGCGCGGCGATTACCGGCTGGGCGCGGTGTTTCTGGTGCTGGCCGGCGGTGCCGCCGCGGCCGCGCATCACGAGGCGCTGGTGCTCGGTTTCGAGGGCGCGATCCTGCGTATTCTTTCGGCATGCTGGGTGGTCGGCCTGCTCGGCAGCAACGCGGCACTGACCGCGATCAACTATATTCATCATCGGAACCGGATATGAGCGACTATCGCATTCAGGGCGACACGGGCGAGTGGGAGGTCGTGATCGGCCTCGAAGTCCATGCGCAGGTGACGTCGAACGCCAAGCTGTTCTCGGGCGCGGCGACTGCGTTCGGGGCTGAGCCCAACACACAGGTCAGCCTCGTCGACGCGGCGATGCCCGGCATGCTGCCGGTGCCGAACCGCGAGTGCATCCGCCAGGCGGTCCGCACCGGCATGGCGATCGAGGCGCAGATCAACAAATGGTCGCGGTTCGACCGGAAGAACTATTTCTACGCCGATCTGCCGCAGGGCTATCAGATCAGCCAGCTCTATCATCCGATCGTCGGCGAAGGCGCGATCGACATCAGCCTCGACGAGAAGAACCCCGATGCCGCGGGCAAGCGGATCGGCGTCGAGCGCATCCATGTCGAGCAGGATGCGGGCAAGCTGATGCACGACCAGCATCCGACCCAGTCCTATGTCGACCTCAACCGCTCGGGCGTCGCGCTGATGGAGATCGTGTCGAAGCCCGATCTCGCATCGCCGGCGGAGACGGGCGCGTATCTGCGCAAGTTACGGTCGATCCTGCGCTATGTCGGATCGTGCGACGGCAACATGGAAGAGGGCTCGATGCGCGCCGACGTCAATGTCAGCGTGCGCAAGCCCGGCGACGAGCTCGGCACGCGGACCGAGACGAAGAACGTTAATTCGGTGCGCTTCGTGATGGCGGTGGTCGAGCAGGAGGCCAGGCGCCAGGTGGAGGTGCTCGAGGCCGGTGGCAAGATCGTGCAGGAGACGCGGCTCTACGATCCCGATCGCAACGAGACGCGGTCGATGCGGTCCAAGGAAGACGCGCATGATTACCGCTACTTCCCCGATCCCGACCTGTTGCCGCTGGTGCTCGACGATGCGTTCCTCGAGGAATGCCGGGCGTCGCTGCCCGAACTGCCTGATGCGAAGCGCGCGCGGTATGAGGCGCTCGGGATCACCGCCTATCAGGCGACCGTCCTGACCGCCGAGGTCGAGGCGGCGCGCTGGTTCGACGCGCTGCTCGATGCGGGCGTGAAGCCGGCGGCGGCGGCGAACTGGACGACGTCGGAGCTGTTCGGTGCGCTCAACCGGACGGGCAGGGACATCGCCAACTCGCCGGTGTCGCCGGCGCAGGCAGCCGAACTGCTCGGGCTGATCGCCGATGGTACGCTGTCGGGCAGCCTTGCCAAGCAGGTGTTCGAGGTGATGCTCGAGACCGGCGACGGCGCGGCGAAGGTCGTCGAGGATCGCGGGCTGAAGCAGACCAGCGACACCGGCGCGATCGAGAAGGTTATCGCCGAGGTGATGGCCGCGAACGCGGACAAGGTCGCGGATTACCGCGGCGGCAAGGACAAACTGTTCGGGTTCTTCGTCGGCCAGACGATGAAGGCGATGGGCGGCAAGGCCAACCCGGCGGTGGTGAAC
The DNA here is from genome assembly GCF_014842355.1 of Sphingomonas sp. CFBP 13706. Classification (NCBI taxonomy): domain Bacteria; kingdom Pseudomonadati; phylum Pseudomonadota; class Alphaproteobacteria; order Sphingomonadales; family Sphingomonadaceae; genus Sphingomonas; species Sphingomonas sp. CFBP 13706. The sequence continues at coordinate 94,923 of NZ_JACYVM010000004.1, forward strand.
GAGGTGCTGAAGACCGCGCTCGGGGAGTCGGTGGCGCCGTAAGCCTGTTCTCCCGCGCAGGCGGGAGCCCAGGGTGACGGAGCGCAGCGCTGCTGGACTCCTGGGCCCCCGCCTTCGCGGAGGAACGGTAGGGGGCGGGTGTCCAGAAGCTCACCACCCCGGCGCAGGCCGGGGTCCAGTTGGCAGACGTTGCTGATCAGGCGCTGCGTCCCATTACCCCGGCCTCCCAACTGGACCCCGGCCTTCGCCGGCGTGGAGGCTCTCAGGTCGGAAGCATTACCCCGCCGCCTTCTGCGGATGGTGCGGCACCAGGATCAGTACATTCTTCTCGACCCGCCACGATGCGAGTCGCGACAGGAAGTTCATCCCCAGCACATTGGTGTCGCCGAACGCCGGCGACACCACCACCTGAAGGTCGCGCGCGACGATCGCCCCGAGCTTCAGCTCGCCGATCCGGCCCGACTGCGCGGGAATCGCACCATTCGCGGTCTGGAGGACGATCGGCACCACGCTCGTCCGCGCATCGATACTGGCGGCGTCGGCCGTCTTCGTCGAAATCGCGGTGATCGTCGCACCGCTGTCGATCAGCAACCGGCGCTCGACCCCGTCGATCCGCGCCCGTGCCCAGAAATGGCCGTCGGGCGACATGCGGATTCGCACCTCGCCACCGACGACGGTCTGGTCCTCGATCCGCAGCAACTTGGCGATCTTGCCGAGATAGGGGTCGAACTGGCTGCGCTGGCCGATCGCGACGAACAGCAGACCGACCAGCGCCAGCGTCATCACGAGATTGACGACCGTCCGCAGGATCGGGATCCGCTGCGCAAGGACGAAGACCAGCACCGCGACCCCGAGTGCCACGTACAGCGTCTGATGCTGGGCCAGGTCGGGGAGCAGCCCGAAAAGCGGGGTGCTGGCGGGCGTGGAAATGGGCGGTTCCTGCAAGAAGGGGGTGGACAGCATCTGCTATCCACCCCCGCATTTATGGTTGCTGACCGGCGCGGCTTATTGCGCGTCCGAATCCTGGTTCTTGATCACGCCGCCGGTGCCGCCGACGCCGTCGGGCATGCCCGTCTTGGTGAACGTCTCGGGCTCGTCGCCGCCTTCGCCGCGTTCGACCGCGTCGGAGCGCGATTGCACCGCCTGCTCGATGTCGCTGCGCGTGTCCGCGTCACGGTCCTCGGGGCGGGTTTCGGGATTGGTGCCCGCATGGGGATCGGCCATGATCAGAACTCTGGCTGGATGGGGGCGGGATCGGTCGACGGCGCGCCCGGATCGGGAACGTCGATGTCCGGCGCGGGCGGATTGAACTCGGGCGGCGGCGTCGTCGGCTCGGCAGGCGACGAGGGCGTCGGGAATTCTGCTGGGGGTTGGGTAGCCATGATGCTCTCTCCTTCTTCTGCATCAACGCGCACGATCGTATCGAGTTGCCCACCGACTTACCTTGCGTGCTTGCCCCGGGATACAACGTTGGTATAGACGCGCCCGCTACGGCGATGTCCTGTGCGGGCGTGGCGGAACTGGTAGACGCAGCAGGTTTAGGTCCTGCCATCGCAAGATGTGGGGGTTCGAGTCCCTTCGCCCGCACCACTCCGCCGCACTGGCGGGGCGACCGCCAGATGAATTTTTCCCGAATGCTCTTTTAGACAAAGGCCGGACATGCAGACTGTCGAGACGTTGAACGAGGGCCTCAAGCGCGCCTACACCCTCACCATCACTGCGAAGGATATCGATTCGAAGGTCGATGTCGAGCTGAAGCGCCTCGCGCCGCAGATGAAGATGCCGGGCTTCCGTCCGGGCAAGGTGCCGGCAAACCTCATCCGCAAGATGCACGGCCCCGCGCTGACGCAGGACGCGCTGAACGCCGCGATCCAGGAAGGCGTGCAGAGCCTCGTCGCCGAAAAGCAGCTGCGTCCCGCGATGCAGCCGTCGGTCGAGCTGGAAGACGGCTATGACCTCGGCAAGGACGCGGTCGTCAAGGTCGAGATGGAGGTCCTGCCGCAGGTCCCCGCACCCGCGATCGACGGCCTGAAGCTCGAGCGCCTGACCGTGCCCGTCGCCGACGAGGCGGTCACCGAGCAGCTCCAGAAGTTCGCCGACCAGCAGAAGAAGTGGGACGACGCTGCTGACGATTATGTCGCGGCGATGGGCGACCTCGTCACCGTCGATTTCGTCGGCAAGACCGCCGATGGCGTCGCGTTCGACGGCGGCACGGGCACCGACATGGGCGTCGAGCTCGGTGCCGGGCGTCTGATCCCCGGTTTCGAGGACCAGCTGGTCGGCGTGAAGACCGGCGAGGAGAAGGTCCTGAACGTGACCTTCCCCGAGGAGTATCAGGAGAAGTCGCTCGCGGGTCAGCCGGCGACGTTCGACATCACCGTCAAGTCGGTGAAGACCGCGGGCGAGAGCAAGATCGACGAGGATCTGGCCAAGTCGCTGGGCCTCGAGAGCCTCGAGCAGCTTTCGGGCCTGCTCAAGGGTCAGATCGAGCAGGAGCATAACGGGCTCACGCGCACGCACATGAAGCGCAAGCTGCTCGACCAGCTCGCCGAGGGTCATGACTTCGAGGTTCCGCCGTCGATGGTGGAAGCCGAGTTCAACCAGATCTGGTCGCAGCTCCAGCACGAAGCCACGCACGAGGCCGATCCCGAGGCCGCAATGGCCGAGATGGAAGGCGAGCGCGACGATTACCGCAAGATCGCCGAGCGTCGCGTGCGCCTCGGCCTGCTCCTGTCCGAGATCGGTCAGGCGAACGGCGTCGAGGTGTCCAACCAGGAAATGCAGCGTCTGCTCGCCCAGGCTGCGCAGCAGTATCCCGCCGAGCAGCGCCAGCAGTTCATGCAGTATGTCCAGTCCGAGCCGATGGCCGCCGCCCAGCTGCGTGCCCCGCTGTACGAGGACAAGGTCGTCGACTTCCTGTTCGAGAAGGCCGAGATCACCGACCGCGAAGCGACCCGCGAGGAGCTGGAAGCCGCGATCGAGAGCGAGGACGGTTTCGCCAGCGGCACGCACGTGCATGACCATGACAACCACAAGCCGAAGAAGAAGGCTGCCGCGAAGAAGAAGGCCGCACCTGCCGACGACGCAGCGGTGACGGACGAGGCGCCAGCTTCGGATGCCGCGGACGAGGCCAAGCCTGCCAAGAAGGCTCCCGCCAAGAAGAAGGCGGCTCCGGTCGAGGCTGAGACGGCGGTAACGGAATCGTCGCCGGTCGCGGCTGAAAATGCCGAGGGCACCGAAGCTGCCGATGCGCCGGCCAAGAAGCCGCGCGCCAAGAAGGCGGCGACCAAGACCGAGGCGTAAGCCGATCGGAGTGCCTCGTCGCTGAGGCACTCCCCCCGTTTTCGTGCCACTTCCCCGGCGGAGGCTGGGGTCCAGTTGGAAAGGTTGCTGTGACGGCGCGCAAAGCTTCGTTATGGACCTTGCCCAACTGGGCCCCGGCCGCCGCCGGGGATTTGCGTTGATTGGAAGACGCGTTGATCGTTACGCCGTCTTCGACTGTACAGGGCAGGGCATGACCGAACCGAGAATCGCCGTCCTGCTGCCCTGCTACAACGAAGAGGCCGCGATCGCGCAGACGGTAGCGGGGTTCCGCGACGCGCTGCCCGGGGCGACGATCTACGTCTACGACAACAACAGCGCCGACCGCACGGTCGCGGTCGCGCGCGCGGCTGGCGCGGTCGTCCGGACCGAGCGGATCCAGGGCAAGGGCGCGGTCGTCCGGCGGATGTTCGCGGATATCGATGCCGACATTTATGTGATGGCGGACGGCGACGCGACCTATGACGCGGCATCCGCGCCGGCTTTGGTCGCGCGCGTGCTCGACGAGCAGCTCGACATGGTCGTCGGCTCGCGGATCAGCCAGGTCCAGGAAAGCTATCGCCGCGGACACCGCTTCGGCAACGCGCTGCTCACGGGCATGCTCGCGCGGCTCTTCGGGCGCAGCTTCACCGATATCCTGTCGGGCTACCGCGTCTTCTCGCGGCGGTTCGTGAAGAGCTTCCCGTCGCTGTCGGCGGGGTTCGAGATCGAGACCGAGATCAGCGTCCACGCGCTCGAGCTCAAGATGCCGATCGGCGAGGTCGAGACGCCCTATTTCGCGCGCCCCGAGGGGTCCGAATCGAAGCTGAGCACGTACGGCGACGGCTGGCGGATCCTGCGGACGATCATGACGCTGTACCGGATCGAGCGGCCCTTGTGGTTCTTCGGCGCGATCGGCGGCGCGTTCGCGCTGCTTGCACTGCTGCTCGGCATCCCGCTGGTGCTCACCTATCTCGAAATCCATCAGGTGCCGCGCTTCCCGACTGCGATCCTGATCACCGGGCTCGGCATCTTCGCCGCGCTGAACGTCTTTACCGGGCTGATCCTCGACACCGTCGTCCGCGGCCGCCGCGAGGTACGGCGGCTGGCCTACCTGGCCTACCCCGCGCCTGGCGTCTGACTCCCTCTCCCCGAGGGGCGGGGGGTAGGTGGTTCTCCTGACGGGTAGCAGGGCTTGAACTCCCCCGTGCGAGCGCCGATGTTGGCGGTTCACTGGGGCATAAGAGAGATTTCCATGCACAATCCGTTCGAGACCGGCGATTTCGCGAGCCCGTTGGCCAGCGCCGGGCTCGGCCTGCAGCAGACGCAAGCAGGCCTTGTTCCCATCGTTATCGAGCAGTCGAACCGCGGTGAGCGCTCGTTCGACATCTTCTCGCGCCTGCTGCGCGAGCGCATCATCTTCGTGACGGGCGGCGTCGAGGACGGCATGGCCTCGCTGATCACCGCCCAGCTCCTCTTCCTCGAGTCCGAGAACCCGAAGAAGGACATCTTCATGTACATCAACTCGCCGGGCGGTGTCGTCACGGCGGGCATGGCGATCCACGACACGATGCGGTACATCCGTCCGCGCGTCGGCACCGTGTGCATCGGCCAGGCCGCCTCGATGGGCAGCTTCCTGCTCGCGAGCGGTGAACCCGGCATGCGCGTTGCAATGACCAACGCGCGTATCATGATCCATCAGCCATCGGGCGGTGCACAGGGCATGGCGAGCGACATCGAGATCCAGGCGCGCGAGATCCTGCGCATCCGCAAGCGGATGAACGAGCTCTATTCGCAGTATACCGGTCAGCCGATCGAGGAGATCGAGCGTCGCATGGACCGCGACACCTTCCTCGAAGCGAACGAAGCGAAGGATTTCGGTCTGGTCGACGAGGTTTTCGACAAGCGTCCCGCCCCTGCGGACGACGCGGCGAAGCCTGCATAAGGCGAATCGTAAGCCTGGCGGGTTTATTTGATTGTAGGATATCCGGGGTGCGTTACGATGACCGCCCCGGAAACGGCACGCGCACCGACATGCGCGAGAGGTGATTGAATGACGAAGCTGAGCGGTGGCGACTCGAAGAGCACCCTCTATTGCTCGTTCTGCGGCAAGTCGCAGCACGAGGTGCGCAAGCTGATCGCCGGGCCGACGGTCTTCATCTGCGACGAGTGCGTCGAGCTATGCAACGACATCATCCGTGAGGAAACGAAGTCGGCGCTGGTGTCCAAGAAGGACGGCGGCGTGCCGACTCCGCAGGAGATCTGCGACGTCCTCGACGATTATGTGATCGGCCAGAAGCGCGCCAAGCGCGTCCTGTCGGTGGCGGTGCACAATCACTACAAGCGGCTCAACCACGGCGCCAAGGGTGCCGATGTCGAGCTTTCCAAGTCGAACATCCTGCTCGTCGGGCCGACCGGTTGCGGCAAGACGCTGCTCGCGCAGACGCTCGCCCGCATCCTCGACGTGCCGTTCACGATGGCCGATGCGACGACGCTGACCGAGGCCGGCTATGTCGGTGAGGATGTCGAGAACATCATCCTCAAGCTGCTCCAGGCCTCCGACTATAATGTCGAGCGGGCGCAGCGCGGGATCGTCTATATCGACGAGATCGACAAGATCAGCCGCAAGGCCGAGAACCCCTCGATCACGCGCGATGTGTCGGGTGAAGGCGTGCAGCAGGCACTGCTCAAGCTGATGGAAGGCACCACCGCGTCGGTGCCTCCGCAGGGCGGTCGCAAGCATCCGCAGCAGGAATTCCTGCAGGTGGATACGACCAACATCCTGTTCATCTGCGGCGGCGCGTTCTCGGGTCTCGAAAAGATCATCGGCGATCGTCTGCAGGGCAAGTCGATCGGCTTCGGCGCCTATGTCGCCGGGCCGGACGAGCGCAAGACCGGCGAGACGCTGAAGTCGGTCGAGCCTGAGGATCTGCTGAAGTTTGGGCTCATCCCAGAGTTTGTCGGTCGCCTGCCGGTGATCGCGACGCTCGAGGATCTCGACGTCGACGCGCTGGTGAAGATCCTGAAGGAGCCGAAGAACGCGCTGGTCAAGCAGTACCAGAAGCTGTTCGAGATGGAGGACGTCGCGCTCGGCTTCACCGACGACGCGCTCGTCTCGGTCGCCAAGAAGGGCATCGAACGCAAGACCGGTGCACGCGGGCTTCGCTCGATCCTCGAGAGCATCCTGCTCGACACGATGTTCGACCTGCCCGGCATGGACGGCGTCGACGAGGTGATGATCGACAAGGACGTGATCGAGGGCCGCAAGGAACCGATCCGCGTCTATGCCGAGAAGAAGAAGGCCGGCGACGCGGCCTGATCCGCGGCGACATCGGTGAGGAAGGGGCGTCGAGCGATCGGCGCCCTTTTTTTGTCCCGGGAAGGCGCTTCATTGTCCGTCATCCTGACGAGCGTCAGGATGACGGAGCGTGCGTTAGCGGCCGCGTGGGCGGTGGATCGTCAGCGGGACGGACCCTTATCGGGGCGTCGGGCATTCGTTGTCTTAGTGCAACGAGGGAGACCGCATGACGATCGAAGTGGCTGAACAACCGAAGGTAACGGTGGTGGAGACGATGCCGGACCGGCTGGCATTGCCCGTCTGGACGCTGATCGCACCCGGCTTGGGGCTCGTCGCGGTGCTCTTCGGCCTCGCCAAGATGGGGTCGATCGGGACGGCGGCGGCGATCGTGGTGCTGATCGCCAGCGTGCTCGCCGCGGTCCATCATGCCGAGGTCATCGCGCACAAGGTCGGCGAGCCGTTCGGGACGCTCGTGCTGGCGATTGCGGTGACGGTGATCGAGGTGTCGCTGATCGTGTCGCTGATGCTGTCGGATGCCGGCGACGCTGCGGCGCTCGCGCGCGACACCGTGTTCGCCGCGATCATGATCATCCTCAACTTCATCATCGGGCTCTGCCTGCTCGCGGGCGCGGTGCGGCATCACGAACAGCGTTTCACGTTGAAGGGGATGAGCGCGGCGCTGGGCGTGCTGGCGGCGATGTCGGTTCTCTCGCTCATCCTGCCCAATTACACCTCGTCGACGACCGGGCCGACCTATGCGCCGTCGCAGCTGGTGTTCGTCGCGATCGTCTCGCTGGTGCTCTACGGCACGTTCGTGCTGGTCCAGACGGTCCGGCATCGCGACTATTTCCTGCCCTCGGCTGACGACATGGAGACGCACGCGCACGCCGCCCCGCCATCGCAGCGCGCGACGGGGATCGCGTTCGGCATGCTGCTCGCCGCACTGGTGTCGGTCGTCCTGCTTGCCAAGACGCTGTCACCGACGATCGAGGCCGCCGTGCTCGGCGCGGGCCTGCCGCTCGCGGTCGTCGGGGTCGTGATCGCCGCGCTGGTGCTCGCACCCGAGAGCCTCGCCGCGTACAAGGCGGCGCGGCGCAACCGGTTGCAGACCAGCCTCAATCTTGCATTGGGCTCCGCGCTGGCGACGATCGGGCTGACGATTCCGAGCGTCGCGATCGTCTCGCTCGTGCTCGACCTGCCGCTTGCGCTGGGGATCGACGCCAAGGGGATGACGCTGCTCGCACTGTCGCTGTTCGTGGCGACGCTGTCGCTCGGCACCGGACGCACGACCGTGCTGCAGGGCGTCCTCCACCTCGTGATCTTCGCCGCCTATCTGTTCACGACGGTCGTGCCCTAGGGGCGCTTATCCGTCACCCACTCCGTCATCCTGACTTTCTTCAGGATCACGGCTGGGGTGGTATCCGCGAGTGACTTGCATTAGCATCGCCCCAGCGGGTTTCGACCCAATAAGCGGGAGAGCGGATGTGAAGACGGCATGGATGGGCGCAGCGATGCTCGCGCTGATGGCAGCAGGCGCGGCGGATGCGCATGAAGTGTGGGTCGAGCGCGACGGGGCAGGACCCGCGCGGATCTATCTCGGCGAGCCCGCCGAACCGATGCCCGTAGGCGGCGATCCCGAATTCGCCAATCTGAAGGCCCCGCGAATCGTCGCGCCAGCCGCAGCCGCGCTGGTTCGCAAGGCCGGGTTCCTCGAGGCGCAACTGCCCGCGGGCGACGTGCATGTCTGGGACGACGACGTGTTCGCGCCCTGGGGCGATCCGGGCAAGCGCGAGGGCATCATCTACTACGCGCGCGCCGGTCGTGCCGATCCGCGCACCAAATTGCCGTTCGAGATCGCACCCGCGACCGCGAACGGGACGCGCTTCGTCCTGACGCGCGAGGGGAAGCCGGTCGCGGGCGCGAAGGTCACGCTGATCTCGCCGACGCGCGTCTCGACCGAGCTGGTCACCGATGGCGCGGGTGCGATCACACCGCCGCTCGTCGAGAAGGGCCGCTATCTGCTGTCCGCCGCCGCCAAGGATATGACCGAGCACAGCCTGCCGCGCGGGCCCGTGACAACGCTCCACCGGATCACGACGACCAGCTTCACGCTCCCCTAAAAACGCGCGCCGGCTTCGCCGCCGGTCGCGTCAGCGCGCGCGCTGCCGGGCGGCGAGCGCGAGGCCCGCGGCGATCTGGACGACGGCATAGAGGCGGCGGCGGCCCGGGCGGTCGACGAACGGCTGAACCAGCGCCTCGGTCCCGAGCGCGTCCTCCTTCCACAGATCGACGTGGCGGCTAGGCTGGAGCAGCCCGAGCAGCCCGTCGCCGACCATGAAGATCGCCGCCATCTCCGCGGCGCGGGCGGGCCACGGGTTCTCCTGCGCATGCACGAGCCCAGGGTGAGGCGCGGCGACGCTCGTGGCTGCTGGGCCGCCGCCTTCAAGGGGGGACGGATCGGTCATTGCGGTTTCGCCTTCGCTGCCTGTGCGGATTTCCACGCGGACACCGCCTCGAGCGCGATGCTCCGGCGAAGGACCAGTGCATCGGGGTCGATCACGACATGCGCGCCCTTCGGCACGGCGAGCGTCGCGGTGCCCGTCGTCATCGGCAGCATCCGCGTCTTGCCGTCGATCTGCACCTCGACCGGCAGCGGGAAGCGGCCATTGCCCGGCACCTTCCACGCCAGCGTGAGCGTGGTGCCGGTGCGTGTCTCGATCAGCTCGGGCAGTGCCGCCTGGCGGAGATACACGTCGAAGAACCAGCCATAATCCTTGCCGGTGACGCGGCGGACGATCGCCTCATACTCCTTGGTCGAGCCGAAGCGGGGGGTGAAGTTGCCGGGCTTCGGATCGGGGCGGCCATAGACGGCGCGGCGCGTCACGTCGAAAAAGGCGGTGTCACCGATCAGGCCGCGCAGCGTGTGCAGCATCCACGACCCCTTGTTGTAGATGTCCTGTCCGGCGCCGCCCTTGTCGAGCTCGTACACCTCCTCCTCAGTGGTGATCCGCTGCTGGGTCATCGGCATGCGGTTCATGATCGATGCACGCTCACCCTGCAGCATCGTCGCATAGCGCGCGCGCCCCTCGCGCCACTGGCCATAGAGCGGCTGCATGTAGGTGCCATAGCCCTCGTGCAGCCAGTAATCGTCCCAGTTAGCGGCGGTCAGCTGATTGCCGAACCATTCATGCGCGAATTCATGCTGGAACAGCCAGTCGAACCCCTCGGGCGCCTTGGCATAGTCGTTGCCGTACGCGTTGATCGTCTGGTGCTCCATACCCTTGTGCGGGGTCTCGACGACGCCCAGCTTCTCGTCGCCGAACGGGTAGGGGCCGATCATGCTCTCGAAAAAGTCGAGCGTCGGGGCGAACTCGGCGAACAGCTTTTCCGCCTGCGGCTTCTCGCCCGGCAGATACCAGTAGAACATCGGAATGCTGTTGCCGAAGCGGCTCTTGTAGGTGCCGCGGACCTCCTCATACGGCCCAACGTTGAGCGCGATGCCATAGGTGTTGGGGTGCTTGGCGCGCCAGTTCCAGGTGGTGCGACCGTCGGCGAACGTGTCGACGCCGACCAGCACGCCGTTCGACGGCGCCTTCAGCCCCTTGGGCACGGTGATGTGAAGATCGACCAGCGCAGGCTCGCCAGTCGGGAAATCGAGGCACGGCCAAAACAGGTCGCAGCCATAGCCCTCCGCGGTGGTCGCGAACCAGGTGCGCCCGTCGGGGGTCTTCGACCAGACCATGCCGTCGTCCCACGGCGCCTTCACCGCGACATGCGGCGTGCCCCCATAGGTGATCGTCGCGGTCACCTTCCCGCCCGCCGGCACCGGCCGGGGCAGCGTGATGGTCAGCCGCCCCTCCGGATTGGTCCAGGCGGAGGCGGGTAGCGCGACGCCGTCGATCGCGATGGCGCTCACCGGCAGGTTGCGGTCGAGATCGATCGGCAGCCGCGCGACCGGCGCCCGCGCGGTGAAGCGCAGCGTCGCGACGCCGTTCAGCCGCTGCGCATCGGGCAGTACCTCGAAGGCGAGATCGGCATGTTCGAACTGCAGCGCGGTCTGTTCGGGGGTGAGCACGCCCCCCGAACGCTGCGTCTGCGCGGTGATCGCGGGTTCGCCCTTGCGCGGCAGCTGCGCGGAGGCCGGGGGGATGGCGAGCAGCGTGGTGCAGCTGGCGGCGAGGAGGAGGCGCGGGATCATGCGGCGCGTTCTCGCGCGGCGTTCGGATCGATACAAGAGCGATAGGCGCACCCGTGATAGGACGGCACGGTGTGACGGAGTCCCGGACGGTGTGTGGGGGCGGTTCGGCGATTACGTAGCCCGGCGATTGATGGATCCGCCATCCTCACCATATAATGAGCTGACGCCGACCTTGTTCGGTCCGGTACCGGAGCTTGCATGACCCACTATCCCGTTCTTCCGTTGCGCGACATCGTCGTGTTTCCGCACATGATCGTTCCGCTGTTCGTCGGCCGCGAGAAATCTGTCGCGGCGCTCGAGGCGGCGATGGCGGCAGAGAAGGAGATCTTCCTGGTCGCGCAGCTCGACCCGGCGGAGGACGATCCCGCGCGCGACGATCTCTACACGATGGGCGTGACCGCGACCGTGCTCCAGCTGCTCAAGCTGCCGGACGGTACGGTACGCGTGCTGGTCGAGGGCAAGGTCCGCGCGACGCTCGAGACGCTCGACGAGAGCGGTGACTTCCTCACCGCCGAAGTCGCGACGGTTGCCGACACCGAGGTCGAGGGGCCCGAGATCGCGGCGTTGATGCGCTCGGTCGTCGACCAGTTCGAGAATTACGCAAAGCTCAACCGCAAGCTGCCCGCCGAGACCGCGACCCAGCTGTCCGAGATCACTGAGGCCGCCCGGCTGTCCGATGCCGTAGTCGCCAACATCCAGATCAAGGTCGCCGACAAGCAGGCGATGCTGATGCAGACCGACCCCGCCAAGCGCCTCGAAATGGCGTTTGCGGCGATGGAGGGCGAGCTCGGCGTCCTGCAGGTCGAGAAGAAGATCAAGAGCCGCGTCAAGCGCCAGATGGAAAAGACGCAGCGCGAATATTACCTCAACGAGCAGTTGAAGGCGATCCAGCGCGAGCTCGGCAACGAGGGTGACGAGGGCGAAGGCGACGAGATCGCCGAGCTGACTCAGAAGATCGCGACGCTCAAGATGAGCAAGGAAGCGCGCTCCAAGGCGACCGCCGAGCTCAAGAAGCTGAAGACGATGGCGCCGATGAGCGCCGAGGCGACCGTCGTGCGCAACTATCTCGACGTGCTGCTGGGGCTCCCCTGGGGCAAGAAGTCGAAGATCAAGAAGGACATCTCGGCGGCCCAGGCGGTGCTCGACGAGGATCATTATGCGCTCGAGAAGGTCAAGGACCGGATCATCGAATATCTCGCGGTGCAGGCGCGCACCAACAAGCTGAAGGGGCCGATCCTGTGCCTCGTCGGCCCTCCGGGCGTTGGCAAGACCTCGCTCGGCAAGTCGATCGCCAAGGCGACGGGGCGCGAGTTCATCCGCCAGTCCCTGGGCGGCGTGCGCGACGAGGCCGAGATTCGCGGTCATCGCCGCACCTATATCGGCTCGCTGCCGGGCAAGATCGTCACCAACCTGAAGAAGGCGGGGGCGTCGAACCCGCTGTTCCTGCTCGACGAGATCGACAAGCTCGGCCAGGATTTCCGCGGTGATCCCGCGTCGGCGCTGCTCGAGGTGCTCGACCCCGAGCAGAACGGCAAGTTCCAGGATCATTATCTCGAGATCGACCTCGATCTGTCGGATGTGATGTTCGTGACGACCGCGAACACGCTCAACCTCCCCCAGGCGCTGCTCGACCGGATGGAGATCATCCGCCTCGAGGGCTATACCGAGGATGAGAAGGTCGAGATTGCCGAGCGGCACCTGATCGCGAAGCAGATCGAAGCGCACGGCCTCAAGGACGGCGAGTTCGTCCTGACGCAGGAGGGGCTGCGCACGCTGATCCAGCAGTACACCCGCGAGGCGGGCGTGCGGACGCTCGAGCGCGAGATCGCCAAGCTCGCGCGCAAGGCGCTGCGCCGGATCCTCGAGGGCAAGGCGACGAGCGTGACGATCACGCCCGACAACATCGCCGAGTTCGCGGGCGTGCAGAAATATCGCCACGGCCTGTCCGAGACCGAGAACCAGATCGGCGCGGTCACCGGGCTCGCCTGGACCGAGGTCGGCGGCGAATTGCTGACGATCGAGAGCGTCACCGTGTCGGGCAAGGGCGCGGCGAAGCTGACGGGGACGCTCGGCGACGTGATGAAGGAGTCGATCGAGACCGCGTTCAGCTACGTCAAGGCACGCGCGCCGAGCTATGGCATCAAGCCGTCGCTGTTCAACCGCAAGGACATCCACATCCATCTGCCCGAAGGCGCGACGCCCAAGGACGGTCCGTCGGCGGGTGTCGGGATCGTCACGTCGATCGTCTCGACGATGACCGGCGTGCCGGTGCGGCGCGAGGTGGCAATGACCGGCGAGGTGACGCTGCGCGGTCGCGTGTTGCCGATCGGCGGGCTGAAGGAAAAGCTGCTCGCAGCGCTGCGCGGCGGGATCACCACCGTGCTCATCCCGCAGGAGAATGAAAAGGACCTCGCGGACATTCCGGCGAACATCAAGGAGGGGCTGAAGATCATCCCCGTCAGCCATGTCGACGAGGTGTTGCGGCTTGCCCTGACCGAGCCGCTCGAGGCGATCGAGTGGACCGACGCGGACGAACTGGCGGCCTTGCCGCCCGCGCCGATCCCGCCGGTCGGGGGTGGTCTTCACCACTGAGCGCATCCGGCGCGGTATTTCGCCGCGTCACGATGGCCGTTACCGAACCGCGCGGTTAGAGCGTCGCGCGGCGGTTTCGTTTGACAGCAGACGATACCGCCGCGTTACTGCCTGGAGATTGGCGCCGCGATTCCATCGCTGCCGATTCGGTATTTGTTTGGGGGATTAACTGTATGAACAAGCAGGAACTGATCGCGACGGTCGCGGACACGTCGGGGCTGGTCAAGGGCGATGCGGTCAAGGCCGTCGAAGCCGTTTTCGACGCGATTTCGGCCGCGCTGAAAAAGGGCGAGGAAGTCCGGCTGGTGGGGTTCGGCACCTTTTCGGTCTCGAAGCGCAAGGCCTCGACGGGACGCAACCCGCGCACCGGCGAGCCGATGACGATCAAGGCGTCGACCCAGCCCAAGTTCAAGGCGGGCAAGGGGCTGAAGGATTCGGTCAACTGATCGACCGATCATGACCGACAGGGCTGGACAGCGCGGCACGCCGCGCTTAAAGGCCCGCTTCCGAACCAGTTTCGGGCGCGTAGCTCAGCGGTAGAGCACACCCTTCACACGGGTGGGGTCACAGGTTCAATCCCTGTCGCGCCCACCAGATTTACGCCGGTCCTCTCCATTGCGAGCGGGCTGGCGTTTCTGTTTTTGGGGTTCTTTCAGTGCCTTAGTCGATCTTTGGCGCTCCTGTGATCGACTGCGTGAATGTACTAGATCGGCATTCTGCATTTCACGCTGCGCCGCAGCATCCCATATATGATGCGTCGCACAAATTTGAGGAGCTACCCCATGTCGATCATCGGCACCCAGCTGAAGCCGTTCACCACCCAGGCCTATCGCCAGGGCAAGTTCATCGAGGTGTCGGACGCCGACGTCACGGGCAAGTGGGCGGTCTTCTTCTTCTACCCGGCCGATTTCACGTTCGTCTGCCCGACCGAGCTCGAGGATCTGGCCGACAATTATGCCGCGTTTCAGAAGATGGGCGTCGAGGTCTACAGCGTGTCGACTGACACCCACTTCTCGCACAAGGCCTGGCACGACACGTCGCCGGCGATCGGCAAGATCGATTACACGATGCTGGGCGATCCGTCGGGCACCATCACGCGCAACTTCGACGTGATGCGCGAAGGCCAGGGGCTGGCCGATCGTGGCACCTTCGTCGTCGATCCGCAGGGTGTAATCCAGCTGATGGAGATCACCTCGGAAGGCGTCGGCCGCAACGCGATGGAGCTGCTCCGCAAGGTCAAGGCCGCGCAGTATATCGCAGCGCACCCCGGCGAGGTCTGCCCCGCCAAGTGGGAAGAGGGTGAGACCACGCTCGCCCCGTCGCTCGATCTCGTCGGCAAGATCTGAGCCACTGACGGAGCCGGTCGCCCGGCTTCGTCACAAAAGGGGGAGGGGTTTACTCCTTCCCCGGCCTGCCGGACTTCGGTCTGGCAGCCACCCTGCCGCATGACGCCCCGATGTCGTGCGGCACGGTGGACCCCGGACCCGGTCCGGGGTGACGATTTTCGCGACGGCAGCCTGCCGCGCGTCCCTTTCACCAGACAGGAGAGCGTCCGTGCTCGATGTAAACCTTACCGCGCAGCTCAAGACCTATCTGGCGAACATCGTCCAGCCGATCGAACTCGTCGCCTCGCTCGACGACGGCGCCAAGTCGCGAGAGCTTGAGGGCCTGCTGACCGAGATCGCGGCGCTGTCCGATTCGGTGACGATGGTCCGCAAGGATGACGACAAGCGCCGCCCGTCCTTCATGATCCGCCGCGCCGGGACCGATATCGGCGTGCGCTTCGCGGGCATCCCGATGGGGCATGAGTTCACCTCGCTCGTCCTCGCGTTGCTGCAGGTCGGCGGGCATCCGTCGAAGCTGACGCAGGAGGTGATCGAGCAGGTCCGCGGGCTCGACGGCGATTTCGCGTTCGAGACCTATTTCTCGCTCAGCTGCCAGAACTGCCCCGAGGTGGTTCAGGCGCTGAACCTGATGAGCGTGATCAACCCGCGGATCAGCCATGTCGCGATCGAGGGCGGCGTGTTCCAGGACGAGGTGACGAACCGCAACATCCTGTCGGTGCCGGCGATCTTCCTCAACGGCGAGCCGTTCGCGCAAGGCCGGATGAGCGTCGAGCAGGTCGTCGCGAAGCTCGACACGGGCAGCAGCGCGCGGGCCGCCGAGAAGATCGCGGGCAAGGATCCGTTCGACATGCTCGTCATCGGTGGCGGTCCCGCGGGTGCGGCGGCGGCGATCTATGCCGCGCGCAAGGGCATCCGCACCGGCATCGCCGCCGAGCGCTTCGGCGGACAGGTGCTCGACACCATGTCGATCGAGAACTTCATCTCGGTCGCGCATACCGAGGGGCCCAAGCTCGTCGCGCACATGGAGCAGCATGTCGCCGAATATGGCGTCGACGTGATGAACCTGCAGACCGCGAGCAAGCTGATCCCGGCAGCGCAGGTCGGTGGCCTGCACGAGGTGCAGCTCGCGAGCGGCGCGTCGCTGAAGGCACGGACCGTGATCCTGTCGACCGGTGCGCGCTGGCGTCAGATGAACGTGCCGGGCGAGGAGGCGTATCGCAACAAGGGCGTGACCTATTGCCCGCATTGCGACGGCCCGCTGTTCAAGGGCAAGCGCGTCGCGGTGATCGGCGGCGGCAATAGCGGCGTCGAGGCGGCGATCGACCTGGCGGGCCTCGTCGCGCACGTCACGCTGATCGAGTTCGACAGCGACCTGCGCGCGGATGCGGTGCTCCAGCGCAAGCTCGCCAGCCTGCCCAACGTCAAGGTCGTCACCTCGGCGATGACCACCGAGGTGCTCGGCGACGGCAAGCAGGTGACGGGGCTCAGCTACAAGGATCGCAACCACGACACGCTGCATCAGGTCGAGCTCGAGGGAATCTTCGTCCAGATCGGGCTGGTGCCCAACACCGAATGGCTGACCGACACGGTCGCGCTGACGATGCGCGGCGAGATCGAGGTCGATCACCGCGGCGAGACGTCGATCCCCGGCGTGTTCGCGGGCGGCGATGTGACGACCGTGCCGTTCAAGCAGATCGTGATCGCGATGGGCGAAGGCTCGAAGGCAGCGCTTGCGGCATTCGACTACATGATCCGGCTCGCGCCCGAAGAGCAAGACGCGCTCGCAGCCTGAGGGCGGGGGGCTTCCCCCCCGTCCGTCATCCCGGACCCAGGGTTACGCGCGTTGGCGTTCGTGGCTCTGGATCCTGACGTTCGTCAGGATGACGATGTGTGTGGGGTAAGCGTCACCCACCTCCGTCATCCTGGACTTGATCCAGGATCCAGAGTTGCGGGCGGTGGTGCTTGTGGCTCTGGGTCGTGACGTTCGTCAGGATGACGGTAAGGCGAAGCGCCGACCGAAAATCCCGGCAGCGCAAAAGAAAAAGGCCGGGGGATCCCCGGCCGTTTCCTCACTTCTTCTTGGCTTTGCGCGCCGCATATTTGGCGTCGCGGAGCGCCTTCTTGTCGGCGTCGGACATTTGCGACTTGGCTTCGGCCTCGAGCGCACGGGCTGCGGCTTCGGCGGCGGCGGCCTTCTTGGCGGCCTTGGCCTCCTCTTCGGCGTCGCGCTTGGCCTGGCGCTTGGCGCGCTCGGCCTCCTCCTTGGCGGCGCGGGCGGCGGCGCGCTCGGCGGCGACCGCCGGATCGATCGCAGGCTTGGCGCGCAGTTTCTCGAGCGCCTTCAGCTTCGCGTCGTTCGCAGAGGCGGTACGTTCCTGAAAACCGGGGTCCTTGAAAGAGGCCATACTCGTCGAAAATTCCTGTAATCGCGGTGAAATCCGCGGGATTGCCCGGATAAGGGCCTTGCTAGCGTCCGTGCCCCTTAAATCATTGTGCCGCGCAGCGAAAGCGGGGTGATGCACCCCGGGTCCCCGCGATGCCGTCCGTCGTCGTCCCGCCCCGGCTCAACGCGCGCATCTCCGCCCGGGTGTCACATTGCTGAAACACCGCCGTCATCCGGCCGTCATCGAAACCGCATCTCGCTGTCATCTACGCCGCCTAACCGCCGTTGAGAGATCGGCAGGGGGACCCGAGTCGATCCACGCAATCAATGATCGACCGGGAGTTCCGTGAATGACCAGCTTCAAGCGCATCGGCCTTATCCTGCTGACCAGCACCGCCTGTGCGGCGCTGTCGGCATGCGGAGGCGCGGACAGCGTCGCGTCGCCGGGTGCGGGGACCATCGTGATCCCCCCCGCGACGCCGACGCCGACGCCCACCCCCACGCCGACGCCGACGCCCAGCGCGATCACCGCGGCACAGTTCGCTGCCCCGACCACGGTCAACACCATCACGATCACGCCTGACGAGCAGCTCGCGGTCGTCAACGCCGGCACGAACAACAATGTCAGCGGCGTCAGCGCCGGGCTGAACGGCCTGTATCCGACCTCGGCGACGTCGCTTACCACGCCGATGGATCCGTCGACGCTCAACAGCTTCTTCACCAGCACGAACTTCGTCGGCGCGCTCAACGGCCCGACCGACACCGCGTTCCAGGGCTGGACCTGCAACTCGACCTCGGCCGAATTCGGCGGCTCGGGCGCACGCTGCACCGCGGTGCCTTCGGTTGGCGCGGTCACCGCGGCGAGCGTCTGCCCGACCGGCACGACCGATGACGGCCTGGTCGCGACGTTCCGCGCCTGCCGCCTGCCGACCGTGATCAGCGGCACGCTGACGCTGCCGAAGATCGCGGGCGTCTTCTATCGCCTGCGCGGCCAGACCGAAATCGGCACCGATGTCGGCACGACCGGTGCGGACAATGGCGCGATCCTCAACATCGAGGCCGGCGTCGTGATCGCCGCGGATTCGAGCGAGACGACTAACGACCTGCTGATCGTCAACCGCGGGTCGAAGATCAACGCGATCGGCACCGCCACCGCGCCGATCGTCTTCACCTCGCAGCAGAACCTGGCGTCGAACGGCGTCAGCGACGCGACGCAGGGCCAGTGGGGCGGGATCGTCATGCTTGGCCGCGCACCGGTCGCGGTCTGCGCCACCGGCACCGGCCCGAACAATGCCGCCGGCAGCAGCACGACCTGCCAGCAGGCGATCGAGGGTGTCACCGGGCGCTTCTATGGTGGCCCGACGGCCGCCGACAGCAGCGGCACGATGCAGTACGTCCAGATCCGCTACAGCGGCATCGCGATCAGCGACGGCAACGAGCTGCAGGGCCTGACGCTCGGCGGCACCGGCTCGGGCACCACGCTCAACCACATCCAGAGCCACAATTCGGCGGATGACGGCATCGAGATCTTCGGCGGCACGAGCAACCTGAAGTATATCGCGATCACCGGCGCGGACGATGACGGCTTCGATATCGACAATGGCTATCGCGGCTTCATCCAGTTCATGATCGCCGCCCAGCGCACGCTCGGTGCGACCGCCGACTCCTTCTCGACCGAGATTGATTCGAACAATGCCGAGGACCTGCTGCCGCGCACGTTCGGCCGCTACGCCAACTTCACCTTCATCCAGACCGCGCTGGCCCCGGCCGCGATCCGCCTGCGTGGTGGTGCGGATATGACCTTCGTCAACGGTGTGGTGAAGACTCCGGCGAACGTCGCCTGCGTCAACATGATCGCGGGCGAACAGACGACGGGCGGCCGCACCACGGTCCGGCCGGCGGATGCCGCGCTGCAGGACGTCGGACCGCCGGCGTTCAGCTCGGTCTACTTCGCCTGCCAGGGCCGCTGAGGCGGGCGCCAATTGAATGCGCCGTGATGCCGGGGCGGTCCTTGGGGGACCGTCCCGGCATTCGCCTATGACTTTACGAATCGGGATTACAGGCCATGTCCAAGCGCCGCGCCTACGGAACACTGCTCCTCCTCACCTCGACGCTGGTCGCGCCCGCCGCGCTCGCGCAGACCGCGCCCGCGCCGGCCGCACCGCCGCGGCCCGCCGCGACGCCGCAGGCCGAGGCGGACCAGACCAACGCCGCGACGCCGGGCACGACGGCCCAAGAGCAGACCACACAGCAGGCCACACCGCAGGCCGCACCCGAAGCCGGCGTCGAGGTCTCGAGCCCCGGCTATGACGCCGCGGCGGGCGAGGACATCGTCGTCGTCGGGCGCAACATCCCGAACACCGTGCGCGCGACCGCACAGATCGTCTCGGTGCTGTCGAGCGCGGACATTGCGCGGACTGGCGAGGGCGACATCGCCGGCGCACTGACGCGCGTGACCGGCCTCAGCGTCGTCGGCGGCGGCTTCGTCTATGTCCGCGGTCTCGGCGATCGCTATTCGTCGTCGCTGCTCAACGGTTCGCCCTTGCCGAGCCCCGAGCCGCTCCGCCGTTCGGTTCCGCTCGACATCTTCCCGACCGCGATCGTCGGCTCGGCGCTGGTCCAGAAGACCTATTCGGTGAACTATCCCGGCGAATTCGGCGGCGGCGTGATCAACCTCACGACCAAGGCGATCCCGGAGAAGAACTTCCTGAGCATCGGCGGGTCGATCTCCGCCGACACCGTGACGACCAGCGAGCTCGGCTATACCTATTATGGCGGCGATGCGGACTGGATCGGCTTCGACGACGGCGCGCGCAAGGTGCCAGCCTTCATCAAGAACGCGCCTGGCGGCACCGGGATCATCCCGACCGACCAGGTCGCGCAGCTCACCAATGCGAACACGACGCTGCTCCAGCGCAACAACCAGCTGCCGGCCAACTGGTCGGGCGAGCTGAGCGGCGGATCGGTGTTCGACTTCGGCTCCGACCGGCTGGGCATCATCGCATCGCTGAGCGCGAGCAACACCTTCCGCACGCGCTCGTCGACGCAGCAGGATTCGGTGTCGACCGACGGCACGCTGCGCAATGATTTCCAGACGCTGCTGACCGACAACCGGATCGTCACCAACGCGCTGATCGGGCTGGGGTACGAATTCGGCCCGAACACGATCCGCTCGACCACCGTCTATATCCACGACACGCTGAAGCAGGCGCGCGGATCGTCGGCGACCGTCTACAACAATTCGAGCGGGCTGCGTTTCCAGCAGAACACCAACTGGTTCGAACGCCAGCTGTTCGAGAGCCAGCTGGTCGGCGAATTCAAGCTGACCGACGCGCTGAAATTCGACGCGCGCGGCGCCTATGCCAATTCGAAGCGTAATGCGCCGTACGAGCGGCAGTTCGACTATCTGTGCTCGGCGACCACCACGACCGGCCTGCCGATCAGCGTCGAGGCGCCCAATGGCTCGGATGGCGCGCAGTGCAACGGCGCCTATCAGGTGACCCAGCGCTTCACGCCGTTCGCCTCGATCATTTTCAGCGAACTCAACGAGGATCTGTACACCGGGCAGGGCGACCTGTCGTACAAGCTCGACACCGAGCGGCCGATGACGCTGTCGACCGGATATTTCTATTCGGACACGAAGCGCAATTCGACGCGCCTCCAGTTCAACTACCAGACCGCCGCGGGCGGCGGCACCGCGCCGGGCTATCCCTACAACCTGCTGCGGCCCGACTATCTGCTCGGGATCGATTCGCTCAACGCGAACCAGATCCAGCTGCAGTTCAGCACGCCGCTCGGTGCCTATGCCTATGATGCGTCGCTGCGCATCCATGCGGGCTATGTCCAGGCCGAGGCCGAGGCGACCGACGGCGTCCGCGCGACGATCGGCGTCCGCTACGAGACCGCCGAGGAGCGGGTGACGCCGATCGGCACGACGACGACGCGGCTGAAGAACGATTATTTCCTGCCCGCCGCGACGCTCACCTATAATTTCGCGAACAACATGCAGCTGCGTGCGAGCGCATCGAAGACGATCTCGCGCCCGCAGTTCCGTGAGCTCGCGCCGCAGCAGTTCCGCGATCCCGAATCGGATCGGCTGTTCTTCGGTAACCCGCTGCTGAAGGACTCGGAGCTCTACAATCTCGAGGGCCGCTACGAGTGGTTCTTCGCGCGCGACCAGCGCTTCACGCTCGGTGGCTTCTACAAGGAGATCAAGAACCCGGTCGAGCAGGTCGGCTTCTACACGGGCGCGGACGACCGGCTGCAGACCGGCTTCACCAACCTGCCCGAGGCGACGCTGTATGGCGCGGAGGTCGAGCTCCAGAAATATTTCGACCTCGATTTCCTCAATTCCGACTTCTTCGCGACGCGCCGAGCGCTGTTCATCGCCAACTACACCTATTCGAAGTCGTCGATCACCGCGGACAATAGCTGCGTCCCGAACGTGCTCAACCAGACGCTTGGCGGGTGCCAGGCGGGCTTCGGTCCGGCCTCGCTCCAGTTCCGCGACGGCGCGTCGCTGACCGGCCAGTCGGACCATCTGGTCAATGTCCAGGTCGGGCTCGAGGATACGGCGTCGCTGTCGGCGATCACGCTGCTGTTCAACTATGCCAGCAACCGCGTGACCAACCGCGGCCCGTCGAACCTCAGCGGCGTCGGCTTCCAGCCCGACATCATCGAAAAGCCCGGCATCCGCCTCGACCTGGTCGCACGGCAGGGCTTCGAGCTCGTCGGCGGCAAATGGGAGCTGAAGGCCGAAGCGCGCAACCTGACCGGCACGCGGTTCCAGGAAGGCCAGACCTTCGACAATGGCGCGCAGGTGTTCATCAACCGCTATAATCTGGGCCGGGTCTTCACGCTGGGGCTGAGCACGACGTTCTGAAGTCGGGCAGCGGCGGGCTGGGCCGGGGGGTGGCCTGCCACCGGCCCGTCATCCCAGCGAAGGCTGGGATCCAGAGTTCCAAAGGACGGCGCTGCTCGGCTCTGGATCCTGGGTCGAGCCCAGGATGACGGGTGGGTGGGGTGAGCGGTTCATCTGCCACCCCTCCGTCATCCCGGCGAACGCCGGGACCCAGGGTCACGGGCGGACCGCTGCGTGGCTCTGAATCCCGGGTACCGGGGTAGGGGCGGCTACCCCCAGGGGCGCTCGCGGTACCATTTCGTGATGACGTATTTGACGCCGCTGCGGACCTTCATGCCGTGGTGGAGCGTCGCGGGGTTGGGCGAGCCGTCGGGCCGGCGGTTGTTCCAGGCGAGCAGCTTGCCCGTCTCGGGCTGGACGATCTTGTCGATCGCCTTGAACCGCGTCGCGCCGCCTGCCTCGGGCTGGTTGAGATAGACCATCACGGTCCAGGTACGATTGCCCGCGACGCTGCAATAGCGGTCATAGTCGACACCGGTCGGCTCGAAATAATCGGTGTGTCCCTTGAACTCCTGCCCGACCGCATAACGCTGCCCCTGGAGCGGTTCGCCATAAAGGCCGTCGAGCCCGGTCAGCGCGGCGATCCGCGCCTCGACGTCGGTGACCACCGGATCGGCGGGGTCGAGGTCGCCCGTCTCGCTCGTCCGGTAGCTCGCATCGCCGTTCGAATCGGAAATCGTCGACGGGCGGCGGACGGCGTCGATCCGCTCGAGCAGTGCGGCGCACAGCGCGGGCGGCAGGAAGCTGCGGTTGAGGAACAGCGTCAGCTTGGGGCTCGGCACGCGCTGGACCCCGGGGGCTGCGGTCAGCCGTGCGACGACCGGCTCGGCGGGCAGGCCGCTGCCGAGCGAGACCGGAGAGGGGGCGGGCGGCGTGTCGGCGGAGGTAATGACCATGATGCTGTTTTGCCGGGCAATCCGCGCTTGCGCCAGCGCGGCATAAATCTATCGCCAGATTGACGCGTAACTGTAACATGGCATGCCTAGCGCCATTGGGGGCGCCAATGGCGGCGGCACCGCGTCGGGAGGGGGTTCGCTCATGCGATTGACGATCGACGCACGTGCGCGCCGCATCCTGCGGCGGCTGCCCGTGATCACGGTATATTCCGCCGCCGAGCTCGCGCTGATGGCGGGGCTGGCGGTGCAGTGTGCGCGGCTGATCTGGGTCGCGGTGGCGCCGGTGACGCCGCTCGGCGCGTGGCGCCCGGCAGCGATCGCACCCGCGGGGGCGAATGGCGACATCCTGCGCAGCTTCGATCCGTTCTTCCGGCTGGGTGCGCCCGCCGGTGCCGGACCCGCGACGGTCACCGCGCTGCAGCTGACGCTGTTCGGGACGCGGATCGACGATGCGACCGGCCGGAGCTCGGCGATCATCGCGGGTGCGGACAATGTCCAGACCAGCATCGTCGTCGGCGAGGAGATCCAGCCCGGCGTCCGGCTGAAGGCGGTCGCATTCGACCATGTCACGATCGATCGCGGCGGCGTCGACGAGGACCTGTTCCTCGACCAGTCCGACGCGGTCGCGCCGGTATCCCCGACCGGCGCAGCGCCGGGCGCGGCGCCACCGCCGGGCGGCGCGGGCATCGCGATCGGCCAGTTGCGCAGCGAGATCGGTTTCATCCCGCGGATCGACGGCGGCCGCGTCAGCGGGCTGACGGTCCGGTCGCAGGGCTCGGGCAACGCCTTCCGCCAGGCGGGGCTGCGCGACGGCGACATCGTCACCTCGATCGGCGGGCGTCCCGTCACCGGGCCGGGCGATCTCGACCGCATCGCCGCCGATTTCGCGCAGGGCGGCAACGTGCCCATCACCGTCGAACGCGGCAAGGACACGCTGCCGCTCGCCATCACGATCGCACCCCCGCAATGATCTTCGGCATGACTCTAGCTTCCCTTCCCCTTTCCAAGACCAAGGCTGCAATGAAGAATCTGGTTTTCGCCTCGGTCCTTGCTCCGGTGCTGGCGCTGACGCTGGCGGCGGAAGCGCGCGCGCAGACGACGCTTAACGTCCGCGACGCCGATATCCGCGCGTTCATCGCCGATGCCGCCAAGGTCACGGGGCGCACCTTCATCATCGACAACCGCGTGTCGGGCAAAGTGACCGTCGTCACCGACCGGCCGCTCAGCCGGTCCGAATATTTCGAGGTGTTCCTCTCCACGCTGCGCGCCAACGGGCTGGTCGCGGTGCCGACCTCGAACGGGGCGTTCCGCGTGCAGCCGCTCGACAATGCCGCGTCGCAGCCGAGCCGGATCGGCGTCGCGGGGGCGGCGCGCAACAGCTATGTCACCGAGATCATCCGCCTGCGCGCGACCGACGCGGCGAGCGCGGTCGATACCGTCCGCCCGCTGGTCAGCGCGCAGGGGTCGGTCACCGCGAACCGCGGGGGCAACAGCCTGGTGGTGGTCGATTTCGCCGACAATATCCGCCGCATCCGCGAGGTCATTCGCCGGGTCGATACCGACACCTCGTCGACGCGCGTCGTCGCGCTCAAGAATGCGAGCGCGCGCGACATCGCGACCGCGCTGCAGGGCCTGATCGGCACCGGCGGGGCCCCGGGCGGCGCGCAGGGCGGCGGCGCGGGATCGGGGCCGACCGCGTCGGTGGTCGCGGTCGAGGGATCGAACGCGGTCGCGCTGCGCGGCGATCCGACCACGGTCGCGCGACTGGCACAGGTCGCCGCCGACCTCGACCAGAAGGCGCGCAACGGCACCGAGATCAAGGTCGTGTTCCTCGAAAACGCCGATGCCGAACAATTGCTGCCGGTGCTGCAGGAACTGGTCGGCCAGACCCCGACCCAGCCGAGCAGCCAGCCGCTGTCGCGCTCCAATTTCGGCGCGAACAGCAGCAGTGGCAGCAATGGCGGCGGATCGGGCTTTGGCGGCACCCAGCAGGCGCAGGTGAGCCAGCCGGTCCAGTCGAGCGGCGGATCGTCGGGATCGGGCTCTGGCCAGCCCGCGATCACCGCCGCGGGGGGCCGCACCGCCGCGGTCGTCACGCGCTTCATCGGCGCCAACGCGATCGTCATCGCCGCGCCCGCCGAGATCCAGCGTCAGCTCGCCGAGGTGGTCCGCCAGCTCGATACGCGCCGCGAACAGGTGCTCGTCGAGGCGATCGTCGCCGAGGTGTCGGACACCACCGCACGGACGCTGGGTGCGCAGTTCATCGTCGGCGATCCCAGCGGCGGCGCGTTCGGCGCGTCGACCTTCTCCAATTCCGCGCCGAACATCCTGCAGATCGCGGGTGCGATCGGCGCGACACAGCTCAACACGTCGACCACAACGACGACGAACACCGACGGCAGCACGACGGTGACGAAGAACACCAGCAGCGCCGCCGACACGCTTCAGCAATCTGCGATCAGTTCGATCCTCGCCGCGACCGGCGGGTTTGGCGGCTTTGGCGGCAAGATCGGCAGCACCTTCTTTGGCGCGATCATCAACGCGGTGAAGAGCGACACGACGTCGAACCTGCTCCAGGTCCCGCACCTCGTCACGCTCGACAACCAGGAAGCGCACAGCCTGGTCGGGCAGGAGATCCCGATCACCACGGGGCAGGCGCTGTCGAACAATTTCGACAACGCGTTCCGCACCACGCAGCGCCAGAATGTCGGCATCGAGCTGACCGTCCGCCCGCAGGTAAATTCGAGCGGGACGGTGAAGCTCAACCTGCGGCTCGAGGTCAGTTCGATCGCCGGGCCGGTGTCGAGCGACAATAGCGACCTGATCCTCAACAAGCGCGAGGTCGAGACCGTGCGCACCGTCGACGACGGGCAGATCGCGGTGATCAGCGGCCTGCTCGACGACAACGAGCGCCGCACGATCGAGAAGATCCCGCTGCTCGGCGACCTGCCGGTGCTCGGGCACCTGTTCACCTCGAAGGCGAAGCAGCGGTCGAAGACCAACCTGATGATCTTCATCCGGCCGACGATCCTGCGCACCGCGGGCGACAGCCGGCGGATCACCGAACAGCGTTACGGCTATCTTCGGCTGCAGCAGGGGCTCGCCGAGCCCGAGCGCGAGCCGTCGATCGACCAGCTGGTGCGCGATTACATGGGCGCGGCGCCGCCGATCCCGTCGGGGCCGATCCCCGGCAGCATCGAGGATCCGCGGATCGCGGTACCGGTGCGCAGCACGAGCACGGTCTTCCGGCCGGTGCAGAAATGATCATCCGCGAGGGGCATGACATTGCGCGTTCCCCGGCGGAGGCCGGGGCCCAGTTGGGTGATCCTGTCCCGTCGATCGCGACCGCTGCCCAACTGGACCCCGACCTTCGCCGGGGAACGGAGGTCGAAGACGTCGCACTCCCCCAGATCACCATCCCCTATGCCTTCGCACGCAAGTTCGGGGTCGTCGTCGACCACACCGACCCCGATTCGCCGCTCACGATCGCGATGCGCGCGGGCGCGGACCCGAAGGTGCTGCTCGAACTGCGCCGCTATCTCGGCCGCCCGTTCGCGATCGGCACGGTCGAGGCGCCCGCGTTCGACCGGCTGCTGTCCAACGTCTATGCGATGGACGGTCAGGCCAATGCGCTCGCCGCGGTCGGGATGGGCGACGAGCTCGATCTGCTCGCAGGCGACATGCCGACCGCGGAGGATCTGCTCGACACCGCCGACGACGCGCCCGCGATCCGGCTGATCAACGGGATCATCGCCGACGCCGCGCGCAACGGCGTGTCGGACATCCATATCGAGCCGTACGAGACCGGGCTCGTCGTACGGATGCGCATCGACGGCGTGCTGCGCGAGACTTTGCGCATGCCGCCCAACGTCGCGCCGGTCGTCGTCAGCCGGATTAAGGTGATGGCGCGGCTCGACATCGCCGAGCGCCGCGTGCCGCAGGATGGCCGCATGGGACTGACGCTGGGCGGCAAGCTGCTCGACGTCCGCGTCTCGACGCTGCCGAGCCGGGCGGGCGAGCGCGTGGTGCTGCGTATCCTCGACAAGGAGAATGCGGGCATCGACCTCGAGGCGCTGGGCCTCCCGCCCGCGTTGTTCGCGCTGCTGAACGAGGCGCTGAGCGAGCCGAACGGGATCATCCTGGTCACCGGGCCGACCGGTTCGGGCAAGACCACCTCGCTCTACGCCGCGCTGCGCCTGCTCAACGACGGCAGCCGCAACATCCTGACGGTCGAGGATCCGGTCGAGTACGCGGTCGATGGCGTCGGCCAGACCCAGGTCAATCCGAAGGTCGGGCTGACGTTTGCGGCGGGGCTGCGCGCGATCCTGCGTCAGGATCCCGACGTAGTGATGGTCGGCGAAATCCGCGACCGCGAGACCGCCGAGATCGCGGTGCAGGCGTCGCTGACCGGGCATCTCGTGCTGTCGACCGTCCATACCAACGACGCGATCGGCGCGATCACGCGAATGCGCGACATGAAGGTCGAAAGCTTCCTGCTCGCCTCGACGCTCCGCGCGGTGATCGCGCAGCGGTTGGTGCGGCGGCTGTGCCCGACCTGTCGCAAGGCAGTGCCCGCATCGGACACGGTCGCACCGCTGCTCGGCATCGCGCCGGACGCGGTGGTGTACGTCGCGCAAGGCTGCGACGACTGCAACCAGACGGGCTACAAGGGTCGGATCGGCGTGTTCGAGGCGGTCCGCATCGACGACACGATCCGTCGCCTGATCAACACCGACGGCGCCGAATCCGACATCACCGCGCATGCCTTTGCCAAGTCGCCGAACCTGGCGCAGTCGGCGCGCGAGCTCGTCCTGTCGGGACAGACCACGGCGGAGGAAGCGGTCCGCGTCTCGCGCCGCGACACGACCGAAGTCGTCGAGGTGGCGGCGGCATGACGCCGCTTCAAACCTCCGTTCGTTTCGAGCGCAGTCGAGAAATCGGCGCCACACGCGCGGACAGTGGTTTCTCGACTTCGCTCGAAACGAACGGGATAATGCGGCAATCGGGTCACCCGCATGGCTGATTTCGACTATGTCGCGATCGACACCAAGGGCGCCGAGCGCCGCGGCCATATCGCCGCGGCGGACATCGACCTCGCGCGCGCGACGCTCGACGCGCGCAAATTCTACGTCGTCAAGATCAGCCCGGGCGCGCCGCCGCAGGTGACCAAGGGACGGCCGCTGTTCGGGTTGCAGCTCGGCAAGCCCAAGATGTCGGGCAAGAACCTGACCTTGTTCACGCGCCAGCTCGCCACGCTCAACCGCGTGTCGCCGCTCGAGGAATCGCTGCGCACGATCACGCGGCAGACCGAACAGGACAGCGTCCGCGCGATCGTCCAGCACGTCCATGCGGGCGTCGTCGAGGGCCGGCGGCTGGCGGATGCGATGGCGCGCGAGCCCAAGAGCTTCCCGCCGCTCTACCGCGCGATGGTCGCGGCCGGCGAGAGTTCGGGGTCGCTGCCGACGATCCTCGATCGGCTCGCGGCTTTGCTCGAACGCCAGGCGGAGATCCGCGGCAAGCTGATCACCGCGCTCGCCTATCCGTCGATCCTCGCGCTCGTCGCGATGGGGGTGGTCACCGCGCTGATGATGTTCGTCGTGCCGCAGGTGGTCGAACAGTTCGACACGGTCGGGCAGGAGCTGCCGCTGCTGACGCGGATGGTGATGGCGTTTTCGGCGTTCCTCGTCGGATACTGGTGGGTGATCGCGCTGGTCCTGCTGCTATCGGGGCTGATCCTGTGGCGCGCGCTGAAGGATCCGGGCTTCCGGCTCGCCTTCGACAGCTGGCTGCTCAGGATCCCGATGCTGGGGCGACTGCTGCGCGACCTGCACGCGGCGCGAATGGCGCGGACACTGGGGACGATGGTCGCGAGCCGTTTGCCGCTGCTCGACGGGCTCAACCTGACCGCGAGCACGATCCACAATCGTCGGCTGCGGCTCGCGTCGGACCAGATCGTCGACGCGATCCGCGGCGGCGGCAGCCTGTCCGCGGCGATGCGGCGTGCAGGCGTGTTTCCGCCGCTGCTGACCTATCTCGCCGCGTCGGGCGAGGCGGCGGGGCGGCTCGACGAGATGCTCGAACGCGCCGCCGACTATCTCGAACGCGAATTCGACCGTTTCACCGCCACCGCCCTGTCGCTGCTCGAACCGCTGATCATCGTCGTGATGGGCGGCATCGTCGCGACGATCGTGCTATCCATCCTGCTCCCGATCCTCCAGCTCAATACGCTGGCAGGCCAATGAGGTTTTGTATGCGTCCGGAAGAGAAGAAGAAGCGTCGTGAAGCGGGTTTCACGCTCGTCGAGCTGATGGTGGTGATCGTGATCATCGGCCTGCTGGCGACGATCGTCGCGCTCAACGTGCTGCCCTCGGGCGATACCGCGCGGATCCAGAAGGCGAAGGCGGACATCGCGCAGATCGAGGGCGGGCTGGAGCTCTACAAGCTGCAGAACATGACTTTCCCCAACACGTCGCAGGGGCTGAACGCGCTCGTCACCGCACCCGCCGGGCTGACCGATCCGTCACGCTATCAGCGCGGTGGCTATCTGAAGAAGCTGCCGAACGATCCCTGGGGTCGCCCGTATCTCTATGCCTCGCCCGGCACGCATGGCGAGGCCGACGTCTGGACCTTCGGCGCCGATGGCAAGGAAGGCGGCGAGGGGATCGATGCCGATATTGGCAGCTGGCAGTAGGTCCCGGCGTCACGCCGACCGCGGTTTTACGCCCGCGAGGCGTTACGCCGAACACGGCTTCACGCTGGTCGAGCTGATGGTCGTGGTGACGATCATCGGGCTCGCATCGGCGGTGGCGGTCTTCGTCATGCCCGATCCGCGCGGCCGCGTGTTCGACGAGGCGACGCGGTTCGCGGCGCGGACGCGTGCGGCGCATGATTCGGCGATCGTCGAGGCGCGCCCGGTCAGCGTCTGGATCACCGGCGGTGGCTATGGCTTCGACCAGCGGCTCGCGGGCGGCTGGACGCCGATCAGCGAGAAACCGATGCGCGTCGAACGCTGGAACGACGGCACGCGCGCGGTGATCGGCGATATGAGCGGGCGCGTCCGCGTGACCTTCGACCCGACCGGGCTGGTCGACCGACCCGCGGTCGTGACGCTCAGCCGCGGCGGAGCGAACGCGACCGTGACGATCGACGCCGATGGCACCGTGCGCGCCGATGCGCGCTGATCCTCATATTTGCACGCCGATGCGCACCGAAACCGATCGCGGGTTCACGCTCATCGAGATCATGGTCGCACTGGCCGTGTTCAGCCTCGCGGCGATGGCGCTCGTCCGGCTGGAGAGCGCGACGATCCGCGGCGCGTCGATCCTCGACGACACGCTGGTCGCGCAGATGGTCGCGCGCAACGTCGCGATCGACGCGGTGACGCAGGCGCAGCCGCCGACCGCCGGGACCGTGACCGGCGCCGAGACGAATGGCGGGCGCCGCTGGGCCTGGACGCGCTCGGTGCGCGCGATGGGCGGCTCGTCCGTCTTGCGTATCGACGTGGCGGTCGCGGATCGCGGCGGCGCGGTGCTCGGCCGCCTCACGATGATCCGCCCCGCCCCGCGCCAGTCCGCGACGACGGTGACGACGTCATGACCGCGCGACGCACGGTGCGTGCCGCCGAGCACGGCTTCACCCCCGGTCGGCGCTCCGCAGAACACGGCTTCACTCTGGTCGAGGTGATGGTCTCGCTGCTGATCTTCGGCATGATCGCGGCGGCGGGGGTGGCGATCCTGTCGTTCAGCGTGAAGGCGCAGAGTGCGACGGGGACGAAGCTCGACGATCTCGGCGCGCTGACGCGGACGATGTCGATCCTGTCCGCCGATCTCGGCCAGGCGGCGCTGCGGGGCACGCGCGACGAATCCGGCGCACCCTTGCCCGCCTTCGTCGGCGAGAGCGGGTCGGACGTCGCGCCGATGCTCCGCCTCGTCCGCGGTGGCTGGACCAATATCGACGGCGCAGCGCGGTCGAACACGCAGAAGGTCGCCTACCGGGTCGCGGACGGCGCGCTGCAGCGGATCGCCTATCCAATGGTCGACGGCGCGCCGCCGCTGCCGCCTGCCGTGCTGCTGCCCAATGTCCGCCAGGTCCGGCTGCGCTACCGGCTCGGCGGCGCGTGGAGCGACCGCTGGGACGGCGTGCAGGGCGTGCCCTTGCCCGAGGCGATGGAGCTGAGCGTCCAGCGCACCGACGGCCTGGTCTATCGCCAGCTGTTCCTCGTCGGATCGGGCTATGCGCCGCCCGCGCGGGAGGTCCAGAATGAAGCCCCCTGAGCACGAACGCGGCGCCGCGCTACTGACCGTCCTCATGCTCGTCGCGATCGTCGCGGTGATGGCGGGGGCGGCGCTCGAGAAGCTACGGCTGTCGACGCGGCTGGCGGGCAATGCCGCGGCGGGGGAGCAGGCGCGCGCCTATGCGCTGGCCGCCGAGACGCTCGCGCTGACGCGGATCGACGCGATGCTGGGGCCCAATGTGAAACGCGTGACGTTGCAGGGCGACTGGAGCGGCAAGCCGTTCGGGATGCCGCTGCCCGGCGGCGGCTTTGCGACCGCGCGCGTGCGCGACGGGGGAAACTGCTTCAATCTCAACAGTTTGGTGAGCGGCCGCGCCGGCGCCTATGTCACCGACCCGCTGATGCGGCCGCAATTCGTCCGGCTGATGCGGCTGCTCGACATCCCCGCGCAGGTCGGTGAACAGATCGCCGCGGGCGCCGCCGACTGGATCGACAGCGATCAGGACCAGCAGGCGATGGGCGCGGAGGACGGCGCCTATCTGAACCGCGAGACGCCCTATCGCACCGCCGGCACGCTGATGACCGACCCGAGCGAACTTCGCGCGGTGGTCGGCATGACGCCGCAAATCTATGCGACGCTCAGGCCGTGGATCTGTACGCTGCCGGTCGCGCAGGCCGCGCCGATCAACGTCAACACGCTGCTCCCCGAACAGGCGCCGATCCTGGCGATGCTGTTTCCCGACACGATGTCGATCGCGGGTGCGCGCCAGATGATCCTGCAACGCCCGCCGCAAGGGGTCGCGACCACCGACGTGTTCTTCAAGAGCGCGGCGTTGCAGGGCAATTCCAATGCGGACGGCGAACGGGGGACGGCAGTGGTGTCGAAATGGTTCACGCTCGATATCGACGTGACGGTGGGGACGACGGTTTTGCAGGAACAGGCACTGATGGACGCGACGACGCTTCCCGCGCGGCTCGTATCGCGGCAATGGGGCGAGCCGTCATGACCACGCTCCTGTTCCTTCCCTCCGGCGCGACCGGCTTTCGCTGGATGCGGATCGCCGACCAGCGCATCGTCGCGCAGGGCGAGGGGATCCCGACCGCCGATGAGCGAAGTGACCTCGGCGCGGACACTGGCATCATCGCGGTGGCGCCGGCGGAGGCGGTGACCTTGCACTGGGCCGAGCTGCCGTCGCGCAGCGCCGCACAGGCGACCGCCGCCGCCCGGCTGCTCGCGGCAGAGGCGAGCGCGGCGCCGCTCGGCGAACTCCATGTCGCGGTCGGGGACGAGGGGCAGGGCGACCGGCCGATCGGCGTGGTCGGGATCGAGGCGATGCAGGGCTGGCTGCGGCTGCTCGCGGCGGCCGGCGTCGATCCGGTGGCGATGCTCCCCGCGCCGATGCTGCTGCCGCGCCCGGACGAGGGCTATGTCCGCGCCGAGCTGGCCGGCGACACGGTCGTGCGGGGCACGTCGACGGGATTTGCCGACGAGCCGGGGCTGACCGCGCTGGTGACGGGCGACACGCCGCCGGTGGCCGTCGAGCCCGACGCGCTCGAGGCGGCGCTGGCGGCGGCGGTCGCGACATGGCCGCTCGACCTGCGGCAGGGGATGTTCGCGCGGCGGCGGCGATTCGCGCTCGACTGGGCGCTGATCCGGCGGCTGGCGGTGCTGTCGGGGCTGATCCTCGCGGTGACGCTGGCGATCACGCTGGTCCGGATCGCGAAATACAGCTTCGGCGCGGACATGATCGAGGCGCAGACCGAACAGGTCGCCCGCTCCGGCCTGCCACGCGGCGAGACGGTGAACGATGCCGGGCGCCAGCTTGGCGAACGGCTGTCGCGCGTGCGCGGGCCGGGGCTGGGCTTCAGCACGACCACCGCCACGATCTTCGCCGTGGTCCAGGCGACGCCGGGCAGCGAGATCACCGCGCTCGACTTCCAGCCGAACGGGACCGTCCGGTTGGGCGTCGCGGTCGAGCGTGAGGCGCTGGCGACCGATCTCAGGAGTGCGCTCGAGCGTGCCGGCTTTGCGGTTCAGGCGGGCGTCTTCCAGGCGGCGGCGGGGCGCGTGTCGGGCGAATTCACGATCACGGCGGGCCGTGCAGGCGGGAGCGAGGGCGCATGACCGGGTTGCGGCACTGGTTCGAGGGGCGATCGCTGCGCGAGAAGCGGCTGTTGCTGGTGATGGCGGCGCTCGCGGTGCTGACGCTGCTCTGGGGCGCGGTGATCCGGCCGGTCGGCGACGGTCTGTCGAGTGCGCGCGAACGCCATGCCAATGCCGTGACCCGGCTCGGCGAGACGCAGGCGATGGTCGCGCTGCTCCGCGACGCGCAGCGATCGCGGCCCACGCCGCTGACGGGCTCGCTCGATGCGATCGTGCGGACCCAGGCGGATCTGGCGGGGTTCGCGATCACCAGCCTCGACCAGGAGGGCGCAGACCGGGTGCGGATCGTGATGCCGTCGGCGCGGCCGGGCGCGCTGACCGCGTGGCTGGCGCGGCTCGAGCGCGCGGGCATTCTGGTCGACGCACTGACCATGACCGACAAGGGTGACCGTACGGTGAGCGTGACGATGACGTTGAAGGCGCGCGCCGCATGAGCGACAGCGCACGCTTCGTGGGCGTCGGCGCACGCCGCGTCACGCGGATCCGGTTGCGGACCGGCCCGACCGCGATGTTCGGCGGGATGCTGCTGCTCGCACTGATCGTGTTTTTGCCGATGCGCGCCGCGCTTGGCTGGGTCGGGATCGAGGATGCGGGCCTCGTCGCGCGCCGGGTGACGGGCACGATCTGGGGCGCGACGCTGACCGATGCGCGGTTCGGCGAACTGTCGCTCGGCAACCTCCATGCCCGGCTCGCGCCATTGCCGCTGCTGGCGGGTCGCGCGCGGATCGTGCTGGCCGGGCCCGAGACCGATCCGCGGCCGCTGCGTGGGTCGGCGAGCGTCAGCCGGCACGGGTTCGGCGTCGACGATCTGACCGCGACGATCCCGACCGGCGCGGTGTTCGCGCCGGTACCGGTCACCACGCTCGATCTCGACGGCGTGACCGTGCGGTTCGCCGATGGCCAGTGCGAGCGCGCCGAGGGGCGGGTGCGCGCGACGCTGGGCGGCGAGGTGGCGGGGATCACGCTGCCGCAGTCGGTCAGCGGTACGCCCAAATGCGAGGGCGACGCGCTCATCGTGCCGCTCGCCAGCCAGGCGGGGACCGAGGGAATCACGCTGCGGATCGACGGCACGGGCCGCTACCGCGCGGTGCTGACGCTGCAACCGACCGACCCGATCGTCCAGCAGCGGCTCGAATCGATCGGCTTCGTGCGCGGGGCAGGCGGCTATAGCCAGGCGATCGAAGGCAGTTTTTGACGACATTCGACGCCGCGCATGATCGCGGCGCTTGACGGACCCGAACAGCCCGCTTAGGGGCACGGGCCTTCGCGGCGATCGTAGTTCAATTGGTTAGAGCGTCGGCTTGTGATGCCGGATGTTGCGGGTTCAAGTCCCGTCGGTCGCCCCATTATTTTCCCAACTGCTTGGCCTTGCGCCGCTTTGTGCTGGTAAAACCGGCCGGAAAATAATATTTCAGGTTTAAGCAATTTTCTTCTTCCTGATGGAGCCGGCGATGACAGCGGTTTGGGACCTTCCCGATTTCGACGACCATGAGGGCGTTCACGTCTTCACCGATCCGGTTTCGGGTCTCCGCGCCGTCATCGCGC
The DNA here is from genome assembly GCF_014842355.1 of Sphingomonas sp. CFBP 13706. Classification (NCBI taxonomy): domain Bacteria; kingdom Pseudomonadati; phylum Pseudomonadota; class Alphaproteobacteria; order Sphingomonadales; family Sphingomonadaceae; genus Sphingomonas; species Sphingomonas sp. CFBP 13706. Next base: position 129,799 of record NZ_JACYVM010000004.1, read on the forward strand.
TGCATTCGACCAAGCTCGGCCCCGCGGCCGGCGGCACCCGCTTCTGGCATTATGCGGACAATGGCCGCGCGGTGACCGACGCGCTGCGCCTGTCGCGCGGCATGAGCTTCAAGAACGCGATGGCCGGGCTCGAGCTCGGCGGCGGCAAGGGCGTGGTCCTCGCGGCCAAGCCCGGCGACGTGATCACCACCGAACAACTCGAGGCGTTCGGCCGCGCGGTCGACTCGCTTGGCGGCCGCTACGTGACCGCCGAGGACGTCGGCATGTCCGAAGAGCGCATGAAGGTGATCGCGACCCAGACGCGCTACGTCTCGGGCCTGCCGGTCGCGAGCGGTGCGGCGGGCGGCGATCCGGGGCCCTACACCGCGCTCGGCATTTATCTGGGCGTCAAGGCAGCGGCGCAGCGCGGGCTCGGCGCAACCGACATGAAGGGCGTGCGGGTCGCGATCCAGGGCGTCGGCTCGGTCGGCGGCGGACTCGCCCGGCTGCTCGCCAAGGACGGCGCGGTGCTGACGCTGGCGGACGTCGACGAGGGCCGCGCGCAGGCGCTGGCGGGCGAGCTCGGCGCGACTGCAGTCCCCGCTGAGGCGATCCTGACGACCGACACCGACATCTTCAGCCCGAACGCGCTGGGCGCGATCCTGACCGAAATGTCGATCGCCGCGCTGAAGGCCAAGGTCGTCGCGGGCGGCGCGAACAACCAGCTCAGCGTCCGCGAGGACGGTGCGCGACTGCACGCACGCGGCATCCTCTATGCGCCGGATTACGTGATCAACGCGGGCGGCATCATCAATGTCGGCCTCGAATATCTCGGCCAGGGCGACGAAGCCGAAGTGAAGGCGCGGATCGCACGCATCCCCGAGCGGCTGATCCAGGTCTGGGACGAGAGCGACCGCAGCGGCGAACCGTCGTCCGACGTCGCCGATTCGATCGCAAAGCGCCTGATCGGCCGTTAAGTCCGTCCCCCTTTCGCGGGGACGGTGACACGGCGGGCCACTCCCTCTCCCCACGTGGGGAGAGGGGCTTTAAGTCCGTCACGACTTGCCATAGTGGTAACACCCAGTGGCCACCCTGCACGCCCTTGCCAATCCCGCGCGCTTCCTGAAGATCGCCAGGCCGCTGACGCCTGCTTTGTTCTGGGCGGGCGTCGCGCTGATCGCGCTGGGCTGCTGGGCGGGACTGACGCAGACCCCGCCCGACTATCTGCAGGGCGAGACGGTGCGGATCCTCTACATTCATGTCCCCGCCGCCTGGCTCGGCATGGGCGGATGGAGCGGGATCGCGATCTCCAGCATCATGCTGCTCGTCTGGCGTCACCCGCTGGCCGGCATCGCCGCACGCGCGATCGCGCTGCCCGGCGCGGTGTTCGCCGCTTTGTGCCTGATGACCGGCTCGATCTGGGGGCGGCCGACCTGGGGGACGTGGTGGCAATGGGATGGGCGGCTGACCTCGATGCTGCTGCTGTTCTTCGTCTATCTTGGCTATATGGCGCTGGCGAAGGCGGATGCGGACCGCGGCGGCGACGGGCGCGTGCCCGCGCTCTACGGCGTGGCCGGATCGGTGCTGCTGCCGATCATCCGCTATTCGGTGATCTGGTGGAACACGCTGCACCAGGGGCCGAGCATCGGGCTGACCAAGTCGACGATCGATGGCGCGATCCTCTGGCCGCTGCCGATCATGCTCGCGGGCTTCACCTTCGTCTTTGCGGGAATCGTGCTGATGCGGATGCGGACCCTGCTCGCCACCGCCAAGGCCGAGGCGCGGATGCGTCGGATGGCCAGAGCGTGAAGGTGCGCGCATGACCGCCTGGCCGTTCGTGATTGCCGCCTATGCCGTGACGCTGGGCGGCGGCGCCGTCGTCGCACTGCTCAGCTATCTGGCGATGCGGAAGGCGGAGCGATGAAGGCCAAGCATCAGCGGCTCACCCTCGCGTTGCTCGCGCTCGGCGCGGTCGTCGTCGCGGGGCTGCTCGCTCTGTCCGCGCTGAAGGACCAGGCGTCGTTCTTCTACGCGCCGTCCGACGTGAAGCGCGACGGGTTGCCGCTCGGCCGCGCGGTCCGGCTTGGCGGGATGGTCGCGGAAGGATCGGTCAAGCGCGCGGCGGACGGCGTCACCGTCCACTTCACCGTCACCGACGGCGCCGCGACCACGCCCGTCGTCTTCGCCGGAATCGTCCCGAACCTGTTCCGCGAGAAATCGGGGGTCGTCGCCGAGGGGCAGTTCCAGCCCGATGGCCGGTTCGTCGCGTCCAATCTGCTCGCCAAGCATGACGAGAAATACATGCCCCCCGAAATGGCGGGCAAGATGCACGAGACCAAGACGCTCGCACCGGACCGCGGTTCATGATCGCCGAAGCCGGACTCGCGGCGCTCTGGCTCGCCGGCGCGCTGGCGGCGCTGCAGCTGGCGATGGCGGTGATCGGGATCGCGCGCGGCGGCGACGACGTTGCCGCGGCGGTGCGGCCGGTGGCGATCGTCCAGGGCGTGCTCGCCGCGCTGGCGATGGCGCTGCTGATCAACCTGTTCCTCAACTCAGACATGTCGGTGAAGCTGGTCGTCGAGAACAGCCATTCGGCCAAGCCGTGGCTGTACAAGTTCGCGGGCGCCTGGGGCAATCACGAGGGGTCGATGCTCCTATGGGTGACGATCCTGGGGCTGGCAGGCGGCGCGGTCGCGATCTTCGAACGTACGCTTCCCGAACGCACCCTGGTCGCGACGCTCGGTGCGCAGGCGACGATCGCGCTCGGCTTTTATGCGTTCCTGCTCTTCTCCTCCAACCCGTTCGCACGGCTGACCCCGACGGCACCCGACGGGCTGGGGCTCAACCCGCTGCTCCAGGACCCCGGCTTGGCGTTCCACCCGCCGACGCTCTACACCGGCTATGTCGGGCTTTCGGTCGCCTTCTCGTTCGCGGTCGGTGCGCTGGTCACGCGTGACGTCGGACCGGGCTTCGCCAAAGCGATGCGCCCTTGGGTGCTGATCGCGTGGATCTTCCTGACGCTCGGCATCACTGCTGGCAGCTACTGGGCCTATTACGAGCTCGGCTGGGGCGGCTGGTGGTTCTGGGATCCGGTCGAGAATGCGTCGCTGATGCCGTGGCTCGCGGCGACCGCGCTGCTCCATTCGGTGACGGTGCTGGCGACGCGCGACGGGCTGCGTGCGTGGACGATCATGCTCGCGGTGGTCGCCTTCTCGATGTCGATGATCGGCACGTTCCTGGTGCGCTCGGGCATCCTGACCAGCGTCCACGCCTTTGCGGTCGATCCGGAGCGCGGCGCGTTCATCCTCGCGCTGCTCGCCATCTATATCGGCGGCGCGCTCGCTCTGTTCGCCGCGCGGATCGGGACCGTGCGCGCGGGCACGACCTTCGATCCGGTCAGCCGCGAGGGCGGGCTGGTCGCGAACAATCTGCTGCTGTCGGTGATCCTCGGTATCGTCCTGATCGGCACGCTCTACCCGATCGTCGCGGCGAGCTTCGGCGTGCAGTTGTCGGTCGGGCCGCCCTTCTTCAACAAGGCCGCAGGACCGATCGCGCTGGCGCTGGTCGCGGTGATGGCGGTCGGGCCGCTGCTGCGCTGGCGTCGTGACGAGGCGAAGGCGGTCGTCGGCCGGGTCGCGCTGCCGATCGCGGCCACCGTGGTGGCGGCGGTCGCGCTGCTGTTCTTCTGGCCGGGCGTGCTGCCCTGGGCCGGGCTTAGCCTTGCCGCAGGCCTCGCGGTCGCCAGCGTCGCGCCCTTGTGGAAACGCAATCTCCGGCGCACGCCGATGTTCACCTATGGCATGGTCCTCGCGCATCTCGGCATCGCGGTCAGCCTGGCCGGCATGGCGTCGGACAGCGCGTTCACCAAGGAAACGCTGGTCGCGGTGCGCGCAGGCGAAGCGGCGCGCGTGGGGCCCTACAGCGTCACGCTCGACGGGATCTCGCCGGTGATCGGCGAGAACTGGTCCGCGCTCGAGGCGCAGTTGACCGCGACGCGCGGCGATGACAGCACGCGGCTCCATCCGCAGCTCCGCTTCTTCGCCAACCCGCCGACCAGCACCAATGAATCGGCGATCCTGACCGCGCTCGACGGCCAGCTCTATACCGTGCTCGGCCAGCCCGATGGGCAGGGGCGGTGGCAGCTGCGGCTGTGGTGGAAGCCGTTCGTGACGCTGATCTGGTTCGGCGGCGTGCTGATCGCGCTGGGCGGCGCGCTGTCGCTGGTCGGGCGGCTGCGTCGCGAACGGCGCAGCGCAGTCCGGGCGGCTTGGGCATGAAGCGGTTCGCGCTCTGGGCGCCGCTGGCGATCTTCGCCTTGCTGTTCGCGGTGGTCGCGAGCGGGCTGTTCCGGCCGGCGGACAAGGTCGTCCGCTCGGCGATGGTCGGCAAGCCGCTGCCCGATTTCGCGCTGCCCGCGATGGTGCCGGGCAAGCCGGGGCTGACCAGTGCGTCGTTCAAGGGCGGTCAGCCGCGGCTGCTCAACGTGTTCGCCAGCTGGTGCGTACCCTGCATCGCCGAGGCCCCGCACCTGATGCGGCTGAAGACGATGGGCATCCCGATCGACGCGATCGCGATCCGCGACACGACGCCCGCGATCGCCGGCTTCCTGCGCCGCAACGGCGACCCCTATGCGCGGATCGGCAGCGACACCGCGAGCCGGGTGCAGCTCGCGCTCGGCTCGTCGGGCGTGCCCGAAACCTTCGTGGTCGACGGCCGCGGGATCGTCGTGAAACAGATCATCGGCGACATCCGCGAGGACAATATCGGCGAGATCGTCCAGGCCGTCAGGGAAGCCCGATGAGCGGGCGGTTGAGCCTTGGGCTGGCGGGAATCGCGGTGGTCGCGACCCTGGTTTTCTGCACTGCACCCGCCGCCGCGCAGCCCGTCACGCCGCCCGCGCATTACGCCAATGTCCAGCTCGCCGACCCCGCCAAGGAGGCCTCCGCGAAGGCGCTGATGGAGACGCTGCGCTGTCTCGTCTGCCAGGGCCAGTCGATCGCGGACAGCGATGCCGACATGGCCGCGGACATGCGCGCGCTGGTCCGCGAACGGATCGCGCGCGGCGAGACGCCCGCCTCGGTCCGTGACTGGCTGGTGTCGCGCTATGGCGACTATGTCACCTATGACCCGCCGCTGTCGGGCCTGACCTGGCCGCTATGGCTGGCGCCGATCGCGCTGCTGGCGATCGGCGCGTGGATCGCACGGTCGAGTTTCCGCCGGAGGACGCGCTGATGGGCTGGCTCTGGCTCGGGATCATCGCGGTCGGGGCGTTCGCGCTGCTGGCGGTGCTGAGGGTCGACCGGCTGCTCTGGTCGATGGTCGCCGCCGCGCTGATGCTCGGCGCGGCGGGCTATGCGCTGCAGGGCGAGCCCGAGCTTGCCGGGCATCCGGTCGTCACGGGCACGACGATCACGCCCGATGACGGGTCGATGATCGACCTGCGCGACAAGATGCTCGAACGCTATACGGGTGCCGCCGCCTATCTGGTCGCGGCCGACGCGATGACTCGGATCGGCGAGCGCCGCGCCGCGGTGAAGGTTCTGCTCGGCGGGATCCGCGTGGCACCGAAAAGCCTCGTCCTGTGGACCGGGCTCGCCAATGCGCTCGCCGCGCATGACGGCGATCAGGTCTCGCCGCCGGCGCTGTTCGCATTCCAGCAGGCGATGCGGATCGCACCGCGCCACCCGGCGCCGCCCTTCTTCCTTGGCCTCGCCTATGTCCGGTCGGGCAATTTCGCGGCGGGTCGACCCTATTGGGCCCGCGCGCTCGCGCTGACCCCGAAAAGCGTGTCCTATCACGACGAGATCGCGGTGCGCCTCGCGCTGCTCGATCAGGTGATGGCCGCACAGGACGCCGCACCGGCGAGCTAGGCACCGACGCAAAACGGGACCCGGATCGTCCGGCGCGATGCCGGGGATCCTGGGTCCCGTTCCGTGCCGCAAAAGGGCTTACTGGCCGCGGCCGGTCTTGCCCTGGAGCTCGTCGATCTTGAGCGAGGCATCCGCCTTCGACAGCGATTCGTCGAATTCCTCATGCGCCTCTTCGGACAGCGTCTTCAGATAGCTGGCCTGTGCGCCGGTCATCTTCTCGTCGCCGGTCGTCCAGTCGTGCGGATCCTTCTCGGCGTTCGAAAAGGGCTCGGACTTGGGGTTCGGGGTGTCGGACATGCGTGAAATTCCTTCCGCCTGTCCAACCCCCGTGTTCCGCATCCGTTCCCGCTTAATTCGACCAAGCTTCGTAAGGTAAACCCAGATCATCCGCGACCGCCTTGTACGCGATCTTGCCCTTGTAGACGTTGAGCCCGTTGGCGAGGTGCGGGTCGGCCTTCATCGCGGCTTCCGCACCCAGATTGGCGAGCTTCAGCGCGAACGGCAGCGTCGCGTTGTTGAGCGCGAAGGCCGAGGTGCGCGCGACCGCGCCGGGCATGTTGGCGACGCAGTAATGAATCACGCCGTCGACCTCGAACACCGGGTCCTCGTGCGTGGTCGCATGGCTCGTCTCGAAACAGCCACCCTGGTCGATCGCGATGTCGACCAGCACCGAGCCGCGCTTCATCGTCTTGAGCATCTCGCGCGTGACGAGCTTGGGTGCCGCCGCGCCGGGGACGAGCACCGCGCCGATCACGAGATGCGCGTTCTTCACCGCCGCCGCGATCGCGGCCTTCGACGCATAGGCGGTCTTGATCTGGCTCGAGAAGAACATGTCGAGCTCGGCAAGGCGATCGTTCGAAATGTCGTAGATCGTCACGTCGGCGCGCATGCCGACAGCCATCTGCGCGGCGTTGACGCCCGACACGCCGCCGCCGAGGATCGCGACCTTGGCCGGCGCGACACCGGGGACGCCGCCGAGCAGGACGCCGCGGCCGCCCTGTTCCTTTTCGAGATAATGCGCGCCGACCTGCACCGACATGCGGCCCGCGACCTCGGACATCGGCTTCAGCAGCGGCAGGCCGCGGCGATGATCGGTGACGGTCTCGTACGCGATGCAGGTCGCGCCCGACTTCATCAGGCCTTCGGCCTGCGGCTTGTCCGCAGCGAGGTGGAGATAGGTGAAGAGCAGGTGGCGCGGTTCGAGCATCGCGATCTCGACCGGCTGCGGCTCCTTGACCTTCACGATCATGTCGGCGGCGGCGAACACCGCGGCAGCGGTCGGCAGGATCGTCGCGCCCGCGTCGACATAGTCCCGGTCCTCGAAGTCGATGCCCGAGCCTGCCTGGGTCTCGACGACGACCTCATGGCCCGCGGCGACCAGTTCGGCGACCGACGGCGGGGTCAGGCCGACGCGATATTCGTGATTCTTGATTTCCTTGGGAACACCGACGCGCATCATTTCCACTCCATTATCTTTGACCGCAGTGTAGCGCGCATCGACCGGGAAGGGTTCGCAAAGCCGTCCCGCTACCCTATCAGATCTGGGAAAATATTGCACTCAGAGACGGCAAAGCGGGAAATTTGTGAGTATCGCGATCGAGCGCAGGATCCTGGACCTGCTGGCCGCCAATTCCGACCTGACCAGCGCCGAGCTGGGCGAGGCGGTGGGCCTGTCCCCGAGCGCGGCGCATCGCCGCGTCGCGCAGCTGCGTGAGAGCGGTGCGATCACCGGCTATCGCGCGGTCCTGTCGCGCGCGGCCCGCGGCGATCCGAGCATCGTCCTGGTCAACGTCACGCTGCGCGACCAGCGCAAGGAGACGATGGCGGCGTTCGAGGCGGAGATCGTGCGATGCCCGCAGGTAGTGCAATGTTTCCTGATGAGCGGCGAGGCGGATTACATGCTCCACGTCGAGCTCCGCCGCGGCGAGACGTTCGAACGCATCCACCGCGAGACGCTGTCGCAACTGCCGGGCGTCACGCGGCTGGCCTCGCATTTCGTGATTCGCGAAGTCGTCACGCGCTGACGTTTTCCTGCGTATGCCGGAACCCAGGACCACGCACGGCAAAGCCCGTTACCGATAGCGTCCTGCCTCAAACAGGCGAAGCGGCGTGATCAGCCCCGGTTAATCCACATTGCCGGCGGTCCCGTTGCCGCTCTCCAACCCCCATGCTAAATGCGCCAGCTTGGGGCACAGGGTGAAATCGGAATTTCGATGATGATTGCTGCACTTCCGGGTCGATTCACCGTCCAGTGAGCGTCGATCCCACAGCCGCGGCCTCGACCGTGCCCCCCGCCGGTCTCGATCCGGATACCGGCCACCATCATGCGGACGGCATGCTGAAACTCGCCTTTGGCGCGATCGGCATCGTCTTCGGCGATATCGGCACGAGCCCGCTCTACGCATTCCGCGAGACGTTCGCCGGGCACCACAAGCTCGCGCTCGATTCGGCGCACATCATGGGCGTCATCAGCCTGATGTTCTGGTCGATGATGATCGTCGTGACGGTGAAATACGTCATCATCATCATGCGCGCGGACAACAAGGGCGAGGGCGGCAGTCTCGCGCTGCTCGCGCTCGTCTCGGGCAAGACCAAGACACGGCGCTGGAGCAAGGGGATCATCCTGCTCGGCGTCTTCGCGACCGCGCTGTTCTACGGCGACAGCATGATCACCCCCGCGGTCTCGGTGCTGTCCGCGGTCGAGGGGCTCGCGGTCGCCGCGCCGAGCTTTGCCGGGCTCGTCCTGCCCATCGTGATCGCGATCCTGATCGCCTTGTTCTGGGTCCAGAAGAGCGGCACCGCGCGCATCGGCATGGTGTTCGGGCCGATCATGCTGGTGTATTTCAGCGTCATCGCGGTGCTCGGCATCCTCAGCATCATCCAGACGCCGGGCGTGCTCTGGGCCTTTTCGCCGCATTATGCGGTCGAGTTTTTCCTGATCGATCCGACCCGCGCCTTCCTCGCGCTCGGCTCGGTGGTGCTCGCGGTGACCGGCGCGGAGGCGCTTTATGCGGACATGGGGCATTTCGGTCGCCGGCCGATCGGCATCTCCTGGCTGTTCTTCGTGCTGCCCGCGCTGATCCTCAATTACATGGGGCAGGGCGCGCTGCTGTTCCGCGACGGGCAGGCGGCGCTCGTCAGCCCGTTCTACAATCTCGCCCCCGAAAGCCTCCAGCTGCCGCTCGTCCTCCTCGCGACGATGGCCGCGGTGATCGCGTCGCAGGCGGTGATCTCGGGCGCGTTCTCGGTCACGCAACAGGCGATCCAGCTCGGCTTCATCCCGCGGCTGCGGATCGAGCATACCAGTGCCGCGACCGCGGGCCAGATCTACATCCCGCTGGTCAACGGTGCGCTGATGGTGATGGTGATCCTGCTGGTGCTGTTCTTCCGCACCTCGTCGAACCTGACCAGCGCCTACGGCATCGCGGTGACGGGGGCGATGCTCATCGACACCTGCCTGCTCGGCGTCGTGCTGTTCCGCCTGTGGAACTGGCCGAAGATCGCCGCGATCCCGCTGCTGGCGATCTTCTTCCTGGTCGACGGCGCCTATCTCGTTGCGAACCTCACCAAGGTGCCCGATGGCGGCTGGTTCCCGCTGCTGATCGGCCTCATCATCTTCACCTTCCTGACGACCTGGTCGAAGGGGCGGCAGCTGATGATCGACCGGATGCGCGAGGCGGCGATGCCGATCAAGGTGTTCATCGGCTCGGCTGCGAACTCCGCGTCGCGCGTGCCGGGGACCGCGGTGTTCATGACCTCGACCTCCGACGGCGTGCCGCATGCGCTGCTCCACAACCTCAAGCACAACAAGGTGCTGCACGAGCGCGTCATCCTGCTGACCGTCAAGATCGTCGGCCAGCCCTATTGGCCCGCGCACGACCGTGCGGTGCGCGACGAGCTCGGCGACGGCTTCCACCGTCTGATCCTGCGCTACGGCTTCATGGAGGATGCCGATGTCCCCGCCGCGCTGCGCCAGGTGCACAGCTGCGGCGCGGACTTCAAGATGATGGACACCAGCTTCTTCCTCTCGCGCCAGACGCTGCTCGCCTCGGACAAGCCGGGGATGATGCTCTGGCGCGAAAAGCTGTTCGCATGGATGCTGCGCAACGCCGAAAGCGCGATGGAATTCTTCCGCCTGCCGACCAACCGCGTCGTCGAGCTCGGCAGCCAGATCGAGATTTGATCGGATTGTCGGTCGGCACCCCGCACCTCCCCGGCGGAGGCCGGGGCCCAGTTGGGAAACGTCGATGGCGGACGTCCCACGAAGTTACATCAACCTTTCCAACTGGACCCCGGCCTGCGCCGGGGAGGTATCTGCATGATGGCTAGCACGACCGAAGTCGCCCCGATCATCGTCACCGCGCTGTTCGGCCGCCAGGACACCGCGTTCTTCGACGCGATGCGGCGCGAGCATTTCCCGCCCGAGCGCAACCAGCTCGATTCGCACCTGACGCTGTTCCACCACCTGCCGCCCTCGGGCCTCGACGAGCTGAAGCGCCGGCTGAACCAGGAGACGCGCGGGCTGCCCGCACCGCGGGCGCGGATTGGCGGGCTGATGTCGCTCGGGCGCGGTGTCGCCTACCGGATCGAATCGCCCGAGCTGGTCGGGATCCGCGCGCGGCTGGCCGATGCGTTCACGGGGATGCTGACGCCGCAGGACGCAGGCGGCTGGCGTCCGCACGTCACGATCCAGAACAAGGTCAACCCGTCGGTCGCCAGGCTGCTGCTCGGCAATCTGCAGCGCGACTTCGCGGCACGGGACGTCGAAATCGCCGGGCTCGGCGCCTGGTGGTATCGCGGCGGACCCTGGGAAGCGATTTCGCGTCACATGTTTGCTTGACCGCCTCGAATCCGCTTCCTATAGGCCGCGCCTCGCAGGGAAGAATGCTTCCCCGCAGACGGTACGGCGAAGTAGCTCAGTTGGTTAGAGCACGGGAATCATAATCCTGGGGTCGGGGGTTCAAGTCCCTCCTTCGCTACCATTTTCAAACACACCGAACGGGTCGTTGACGACCAGGATCGCGTCGCTCCGGGCGAGCGCGAGCAGCGTCAGGCCGTGCGTGCGCGCGTGATCGATCGCGAGACTGGTCGGCGCGGAGATCCCCACCAGCATCGCCACGCCCGCGACCAGCGCCTTGTCGACCATCTCGAAGCTGATCCGCGACGTGACGAGGATGAAGGCGGGGGGCTCGGTCGACCGGATCGCCAGCCCGCCGACGAGCTTGTCGAGCGCATTGTGCCGGCCGACATCCTCATAGGTGGCCAGCACGTCCCCTGACCGGTCGCAGGCGGCGGCGGCATGGATCGCCCCCGTCGCGGCGTTGAGCGGCTGATGCGCACGCAGCCCCGCCAGCGCGGCGAAGATCGCGGTGACGGGCACGTCGGGGCGGGGCGGGGTAGCTGCCACCGGCTTGCGCAGCTGTTCGAGCCCGGAAATGCCGCACAGCCCGCAGGACGTGTCGCTGGTCCGGTGGCGGACGCGGTCGTGGATCCGCCCCCTGCACCGCTCCGACAGGCCGACCCGGACAATCCAGCCCGCCTCCGCCTCGAACACGTCGATGTCGCGCACGTCGTCGGCGCTGTCGGCGAGCCGCTCGGTCAGCAGGAAGCCGGTGGTGAAGGCGGGCAGGTCGGCGGGCGTCATCATCATCACCGCATAGCCAAGCCCGTCGACCTCGATCGCGACGGGCACCTCGATCGCGATCGCACGCGTGCCCGCCGTGACGGCGTCGGGGCGCAGGATGGTGATCGCTTCGGTACGGGCAGTCGTCACAGCGCGGCCATGTCCTCGGGGGTGTTGATGTTGGGGATGATCCCATGCGCGGGGATCGGCAAGGCGCCGATCGCCTCCGCCCAGCCGCGCACCGACCGGCGCGTCGACGATTCGATATGCGCGATCAGCGCAGCGGCGGACGCGGTCTCCCAATGCCCCAGCACGGGCGCGTCAGGGCAGAAGGCGGGCGCGCGGCGGGCGAGCGCCGCCAGCAGCCCGTCGGGCAGCGCTGGCACGTCGCAGGCGATCGTGAGGACTGAGGTGTAGCCCAGCCCCGCCGCATGATGCAGCGCACCCGCTATACCCCCCAGCGGCCCCAGATCGGGCCCCGGCAGGTCGTGGATCAGGCCATCCCGCCCCGCGACGACCGCGTCATCGACATGCGGCTGGAGCAGCGCACGGGCGTGATCCGCAAGGCGGCGCCCGTCAAGCAGCGCCTGCGCCTTGTCCGACCCGAACCGCGACGATCGCCCGCCCGCCAGGACGACGCCGAGGATCCTGGGCGTGCTCAGCGCGTCTTCTCGATCCGCACCGGCACCGACTTGGCGGCAGGCACATGGCTTTCGCGCGCATGGTGCGCGACCGGCATAAGCAGGTTGCACTCGGGGTAATAGGCCCCGACGCACCCTTCCGGAATCGAATATTCGACGACACGCAGCTTGTTGAAGCGGCGGTCGCCATTGTCGCCCGCATCGCCGACCAGATCGACGTCGTCACCATCGGTCAGCCCCATGCGCAGCATGTCGCTGCGGTTCATGAAGACGATGTCGCGCGTGCCCTTCACGCCGCGGAACCGGTCGTGATAGCCATAGACCGTCGTGTTGAACTGATCGTTCGACCGCAGCGTCATCAGCCGGAACCGCCCCTCGCTCTCCTCGAAACCGGTGACGTTGAGCGAGTGGGGGACGTTGATTTCTGCCTTGCCGCTCTCGGTCAGCCATTCGCGGTGCGCCGCCGGCACGCCCTTCCAGAAGCCGCCGGGGGTGAACATCTTGGCGTTGAAGTCGGAGAACATGTCCGGATAGGTTTCGGCGATCGCATCGCGGATCCGCGCATAGTCGCGCACCCACGCATCCCAGTCGAGCTTCGGATTGGGCGCCAGCGTCGCCTTGGCGATACCCGCGAGGATCGCCGGCTCGGACAGCAGCGTCTCCGCGGCGGGCGTCGCCTTGCCCTTTGAGCCATAGATCTGGCTGAACGAATCTTCGACCGAGACGCTCTGCGGCCCGGTGCCCTGCATGTCGGTCTCGATCCGGCCGAGGCAGGGGAGCAGATAGCAGGTCTTGCCGGGCAGCAGGTGCGAACGGTTAAGCTTGGTGGCGATGTGCACCGTCAGGTCGATCCCGCGCCACGCCGGTTCCATCCGCGCATGGTCGGGGATCGCGCGGACGAAATTGCCGCCCAGCCCGATGAACGCCTGCGCCTCGCCCTTGAGCACCGCCTCGCACGACGCGACCGTGTCCCAGCCGAGCTCGCGCGGCGGCTCGAAGCCATATTGCTCGGCGAGCTTGTCGAGCGGGGCGAGCTCGGGCTTTTCGGTGATCCCGACGGTACGCTGCCCCTGGACGTTCGAATGGCCGCGAACCGGGCCCATGCCCGCGCCCGGCTTGCCGATATTGCCGCGCAGCAGCATCAGGTTGACGAGCATGTGGACGTTGTCGATGCCGCCGACATGCTGGGTCAGGCCCATGCCGTACACCGCGATCACCGCCTTCGACGTGGCATAGACCTTGGCGGCCGATTCGATCTCGACGCGCGACAGCCCGCTTTCATGCTCGATCGTCGCCCAGTCGGTACTGCGCGCGACGTCCGCGAACTTCTCGAACCCGGTGGTATGCTCGGCGAGGAAGGCGTGGTCGAGGATCCGCAGCGTGTTGAGTTCGCGCGCGCGATCGTCGGCCTCGATCAGATATTTGCACATCCCCATCAGCGCGCCGACGTCGCCGCCGGTCTTCACCTGGTGATATTGCGAGGCGATCGGCGTGGACTTGCCGGTGACCATTTCCAGCGGATTCTGTGGATCCTGGAATTTCTCCAGACCGCGCTCCTTCAGCGGATTGAACACGACGATCTCGACACCGCGCTTGGCGCAGTCGCGCAGCGGGTGGAGGAAGCGCGGGCTGTTCACGCCCGGATTCTGCCCGAAATAGAAGATCGCGTCGCACTTCTCGTAATCGGAGAGGTGGATCGTCCCGACCGCCGAGCCGATCGCCGATTTCAGCCCGACCGAGGTCGTCTCATGGCACATGTTCGAGCTGTCGGGCAGGTTCTGGCTGCCGTACATCCGCGCCATGAGGCTGTACATGTACGAGGTCTCGAGGCTCGCGCGACCCGAGGCGTAGAAGATCACCTTGGTCGGGTCATAGGTCTTGAGCTTCGCGCCGATCCCGGCGAACGCCTCGTCCCAGCTGCACGCGGCATATTTGTCCGTCGCGGCGTCATATTTCAGCGGATGCGTCAGGCGCCCGGCCTGTTCGAGATCGAAATCCTTCCAGCCGAGCAGCTCGGTGACCGTATGCTCCTGGAAGAAGGCCGGCGTCACGCGGTAGGAGGTCAGCTCCCACGCGGTCGCCTTGGCGCCATTCTCGCAGAATTCGGCGGCATGCGGATGCGCGGGCTTGCCCCAGGCGCAGCTGACGCACGCAAAGCCCTCGGGCTTGTTCTGCCGCGTGAGTTCGCGCAGCGCCTCTGGGCCGATCTTCTCGCGCGCGGATATCTCCACGAGCGATTTCATCGACCCCCAGCCGCCGGCGGGTGCGGTATAGTCTTCGATCTCGATGGTCCGGTCGTCGCTCATACGTCTCTCCGCTTTTGCCTTCCAACGAAGCGGGGCGGCAAACGATGCACGCCGATTGCGGTGGCGATGGTTCAAATCGCATGCTCCATCGCCTAGATGGGATCCGAAACTCCAAGGATATCACGATGACGACGCACACGACCCGCATGCTCATTCTCGGTTCCGGGCCTGCCGGGCTGTCGGCCGCGATCTATGGCGCGCGCGCCGGGATGGCGCCGATCGTCGTCCAGGGGATCCAGCCCGGCGGCCAGCTGACCACCACGACCGATGTCGAGAATTATCCCGGCTTCAAGGACGTCATCCAGGGCCCGTGGCTGATGGAGCAGATGCAGGCGCAGGCCGAGCATGTCGGCACGCGGATGATGTGGGACACGATCGTCAAGGTCGACGTCAGCAGCCGCCCGTTCCGCCTGACCGGCGACAGCGGCGACGTGTACGAGGGCGAGACGCTCGTCATCGCGACCGGCGCGCAGGCCAAGTGGCTCGGGATCGACAGCGAGGAGCCGATGAAGGGCAAGGGCGTCAGCGCCTGTGCGACCTGCGACGGCTTCTTCTACCGCGGCAAGAAGGTCGCGGTGATCGGCGGCGGCAACACCGCGGTCGAGGAGGCGCTGTACCTCACCAACCATTCGCCCGACGTGACGCTGATCCACCGCCGCGATTCGCTGCGTTCGGAGAAGATCCTCCAGGAGCGGCTGTTCGCGCACAAGGGCGTGACCGTGCTGTGGAACAAGGAAGTCCGCGAATTCGTCGACGGCGGCGGCAATGCCGGGCTGGTCGCGCTCGAGCTCGAGGACACGGTGACGGGCGAACGTTCGCGCCTCGCGGTCGATGGCGGCTTCGTCGCGATCGGCCACCACCCCGCGACCGAGCTGTTCCGCGGGCATATCGATCTCGACTCGGACGGCTATATCTCGGTCGAGACCGGCTCGACGCGCACCAGCGTCGAGGGCGTCTTCGCGTGCGGCGACGTCGCCGACAAGGTCTACCGCCAGGCGGTGACCGCAGCGGGCACGGGCTGCATGGCCGCGCTCGACGCGGAGCGGTTCCTGGCGGCGGCGGAATTCGCCGAACTGGCCGAAGCCGCGGAGTAAATGCGGGGCGTGCGTCCCCGATTCACGCCTCCTCGTTCGCATGATGAGGGGGCGTGCTCTCGCCCCCTCACGCCCTCCGTCATCCTGACGAAAGTCAGGACCCAGAGCCAAGGACGGCATCGCCCGTAACCCTGGATCCTGACTTTCGTCAGGATGACGAGAGTAGAGGTGCCGGTGTTCCCCTCACACCTTTCGCCATTATGACGGACGGGGGAGTGCCAGCGTCCCCCCACACCCTCCGTCATCCTGACGAAAGTCAGGATCCAGAGCCAGGAACGGCATCGCCCGTAACCCTGGGTCCTGACTTTCGTCAGGATGACGAGTGGGGGGAGGCGGTGGCGCCTGCGTCGTGCGTGCCGTCGATCACGGCCCTGAGCGCCGCCTCCAACGCAGCGGCATTGGCGGTCCCGGCAAAGCTGTGCGAACCCGTAGTCAGCCGCACGATCCGCGCCGCGCCGCGGTAACGCGCTGCAAACACCTGCGCGGTCACGTCGCCGGTCGCGAGCAGAATGACGACGCGATCCGCCCAGCCGTCGATCGCGCCGCAGACCCGGCTAGCAAGATCGCCCTCGACCTCCCCCGACGCCCGCGACAGCCTCACCACACCCCGGACCAGCTTGCGCAGATCGATCCCGCCGCGGATCAGGCTGAGCCACGCCGCCGGATCACGCAACCGCGCGGCATAGCGCGCGCGGATCGCAGCGGCAGGGGGCAGGTCGTCGGTCGGCGCGATCACCCAGGGATTGGCGAGAAGCAGCCGGTCGACCCCCGCCGCCGCGCCGAATAGCGCGAGCGCGCTCGCCGCGTCGCAATTGCCGAATCCGACCAGCCGCGTGACGTGCGGCGCGGCGGCGCGGAACGCCGCGGCGGCGGCGACCAGATCGGCCTGCGCCGACAGAAAGCCGCCATTCTCGCCGCTCGAATCGCCGATGCCGCGGCGGTCATAGCGGAACACCGGCGTACCCCCCGCCGCCAGCCGCCGCGCGAGCATCGCCATGCCGCGGTGCGCGCCGCTGCGGATCTCGTTGCCGCCCGACACGATCAGCACCCCGGTCGCGCCCGCCGCCTCGTCGAGCGTCGCGATCAGCGTCTCACCTTCGCAGGGGACCGCGATCAGCCGCCGCATGTCGCGATCCACCCGGCCACATCGGCGGCGAGCGCCTCGGCGAGCGCCGCATCGCTCCCCGGCTCCGACCGTCGCCACAGCGGCGCGCCGGGATAGCGCGCATCCGCCGGACGCGGATCGCTTTCGAGTCGAACCGTTCGCGACGCGTCGTAAGGCACCGCGTCGCGCAGATCGGCGAGCAGCGCCTCGGACAGACTGTTGCCCGCATACCCATCCTCGTCGGGCATCGTCGACGCAGCGCGGATCCGGCTCAGGTCGCGCAGAAGGTCACCGCCCGACTGCGGTGCGAGCTGCCACCGCCCGGCGAGGTGGGCGTCGCAATCAACGAGCGCACCACTCCGAATCGTGACCGCGTAAACCGGCACGTCGAGCATCCCGACAAGCGCAGCAAAGGCCTGGCGCAGGTCGGCCAGCCGCAGGTCACGCGTCTCGACCACACTCTCGCCGGTACCAGGCAGGTCGGGCAGGATGCTGCCGATCCCGCGCCCGGCCAGCGCGCGCAGCATCGCGACGAGGAACGCGCGCGTCCGGTTCGCCTCCTCGAACAGCGGCAGCACCGCGACGACCCGCGGTCCGGCATCGGGGCCGAAGCGCAGCATCGCCTCGCGCCCGCCGGCCCAGTCATAGCGATCGAAGCGGGGGCCGGTCATCCCGGCCGAGGCTAGACCAGCGCCTTGCGCGCCGCAAACTGGACGAGCGCGCCGAACGTCTCGAGCATCTCGCCGTCGATCTCGTCATCCTCGATCAGGATGCCGAGCCGGTCCTCGAGCTCGGTCAGCACGCTTGCGACCGCCATCGAATCGAGTTCGGGGAGCGCGCCGAACAACGGCGTGTCGTCGGTGAATGCCGCGACTCGCTCGGCGCTAAGGCCAAGGATGTCGGCAAGGACGGCGCGGACCGTCGTTTCAACCTGGGAAGTACCTTCGAAGATCACGAGCATCGCCTGAACCGTTGCGAACCGGGCCCCGCTAGCCTGTGGGGGTGAATTCGGCAACGGCTTGGCGCTATGGAGGACCCATGACCTCGCCCGACCCCGTCCCGTTTCCGATCGATCGCCTGACGTCGCGCGGCGCAGCCGACGACGTTGCGCTGATCGACCGCGCAGGGACGATGACGTTCCGCGACCTCGAAACCGCGGTCGCCGCGCTCGCGGGTTGGCTGGTGGGGCAGGGGTTGGCGACGGGTGCACGCGTCGCGACCTGGCTGCCCAAGACGCGGGTCGCCTGCGTGATGCCGCTCGCGGCGGCGCGTGCGGGGCTGGTCCATGTCCCGGTCAACCCGCTGCTGCGGCGCGCACAGGTCGCGCATATCCTCGCCGACAGCGGTGCGGCGCTGCTGGTGACGCAGGGTGCGCGCGCGGCGACGCTCGAGCCGGGCGACGTGCCCGCGGACTGCGCAATCGTCGACGAGACCGCGCTCGATCTGCAAGGCGAGGGCGGCCCGGGCCCGTCCGATGCCGATCCGGCGACGCTCGCCGCGATCCTCTACACCTCGGGATCGACCGGGCGGCCCAAGGGGGTAATGCTGAGCCATGCCAATCTGTCGCTCGGCGCGGTGTCGGTCGCGCACTATCTGAAGCTCACGCGCGACGACCGAGTGCTGGGCGTGCTCCCGCTGTCGTTCGATTACGGCCAGAACCAGCTCTTCTCGACCTGGGCGGCGGGCGCAGCGGTCGCGCCGATCGACTATATGGTCGCGCGCGACGTCGTGAAGGCGGTCGAGCGGGTCGGCGCGACGACGCTGGCGGGGGTTCCGCCGCTCTGGGTGCAGCTGCTTGAGGCGGACTGGTCGGCGGAGACCGCGGCGCGGCTGCGGCGGCTGACCAATTCGGGCGGCGCGCTGACCCCGCGGCTCGTCACAGGGCTGCGTGCGCGGTTCGCCGGCGCGGACATCTACGCGATGTACGGGCTGACCGAGGCGTTCCGCTCGACCTATCTCGACCCTTCGCTGATCGACGCGCACCCCGATGCGATGGGGCGCGCGATCCCGTTCGCGCAGGTGTCGGTGATCCGGCCCGACGGCCGTCGCGCCGCGCCGGGCGAGCCGGGCGAACTGGTGCATGCAGGGCCGCTGGTCGCGCAGGGCTATTGGCGCGATGCCGAGCGGACCGCGCAGCGCTTCCGCCCCGCGCCCGACGGCAACGGCATGGCGGTCTGGTCGGGCGACACGGTGGTCGAGGGCGCGGACGGGCTGCTCCGCTTCGTCGGCCGCGACGACGAGATGATCAAGAGCGCGGGCAACCGGATCAGCCCGCTCGAGGTCGAGGAGGCGGTACTCGCCGGCAACGAAGCCCGCGAGGCGGTCGCGGTCGGGGTGGCCGATCCGCGGCTGGGGCAGGCGATCGTCGTGATGCTCGCAGGCGACGCGGCGGACGAGCCCGCGCTCAGGACCCGGTTGCGCACCGCGCTGCCGAGCTTCATGCAGCCCGCCGGCTATCTGTGGCGCGACGCGCTGCCGCGCAACGCCAACGGCAAGCTCGACCGGTCCGCGATCGCGGCCGAGGTCCGGGCATGGTCGTCGGCACAGGAACAGGGACAGGCATGATGAAGCCGATGGGGGCGTTGCCGCCCGAATTTGCGCACCAGTCGGGCGCACTGACGATCGGCGGGCGGTCCGCGGAGGCCTGGGTCGCCCACGCCGGCGACACGCCGCTGTTCGTCTATGACAGCGCCATCGTCGCGGCCCGGATCGCGCGGTTCCGCGCGGCGATGCCCGCGATCGACCTCCACTATGCGATCAAGGCGAACCCGCACCCGGCCCTGCTCGCGGCGGTCGCACCGCTGGTCGACGGGCTCGACGTCGCGTCGGCAGGCGAGCTCGGCATGGCGCTGGCGGTCAAGCCGGCGCACGCAATCAGCTTCGCCGGTCCCGGCAAGCGCGACGACGAACTGACGGCAGCGATCCGCGCCGGCGCGACGTTGAACGTCGAATCGGAGGGCGAGGCCACGCGCGGCTTCGCGATCGGCGCGCGGCTGGGCATCGCGCCGCGGATGGCGGTGCGCGTGAACCCCGATATCGAACTGCGCGGATCGGGGATGCGGATGGGCGGCCGCGCCTCGCCCTTCGGCGTCGATGCGGAGCGTGCCGCGGCGCTGGTGCGCGCCATCGTCGCGGCGGGCGCGGACTGGCGCGGGTTCCACATCTATGCGGGCAGCCAGGCGCTCGACGCGGGCGCGATCATCGAGACGCAGGCCGCCACGCTCGACCTCGCCGCGCGGCTCGCCGACGCGGCGGGCGTCGCGCCGCCGCTGGTCAATCTGGGCGGCGGGTTCGGCGTGCCCTATTTCGCCAACGACGTCGCGCTCGACGTCGAGCGGGTCGGCGCGGCGCTGCACGCGGCACTCGAGACCCGCGCGGCCGTGCTGCGCGACACCCGGTTCGCGATCGAGCTCGGGCGGTGGCTGGTCGCCGAAGCCGGCGTGTACCTGACCCGCGTCATCGACGTGAAGCACAGCCAGGGCGAAGTCTTCGTCGTGGTCGATGGCGGGCTCAACCATCAGCTCGCGGCGAGCGGCAATTTCGGCACCGTCGTCCGGCGCAATTATCCGCTCGCGGTCGCCGCGCGAATGGGGGAGGCGGCGGCGGCCGACGCAGTGTCGGTCGTGGGACCGCTGTGCACCCCGCTCGACCGCCTCGGCGACCGCGTCGCGCTGCCGCCGGTCGTGCCCGGCGACCTGATCGCGATCTTCATGGCGGGCGCATACGGCGCCAGCGCGAGCCCGGCGGCGTTTCTCGGGCATCCACCCGCGCTCGAGATCGTTACTTCAGTCCAACCCCAGCCATGAGCGTGGCGGCGGGCGGGGTTGCGGAGCGCTCCTAAACGCTATCTTCACCTGTTTCCCTGCATAGCCCGTGCGAGTTTAACCGGCCATCGGACACCCGTTGCCGGGATGGCGCCAGGAGATCAGTGCCCATGCGTTCCGGACCCGTTTCCCGTTCCCTGTTCACGCTGGGGCTCGCCGCATCGTCGCTGGCCGCCTGCAGCAGCACCGGCGGTCCGCCCGAACTGCCGCCCGCGGCCTATGTCGCGAACAAGGAACTGCCGGGCGAGGAATATGTGATCGGCCCGCTCGATCAGCTCAACATCTTCGTCTGGCGCAATCCCGAACTGTCGTCGAAGGTCCAGGTCCGCCCCGACGGCCGGATCACGACGCCGCTGGTCAACGACATGTCCGCGGTGGGGAAGACGCCCGCACAGCTCGCCGACGACATGAAGAAGGCGCTCGGCGAATATGTCAAAAACCCGATCGTCTCGGTCATCGTCGAAAACTTCAGCGGGACCTACAGCCAGCAGGTCCGCATCGTCGGCGCGACCGAAAAGCCCGCCTCGATCCCCTATCGTGCCAATATGACGCTGCTCGACGCGATGATCGCGGTCGGCGGGCTCAGCCAGTATGCGGCGGGCAACAAGGCGCGGCTGGTGCGCTACGACCGGGCGAGCGGCAAGCAGAGCGAGTTCTCGCTGCAAATCTCGAACCTGTTGAAAAAGGGCGATTCGTCCGCCAATGTCAGGCTTGAGCCCGGTGACGTCATCATCATCCCCGAATCGATGTTCTGAGGCGTGGCGGTATGAACGGCATCTATGACGAGGCGCGGGTCGCGCTGCACGCGATCTGGACGCGGCGGTGGCTCGCGCTCGCGATCGCGTGGGGCGTGTGCGTCCTCGGCTGGCTGTTCGTGTCGCAGATCCCGAGCCGCTATGAATCGCGCGCGCGCGTGTTCGTCCAGATGCAGAACCTGCTGCCCGCGAGCATGGACCAGCCGTCGGCCTCGAGCCGCACCGACATCGACACGATCCGCCAGACGCTGACCTCCGCGGTCAATCTGGAGAAGGTCGTGCGCGGCACCGACCTCGCCAACACGGTGGCCAGCGACCGCGACGTCGCCGACCGCGTCGCCAGCCTCGCCCAGTCGATCAAGGTCACGTCGGCGCAGGACAATCTGTTCGAGATCGCGACGACCGCGGCGAGTCCCAAGCTCGCGCGAACGATCACGCAGAAGCTGATCGACATTTTCGTCGAGGGCAATCTGGCAGGCGACCGGACGAGCACCAGCCAGAGCCTCAGCTTCCTCGACAAGCAGCTGGCGCAGCGGCAGAAGCAGCTCCAGGACGCGGAGGCCAAGCGCGCCGACTTCCAGAATCGCTATCTCGGCGCGCTGCCCGGCACCGGGTCGGTCGCCGACCGGATCGGTGCCGCGCGTTCGCAGATGGCGCAGGTCGATGGCGATCTCGCGGCGGCGCAATCGGGACTGGCGGCGGTGCAGGGACAGATGGCCGGCGTCGCGCGAACCGTCGCGGGCAGCGGCGGCGTCGCCGGTGCGGCCGGACCCGCACGCGCCCGGCTGGCGGCGATCCAGGGGCAGCTCGCCGATGCCCGTGCGCGTGGCTATACCGAAAGCCATCCCGACGTCGTCGCACTGCGCGCGCAGCTCGCCCAGGCAACCGCGGCGGCGCGCGGCGAACCGCTGTCGGGCGGCAGCGGCGCGGGCTCGTCGCCCAATCCGCTCTATGTCTCGCTGCAGGCGATGATGGCAGACAAGCAGGCGGCGGTCGCGTCGCTCAGGATCCGCCGCACGCAGCTGCAGGGCGATCTCGACCAGCTCAACGCGAAGCTCTCCGAGGATCCGACCGTCGCCGCCGAACAGGGCGCGATCGACCGTGATTATCAGGTGCTGAAGGACCAGTATGACCAGCTGCTGACCCAGCGCGAGCAGATCGCATTGCGGGGCCAGGCGCAGTCGCAGACCGATCGCGTCAAGTTCAGCGTGATCGACCCGCCGACCACGCCGCAAAAGCCGAGCGCACCGAACCGGATGCTGCTGCTGACCGGCGTGCTGATCGCCGGGCTCGGTGCCGGGATCGGCGGCGCGTTCCTGCTCGGCCAGCTCCGCGGCACGTTCGCGACGAGCGCCCGGCTTGAACGCGTCGCGGGGATGCCGGTGATCGGGTCGATCGGCGAAGTCGTGACGCGCACCCAGTCCGAGCTGCGCGCCAAGCAGTTCCGGATGTTCCTCGGCGGCACGGCAGCACTCGGCGCCGCCTATGTGCTGCTGCTGGGTGTCGAGATCCTGCAGCGTGGCCTGGCGGCCTGAGGACGTGACCATGCGTAGCAAGATCCCCCAATCGCACGATGCCAGCGGCGAGCCGCCACGCGCGCCGTCGCTGCTCGAACGGGCCGCCACGGTCTATGACTTCAGCCAGCACGTGCGGGCCCGGCCGCCGGTGCCGCCGGTGCCGCCGGTCGAACCCGTGCCGTCTGCCGCACCGGTGTCCCCGGCCCAAACGGCGGCGCGGGTCGAGCCGGCACGCGCGCCCGAGCCGGCCGCCGAGCCCGTCGCGCCGTTCGAACCCGACGCGTCGGAGCCCGAGGATCCGACCTTCCTCGCGATCCCGCCCGAGCTTCGCGCGCCGATCGGGCAGGAATTGCCCGACGAGTTCCACCTGCCGCTCGTCGCCAGCGACACGGCGATGATCGATCGCGGGATGCTGGCGGCGAACGGCATGATGGTGCCCGGTGCGCCGGTCGGCCCGCTGGCGGAGGAGTTCCGCCTCATCAAGCGGCAGCTGCTGATTACGCGCGCGCAGATCGAGGCCAGCGCGGTGCCCGACAAGGCGCGCACGATCCTCGTCTGCTCGGCGCGGCCGAACGACGGCAAGACCTTCTGCGCGATCAACCTCGCGCTCTCGATCGCGGCGGAACGCGATACCGAGGTGCTGCTGGTCGATGCCGATGTCGCCAAGCCCGACGTGCTGCGGCAGCTCGGGCTGGATGATGGCCCCGGCCTGCTTGATGCGCTGGCCGATACGAGCATCGACGTCGAGACGCTGGTGATCCGCACCGACGTGCCGCATCTCTCGATCCTGCCCGCGGGCGACCGGACGACGATGGATACCGAGCTGCTCGCGAGCGCGCGGACCCGTGCGGTGCTCGCGCGGCTGCTCGCGGCGGATCCGCGGCGCATCGTGATCTTCGATTCGCCGCCCGCGCTCGCCGCGTCGCCCGCGGGCGTGCTCGCGATGCTGGTCGGGCAGGTCATGCTCGTCGTCCGCGCCGATCACACGCCCGAGAGCGAGGTCCGCGCCGCGGTCAACCGGCTCGACACCTGCGAGCATATTCAGCTGGTGCTCAACGCGGTGTCGTTCGTCCCCGGCGGCGCGCGGTTCGGCAGCTATTACGAGCAAGGCGGCGCGCGGTGAGCGATGTCCGCCTGATCCTCGGCGGCGCGGCGGCGCTGTTCGTCGCGGCGCCCGCGCTCGCCCAGTCGGTCTCCGATACGGGGTCCGGAGGCGGGCAGGGCGCACGGCGCGTCGTCGTCCGGCCCTATATCGAGGCGACGCAGATCCTCACCGCGGATCTCGGCGGTGGCGATGTGCTCACCTACACCTCGCTCGCCGCCGGCGTCGATGCCGCGGTGTCGACCGCGCGGATCAACGGGCAGGTCAGCTATCGCTACGAACGCCGCTTCGCCTATGACGACGATATCGGCGACACCGACATCCATTCGGGTCTCGCGCGGGTCGAGGCGCAGCTGACGCGCAACGTCTCGCTTGAGGCAGGCGGGATCGCCACGCGCTCGCGCTCGGACATCCGCGGCGCCGCGCCCGGCGTACTGGTCGGCAACGTGTCGAACATCGCGCAGGTCTATGCCGTCTATGGCGGCCCGAATTTCGCCGCGCAGGTAGGCGACGTCGCGCTCAACGCCAACTACCGGCTGGGCTATACCAAGGTCGAGACCCCGACCTTCGGCACCGCGGCGACCGGCGGGCAGCGGCTCGATTATTACGACGATTCGATCGGCCACACCGCGACTGCCAGCGCGGGGTTCCGGCCGGGCACGCTGCTGCCGGTCGGGCTGACCGCGAGCGCGGGGTTCGACCGCGAGACCGCGGGCCAGCTCAGCCAGCGCTACCAGGGCTATTTCGGCCGCGGCGACGCGGTGCTGCCGGTGTCGCCCTATGTCGCGCTGACCGCGGGCCTCGGCTATGAACGGATCGAGACGAGCCAGAAGGATGCGCTGGTCGATGCCGCGGGCGTGCCCGTGCTCGACCGCGACGGCCGGTTCCGGACCGCGCCGGGATCGCCGCGCCGCATCGCCTATCGCACCGACGGGCTCTATTACGACGCGGGCGTGATCTGGCGGCCGAACCGGCGCACTTCGGTCGAGGCACGGATCGGCGAACGCTATGGCTCGCTCAGCGTCACCGGCACCGCGACCTACCAGGCGTCGAAGGACGTCGGCGTCGCGGTCAACGTCTATGACGGCGTGCAGACCTTCGGCCGCCAGCTGCGCACCGGCCTCGCCAACCTGCCGACGAGCTTCCTCGCGCCCAACCAGGGCTTTGCGCAGCAGTTCAACGGCTGCGTGTTCGGCGCGACCGGCGCGGCGCCGGGCGGGTGCCTCGACGACGTGTTCCAGTCGATCTCCACCTCGAGCTACCGTGCGCGCGGGATCGACGCGGTGCTCGTCGCGACGCGCGGGCGGACGACCTTTGGCGGCGGGATCGGCTATGCCAATCGCCGGCTGTTCGCGCCGCGCGGCGCGCCCGGCCTCGTCGTCACCGGCCTTGAGGACGAGAGCTATTACGGCCAGCTCTATTTCGCGCGGTCGCTGTCTTCGGTATCGGGGCTCAATGCGACCGCGTTCGTGAACTATTTCGACAGCCAGCTCGGCGGCGGTTTCGTTACCGCGGGCGATGGCGGGGTCTGGTCCTATGGCGCGACCGGCACCTATTACCGTAATTTCGGACGGCTCGGCACGACCGCGTCGCTCGGTTTATACAGCTTCAAGGTCGGCGACTTCGACAGCGACTGGGCCGCACAGGCGCTGCTCGGTGCACGGTATCAGTTCTAGGATATTTGGCAGATGTACGACGAACATTACGGACTGACGGGACGCTCGTTCCAGCTCACCCCGGACCCCCGATTCTGGTTCGAATCGGGGACGCATCGCAAGGCCATGGCGTATCTCGGCTATGGTCTGGCGCAGGGCGAGGGCTTCATCGTCATGACCGGCGATATCGGCGCGGGCAAGACCACGCTGGTCGGGCATCTGATGGACACGATCGACCATCAGAGCCTGAACGCGATTCGTCTGGTGTCGACCGCGATCGAGGCGAGCGACCTGCTGCGGATCGTCGCGACCGCGCTGGGTGTCGACCCGGCGGGGCTCGAAAAGGCGCAGCTGCTGACCGCGATCGAACGCGGGCTGCACGCCGTCGCCCGGACCGGCAAGCGCACGCTGCTGATCGTCGACGAGGCGCAGGCGCTGCCCGTGTCAGCGCTCGAGGAACTGCGGATGCTGTCCAATTTCCAGACCGCCGGCCATGCGCTGCTGCAGATCCTGCTGCTCGGCCAGCCCGAATTCCGCGACAGGCTCCACGGCTCCGACGGGCTCGAACAGCTGCGCCAGCGGGTGATCGCGATCCACCATCTCGATCCGATGGAGCCGCATGAGGTCGCCGACTATATCGCGCACCGCCTGTCGGTGGTCGGCTGGGAGGGCAATCCGGCGTTCACCGACGACGCGGTCGCCGCGCTGTTCGACGGGTCGGACGGCATCCCCCGCCGCCTCAACATGCTGGCGGGACGCGTCATGCTCTATGCCGCGATCGAGGATCTGCGCGTCATCGACGGCGCCGTCGTCCGCGCCGTGCAGAGCGACCTGACCGCGGACCTGCCGACACTCGCGACGACGCCCACGCCCGAGCCTGCCCCCGAACCCGCCGCCGAACCCAAGGCACAGCCCCGCGGCACGCCCGACCCCGCCACCGACCCCGCGGTCCTCGACCGGCTCGCGATGCTCGAGGCGCGCGTCGAGCAGCAGGACCAGGCACTGCGCCGTGTCCTGACCTTGCTCGTCGAGTGGGTCGAGGGCGACGAGCCCAGGCCCGATCACAAGCCGATCCGCGGCGCGTCGCACTGGCACGACGCGGCGTGATCCGGTGACGACGGCGGTAACGGCCGGGCCGATCCGCAACGGCATGTCGGTCGATGTCGAGGACTGGTTCCAGGTCGGCGCGTTCGAGACGGTGATCGACAAGGCGGACTGGGACGGCCTCCAGTCGCGGGTCGAGGCGAATACCGATGCGGTGCTCGCGCTCTTCGCGGAAAGCGGCGTGCAGGCGACCTTCTTCACGCTCGGCTGGGTCGCGCATCGCTATCCCGCACTGATCCGCCGGATCGTCGATGCCGGGCACGAGATTGCGAGCCATGGCTGGGATCACCAGCGCGTCTTCACGATGGATGCAGGCCTGTTCCGCGCCGACCTCGCACGCGCGCGCGCGGCGATCGAGGATGCGGCGGGACAGCGTGTCACCGGCTACCGCGCGCCGAGCTTCTCGATCGACCAGCGCACGCCCTGGGCGCATGGCGTGCTGGCCGAAGAGGACTATGCCTATTCGTCGAGCGTCGCACCGCTCGCGCACGATCATTATGGCTGGTGCGACGCACCGCGCTTCGCCTTCCGCCCGCTGGCCGACAGCGCATTGCTCGAAGTGCCCGTCACCGTCGCGCAGTTCGGCACGCGCCGCGTCGCCACGGGCGGCGGCTTCTTCCGGCTGCTGCCCGCCGCGCTGATGGATTTCGCGGTCCGCCAGGTGAATGCCGCCGACCACCCGGCGATGTTCTATTTCCACCCCTGGGAGATCGACCCCGCCCAGCCGCGCGTCGCGGCGGCACCGTTGCGCTCGAAGATCCGGCATTATTCGCGGCTTGGCGCGATGGCGGGCAAGCTGCGCGGGCTGCTCGGCCGGCATGACTGGGGGCGCGTCGATGCCGCGGTCGCGGTCGAGGCGGGTCGGCTGCGGTGACGACGGCCATAGTGCGCGAGACAGATCTCGCCGACGCGGACGAGCGCGCGCGGATCGCGGCGTTCGTCGATGCGACCTCGGCGGCGACGCCGTTCCACCTGCCCGCGTGGAGCATCGCGGTCGCGCGCGGTTGCGGCCAGCGCGCACGCTATCTGGTCGCGGAGCGGGGCGGGACGATCACCGGCGTGCTGCCGCTGACCGAGATGCGGTCGCCGCTGTTCGGGCGCGCGCTCGTCTCGGCGGGGTTTGCGGTCGATGGCGGCGTGCTCGGCGATGGCGCGGTCGAGCCGCTCGCCGCGGCGGCCTGGGATCTGGCGCAGCGGCACGGCTGCCCGTCGGTCGAGCTTCGCGGTGGCGCTGTGCCCGCGGGGTGGGACAGCGACGCGGACAGCTATCTGGGGTTCGCACGCGATCTGGCGGCGGATGACGATGCCGAGCTCCTCGCCATCCCGCGCAAGCAGCGCGCCGAGGTGCGGCGCGCGCTCGGCTTCGATCTCGACATCGCGACCGGCCGCGACCGCGCAATGCTCGCCGAGCATTACCGCGTCTATGCCGAATCGGTGCGCAATCTGGGGACGCCGGTCTTTCCCGCGCGGCTGTTCCGCTCGGTCGTCGAGACGATGGACGCCGACGTACTGACCGTCCGCCACCGCGGCCGCGCGGTCGCGAGCGTGCTCAGCCTCTATCACCGCGGGACGGTCTATCCCTATTGGGGCGGCGGGACCGAGGCGGCGCGGGGCCTGCGCGCGAACGACCGGATGTATTTCGCGCTGATGGCGCATGCTCGTGCGCGCGGCTGCACGCGGTTCGATTTCGGACGGTCGAAGACCGGCACCGGCGCGGCGGCGTTCAAGAAGAACTGGGGATTTACGCCCGTGCCGCGGCTCTACGCCAAGCGCAGCGACGGGCCCGCGCGCGAGGTCAATCCGCTCAACCCCAGATATGCGCTGATGGTGCGCAGCTGGAAGAAGCTGCCGCTCTGGGCGGCGAACCTCGCCGGACCATGGATCTCCCGGGGTCTGGGGTGAGCGATCTGCTGTTCCTGGCGCACCGCGTGCCGTTTCCGCCCGATCGCGGCGACAAGATCCGCAGCTTCCACGTCCTCCGCTATCTCGGCGCACGCATGCGCGTCCATCTTGTCGCGTTTGCCGACGACGCGGCGGACCTCGATCCGCCTGCGGCCTTCACGGACATGCTGGCGAGCTGCACGATCCTGCCACGCGGCAAGTCGCAGGCGCGCGCCGGACTCGAGGCGCTGGCCACCCGCAAGCCCGTCTCGCTGACGGCGTTCGCCGCTCCCGCCATGCAGGCCGCGGTCGACCGCATCCTTCCACGCGTCGACGGCATCTACTGTTTCTCGGGTCAGATGGCGCAGTACCTCCCCGATGACGGGCCCCGCATGGTCATGGACTTCGTCGACATGGACTCCGCCAAGTTCGCAGGCTTCGCGGACGACTCCCGCGGCCCGATGCGCTGGATGATGCGCCGCGAGGCACGGCTGTTAGGGGCCTTCGAGCGGGCGGTTGCGGCGAGGGTCTCCGCCAGCCTGTTCGTCAGCGAAGCCGAAGCCACCCTGTTCCGCACCGGCGGCGCCACCGGCCGCATCCTCGCGGTCGAGAACGGCATCGACTCGGCGACGTTCGATCCGGCGGGGCAGGCTGGGAAGGCTGGGCAGGCTGGGAAGGCTGAGCAGGCTGGGAAGGCTGAGCAGGCTGGGAAGGCTGAGCAGGCGGCACCCCCATCCCACCACCCCGGCGAAGGCCGGGGCCCAGTTGGAAAGGTCGCAGTAACAGCGGACGATCCGTCGCCATCAACGTCCCCCAACTGGACCCCGGCCTCCGCCGGGGAGGTGAAGGGCAGGGCGACCGACCCGGCTGCGCATGGCGGGCACGCCGCACCCCCATCTTTCCACCCCGGCGAAGGCCGGGGCCCAGTTGGAAAGGCCGCAGTAAAACCGGACAGTCCGTCGTCCTCGACGTCCCCCAACTGGACCCCGGCCTCCGTCGGGGAGGCGAAGGGCAGGGCGCCCGATCCGGCTGCGCAGGTTGGGCAGGCCGCAACCCCATCCCACCACCCCGGCGAAGGCCGGGGCCCAGTTGGAAAGGCTGCAGTAACACCGGACAGTCCGTCGTCACCCACGTCCCACAACTGGACCCCGGCCTCCGCCGGGGAGGTGAAGAGTGGGCTGGTCATCGGCAGCGCCCACGCAGACCCGCTGATCGTCTTCACCGGCCAGATGGACTACCGCCCCAATATCGACGCCGTGACCTGGTTCGCCCGCGACATCCTCCCCCGGATCCGCACGCAACACCCGACAGCCCGGTTCGCGATCGTCGGCCGCGCCCCGACTCCGGCGGTGCAGGCGCTGGCAGGCGAGGCGGTGATCGTCACCGGCGCGGTCGACGACGTGCGCGGCTGGCTCGCCGCAGCCGATGTCTGCGTCGCCCCGCTGAAGCTCGCCCGCGGCATCCAGAACAAGGTGCTGGAGGCGATGGCGATGGCGCGGCCGGTCGTCGCCTCGACGGCGGCGGCGGAGGGCATCGACCACGCCGGCACGATCCGCGTCGCGGCGGACGCGAGCGAGTTCGCCGCACAGGTCCTTGCGCTGCTCGACGCACCCGCCGACGCGGCAGAGCTGGGGCTGGCCGCGCGCGCGCAGGTCCTGCGACGCTATGGCTGGGACGCGCGGCTCGCACCGCTCGATGCGCTGTTCGGGGTCGAGGGCAGCGGCCGGTCCGCATCGTGACCGATCGCCCCGCGACGTCCTGGCCCCGGCATCTGCTCGCGCTCGGCATCGCGGCGACCCTGTTGCTCGTGCTGTTTCGCCGCGACGTCGCCGATCTGACGACGATCTGGTGGACCAGCACGACCTTCGGGCACTGCCTGTTCATCGCTCCGGTGATCGCCTGGCTGGTGTGGCAGCGGCGTGGCGAGCTCGCGCAGCTGACGCCGGTCGGCTGGTGGCCGGGGCTGGCGCTGGTCGCGGTCGGCGGGGCAGGTTGGCTGATGGGCGACGCGGCCTCGGTCAATCTCGCGCGGCACCTCGGGCTGGTGCTGATGCTGCAGGGCGCGGTCGTCGCGATCCTCGGCCCCAATGCCGCACGCGGATTGCTGTTTCCGCTCGGCTATGCGCTGTTCCTCGTGCCCTTCGGCGAGGGGATCGAGCCGCCCTTGCAGGCCGTGACCGTCGCGATCGTCATGCCGCTGCTGCATCTCGTCGGCGTGCCCGCGGTCGTCGACGGCGTGCTGATCCATGCCGGGCGCTATTATTTCGAGGTGGCGGAGGCGTGTTCGGGCGCCAAGTTCGTGATCGCGATGGTCGCGTTCGGGGTGCTGGTCGCCAATGTCTGTTTCGTGTCGTGGCGGCGGCGCGCGGTGTTCCTCGCCGTGTCGGTCGTCGTGCCGGTCGTCGCGAACGGGTTTCGCGCCTTCGGGACGATCTGGGCGGCCGAGCTGACCTCGGTCGAGGCGGCGACGGGGATCGACCACATCGTCTACGGCTGGCTGTTCTTCGCGCTCGTGATGGCGGCGGTGCTCGCGATCGGCTGGCGCTGGTTCGACCGCGCGCCCGACGATCCCGCCTTCGATCCCGCGCAGCTGCAGGCGGTCCCGCGCTATCGGGGCGATCTCGCCGTCATCACGCTGCTCGTGCTGGCGGTAGCATCGGCGTTTCCCGCATGGAGCACGGCCATCGCCGGGCGGCGGCAAATGTTGCCAGCGCATATCACGCTGCCCGACGTGCCGGGCTGGCACCGCGTCGATGTCAGCGTGCGCGCGCCGTGGATGCCCTGGTATCCGGGCGCGGACCATTATCTGTTCGGCCGCTATGCCGACGCCTCGGGCGCGACCGTCGACATGGCGGTCGCGGTATTCGGGCGGCAGGGCGACGGGCACGAGCTGATCGCGTTCGGCACGGGGGTGCTGCGCGAGGAGGATCGCTGGGTCCGCGTCGCCGACCTGCCCCCGGTCGCGGACGCCGCGGGGGCGCGCGGTTCGGCGATGCGCATTACCGCGCCGGGACCCGTGGAGCGCATCGTCGCGACGTGGTACCGGGTCGGCGATGCTACCACCGATGACGGGATGATCGTGAAGATCGAGACGATGAAGGCGCGGCTGTTCGGCGGACCGCAGCGCGCGGTTGCGGTGCATCTGTCGGTCGAGGGCGGCGATCCGCGACCGATGGCGCGCTTCCTCGCCGCGCTCGGGCCGGTCGGCACGGTCGCCGATCACGCCGCGGGCCTGCGCTGAATGTGCGGGATTGCCGGGATCTTCCACCCGGGCACGCCAAAGCCGGTCGATCCGAACCGCATCCAGGCGATGATCGCCGCGCTCGCGCATCGTGGTCCCGATGGCGACGGCATCTGGACCGCGCCGGGCGTCGGGCTGGGGCATCGCCGGCTGTCGATCATCGACCTCGAAGGCTCGCCGCAGCCGATGTCCGACGGCGAGCTGACGATCAGCTACAACGGCGAGATCTACAATTTCGCCGAGCTTCGCGCCGACCTGATCGCGGCCGGCGCGCGGTTCCGGACCAGGGGCGATACCGAGGTGCTGCTCCACGGCTGGCGCGCCTGGGGGCCGTCGATGCTCGACCGGCTGAACGGCATGTTCGCCTTCGCGATCCACGACGCCGGCGCCCGCGCGCTGTTCCTCGCGCGCGACCGGCTGGGGGTGAAGCCGCTTCATTATGTCGAGCTTGCGGATGGGTCGGTCGCGTTCGCGTCCGAACTGAAGGGGCTGCTCGCCAACCCGCTGGTCCGGCGCGCGCCCGATCTGTCCGCGGTCGAGGATTACATGGCGCTCGGCTATGTCCCCGACGACGCCTGTCTGGTCGCGGGCGTGAAGAAGCTCGCGGCCGGCCACTTCCTGCTGATCGAGCGCGGGCGCGGCATGCCCGCACCGCGCCGCTGGTGGGACGTCGACTTCTCCAACCGTGCGACCGGCTCCACCAAGGCGCTGGGCGAGGAGCTGGTCGAGCGGATGCGCGCGGGCGTGCG
This sequence comes from Sphingomonas sp. CFBP 13706, assembly GCF_014842355.1. Classification (NCBI taxonomy): domain Bacteria; kingdom Pseudomonadati; phylum Pseudomonadota; class Alphaproteobacteria; order Sphingomonadales; family Sphingomonadaceae; genus Sphingomonas; species Sphingomonas sp. CFBP 13706. The sequence continues at coordinate 162,245 of NZ_JACYVM010000004.1, forward strand.
GTCGCGGATGGTCGCCGACGTGCCCTTGGGCGCGTTCCTGTCGGGCGGGGTCGACAGCTCGGCGGTGGTCGCGCTGATGGCGGAGGCGAGCCCGCGCGCGGTCCGGACCTGCACGATCGGCTTTGACGAGGCGGGGCATGACGAGCGCGGCCATGCGACGACGATCGCACGCCGCTTCGCCACCGATCATGCCGAGCGGGTGGTCGATCCCGACGATTTCGCGCTGATCGACACGCTGGTCGCCGCGTTCGACGAGCCGTTCGCCGACGGATCCGCGCTCGCCACCTATCAGGTCTGCGCGCTCGCCCGCGAGCGGGTGACGGTCGCGCTGTCGGGCGATGGCGCGGACGAGGCGCTGGCGGGCTATCGCCGCTACCGCTTCCAGGCCGCGGAGGAGCGCGTACGCGGCATGCTCCCCGCGCATCTCAGGACGCAGATATTCGGCGCGCTCGGCCGGCATTATCCCAAGGCCGACTGGGCGCCGCGACCGTTCCGCGCGAAATCGACCCTGCTCGCGCTCGCGGCAGGCGGCGGCGAGGCCTATGCCCGCTCGGTCGGCGTCACGACGCCCGAGGTCCGCGCGCGGCTGTTCTCGAACGCCGCGCAGGCCGCGCTGGGTGGCTACCGCGCGGAGGAGCGCTATGTCGCGACGATGGCCAATGCGCCCGCGCGCGACGCGATCGACCGCGCGCAATATGCCGATCTGAAGCACTGGCTGCCAGGCGACATCCTGACCAAGGTCGACCGCACCAGCATGGCGGTCGGGCTCGAGGCGCGCGAACCGCTGCTCGATCACCGGCTGGTCGAGTTCTGCGCGACCTTGCCCGTCGGCATGCGGCTGCGCCACGGCGAGGGCAAATGGCTGATGAAGAAGGCGATGGAGCCCTATCTGCCGAAAGAGATCCTCTACCGCCCGAAAATGGGCTTCGTGACACCGATCAGCGCGTGGTTCCGCGGCGCGCTGGCGGGCGAGGCGAGCGCGCTCGGATCATCGCGGATGCTCGCCGAGACGGGGTGGTTCGACATGGCTGCGATCACCGCGCTCGCCGAGGCGCATCGCGGCGGGCGTGCCGAGCATGGCCGCACGCTGTGGCAGCTGATGATGCTCGAACGATCGCTGAAGCGGGTGTTCGGCTAACCCCGGGCACGCACACCCGCCGTCAGAGCGGCGCTTCGGGCCCGATCGCCTCGCGCATCCAGCGGTCGAACAGCTGCGGCCAGAGCGAGCCCGGCGAACTCGCGGGCAACCGCGTGCCGAAGCCGTGGCGCCCACGACGCAGGATATGCGCCTCGACCGGAATGTCGACGCGGCGCGCGGCGGCGAGCATGTCGAGGCTGTTGGCGACCGGCACCGTGTCGTCATCCTCGGCATGGACCAGGAACAGCGGCGCGTCGCCGCTGCGCAGATTGCGGTCGATCGCATAGCGCGCCTGCATCGCCGGATCGGGATTGGGCCCCAGCAGCTGCGCGCGCGACCCGCCATGGCTGCGCCCCGGATCCATGTTCGACACCGCGTACATCAGCCCCGCAAAGGCCGGCCGCGCCGACAGCCGGTCCGCGGCATCGACCGGGCGATAGACCTCGAGCCCATGATGGATCTCGAGCGACCCGGCGAGATGCCCGCCCGCGGAGAAGCCGAGCACGCCGAGCGTCTCGGGGTTGATCGCATAGCGCTTCGCATTGGCGCGGATCAGCCGCATCGCGCGCTGCACGTCGGACAGCGGCACGTTGGCGCGGTCCGCCCAGCCTTCGCCCGGCAGCCGGTAGCTGAGCACGAACACCGTGATGCCGAAGCCGTTCAGCACCCGCGCGACGTCGATCCCCTCGTTGCGCAGCGAGGTGATCGAATAGCCGCCGCCGGGGCAGACCAGCACCGCGCGGCCATCGGGGCGGGCGGCGCGGAACACGCCGACCTCGGGCTGGACGACACCGCGCATCTGCACGTCGCGGTAGCCGCCCGGGCGTCCGGTGATCATCGGGCGCGGGCGCGGCAGCGGGGTCGGCGCGCCCGCCGGAATGCCGGGCCACAGCGCAAACCGCTCGGCGGGCGGCCAGACCGGATCGCCGGCGAGCCGCGCGCCTCGACTGGCGCTCCCGTTCGTCGCGGACTGGCCGGCGGCGTCGGAGAGCAGGGCGGCGGGGGCGATCCCGGCAGCGAGCGGCAGGGCGAGCAAAGTGCGGCGGTCGAAGGTCATGGCGCGGTAGCTAGCCGATCCCGATTGCGCAGGGGAAGGGGCGATCGACACGCATCGCCGGCAATGCTCCCGTCAGAATACCGCCATCGCCGCGTGCAGCGTGAGCGCGATCAGCGCGAGGCTCGACAACAGGAACAGGATGAACCGCGTCTGCACCCGGTTGGTCGTCGCCTGCGCGATGCTGTGCGCGACCCGCAAGCCGACATAGGCCCAGGCGATCCACGCGTTGACCCCGTTGCCGGTATGGCTGAGCGCGAGCACCGCACACACCGCGTAGAACAGCGTCGGCTGTTCCATCAGATGGTTGTAGTTGTGCGCCTTCCACTGCGCACTGGCGGGCAGCGAACGGTCCGCATCGGCGGCGCGGGTGCCGACGAGCTGGCTGAGGTCGACCCCTGCCGCCCTCATCGCGGGCAGGCGGGTCGCCAGCATCCAGAGCAGCATCACCAGCGTCCAGGCGATCAGCGCGACCACCGGCCGCAGGATCTCGCTGTGGATCAGGTCGTCATGCATGAAAAAGCCTCCCCCGGTTCCCCGGAGGAGGCTGCATCAATCCCGCACCGGGAGCAATCGCAGAATCCTCCCCCTTTCAGGGGAGGATCAGCGCGCCCGCCTCAGGCCTTGTCGAAGCTCGCGCCCCACTTGCGGACCGGACGGTCCTTCCACAGGCCGCGGTGATAGGCGTCCGATGCCAGCAGCGGCATAACCGAACCCGCTTCGGCGAACACCATCTGCTCGATGCCGGTGTTGACCTTGCCCCACGAAGCCGCCTCCTGCAGCGTCGACGACGAGCAGGCGCCGTCGCGCACGTCGGCGACCGTGATCTGCACCGCGTACTTGTGGACCTGGACGTCGTCATGGCCGAGGATCTCGGCGCAGACGACCGTGTCCTGGATGAAGTTCTTCGGCACGCCGCCACCGATCATCAGCAGGCCGGTGGTGCCCGCCTTGATCTTGATCTCGGTCAGCTCGCGGAAATCGGCGATCGCGTCGAGGACCATGTACGGCTTGCCTGCCTTCGCGGCATCGACCTGATGCTTGACCAGACCGAAGCCTGCCGAGCTGTCGACGAACGCCGGGCAGAAGATCGGCACGTCATGCTCATAGGCGAGCTTGACGAGGCTGTTCTCCTTCTTGCCGTGCTCGACCAGATACTTGCCCATCTCGCGGATGAACTCGCGGCTCGAATAGGGGCGGGGTTCCAGCGTCTCGGCGATCTCGAAGATCGTGTGGTCGACGTGCTGGAGCTCTTCCTCGTCGATATAGGTGTCGTAGATCCGGTCGATCATCAGCGAGCGCAGCACGTCGTCGTGCGGCACCTCGAGCGCTTGGTAATGCTTGTGGCCGAGGCCCTCGAAGAAATCCATGTCGACGATCGTCGCGCCGGTCGCGACGATGCCGTCGATCATGTTGTTGCGCAGCAGCTCGGCATAGAGGTCCATGCAACCGCCGGCCGAGGTCGAGCCCGCGATCACGAGGAAGATCGTGCAGTCCTTGTCGGCGAGCATCTGGTTGTAGATGTCGGTCGCACGGCCGAGGTCGCGGCTGGTGAACGACATCTTCTTCATCGCGTCGACGATCGGCCGCGCGTCGAAGCTGGTGATGTCGATATGCTCGACGGTGGTGGACAGGAGCTCAGCCTTGCGCTGCGCGTCGATGCGGGTGTCTTCGGTCATGGTCATCATCCTCAAACGTCGTCATCCCCGCGCAGGCGGGGATCCATAAACTCGGGGGCAGATGGAGCCGCGCCGATAGCGTTTATGGATTCCCGCCTGCGCGGGAATGACGGTAGAAATAATAGGTAGTGGTTACAGCGTGACGACGTTGGACGCGAGGTCCTGGTACCGTTCGTCGTACAGCGAGACCATCGGTTCGTCGGTGACGATCACCGTCTCGTCCGATCCGAACCCGTTGAACGCGGTCCGCATCGCCGAGCCGTATGCGCCGAGCATGCCGATCTCGATATAGTCGCCGGCCTGGATGTCGGCGGGCAGCAGGAACGGCCCGGCCATGTGATCCATGTCGTCGCACGTCGGACCATAGAAGCTGAACTCCATGTCCTTGGCACGGCTGTCCGGCTCGCGGAGCAGCTCGACCGGGAAGCGCCAGCCGATATGCGCCGCATCGAACAGCGCGCCATACGCGCCGTCATTGATGTACAGCTCGGTCCCGCGGCGCTTTTCGACGCGCACGATGATCGACGAATATTCCGCGCACAGCGCCCGGCCGGGTTCGCACCACAGCTCGGACGAATAGCTGACGGGCAGCGATTCGAACGCACGGTGGATCGTCTCGAAGAAGCGCTCGAGCGGAGGAGGCTCCATCCCCGGATAGGAGGACGGGAAGCCGCCGCCGACGTCGATCACGTCGACCGTGACCGCTGCCTCGACGATCGCCGCGCGGACGCGCTCCATCGCGTTGGAATAGGCTTCCGGAGTCATCGCCTGGCTGCCGACATGGAAGCAGATGCCGAGCGCGTCCGCCGCCTGGCGGGCCGCGAACAGCAGTTCCTTTGCTTCATGCGGCGCGGCACCGAACTTCGACGCGAGGCTCAGCTTCGAATGCTCGGACGACACGCGCAGCCGGACGCACAGCGTCAGGTCGGTGGCTTCGCGGGTGGCGCGCACGACCTTGTCCAGCTCTTCCAGGCTGTCGAGGCTGAAGGTGCGGACGCCATGCGTGAAATACGCCTCGGCGATCGCTTCCTCGGCCTTGACCGGGTGCATGAAGCACAGGGTCGCCTCGGGCAGCGTCCGCGCGACCAGGCGCACTTCGGCGATCGACGCCACGTCGTAATGCGTGATGCCATTGTCCCACAGGATCTGCAGGAGTTCGGGAGATGGATTCGCCTTCACCGCATACATCGAGCGGCCCGGGAACTTCTCGACGAAGAACCGAGCGGCGCGCGCAGCAGCGTGCGGACGAACGAGCGTGACCGGATTGACCGGGCGCCCCTTAGCGATGTCGATGCCGCCCCCGATGAGGGGAGTGTCGGCGGTCGAATGGGCTTTCGCTAACCCCAGCGCGATATGATGCTTGACCAATTCAAGGGACCTCCAATGTCCTGAGACAAATTACGAAAACACTGCCTTGCGGTTGGAAGTCCCATGGGGCAGCGGAAGCGCGATTTAGGGGCGCACGCCCCCCATGTAAATAGCATCTGCACCACAGGAGACGACGTGTGACGATTTTGCGACAGCCGACACGGGCCGGGGTCCGTGACGCGGCAGAGAAGATCGCGCGCATCCTGCCGCCGACGCCGCTGTTCGTGGCCGAAATCCGGGGGATAGCGGTCGCGTTCAAGGCGGAATCGCTGCAGCCGGTCGGCGCGTTCAAGATTCGCGGCGCCTGGCATCGGCTGACCGCGATTCCCGAGGCCACGCGGGCGCGCGGCGTCGTCGCCTTCTCTTCGGGCAATCATGCGCAGGGCGTGGCGTGGGCGGCGCGGCGACTCGGCATCGCCGCGACGATCGTCATGCCGTCGGACGCGCCGCGCACGAAGCGCGATGCGACGCTGGCGCTCGGCGCGGAGGTCGTCGCCTATGACCGCGCGACCGAAAGCCGCGAGGCGATCGCCGCACGGCTCGCCAAGGCACGCGGCGCGACTTTGGTGCCGAGCTTCGACGATCCGTGGATCATCGAGGGGCAGGGCAGCGCGGGGATCGAGGCGCATGCGCAGATGGCGGCGCTGGGGCTGGGTTCACCGTCCCGCATCGTCGTCCCGTGTGGTGGCGGCGGGCTTGCGGCGGGGGTCGCGCTCGCGGTCAAGGACGCGGCGATCACGGTGGTCGAGCCCGAGGGGTGGGACGACATGCGGCGGTCGCTCGAAGCGTCGTGGATCGAGCCGGTCGGGCCGAACCCGCCGCCGACCGCGTGCGATTCGCTCCAGACGCAGCGCGTGTCGCCGCTGACCTTCGACGTCCTGTCGCGCCGCGATGCGACCGGCGTCGCGGTCAGCGAGGCGGAGACCGCGGCGGCGCAGCGCTGGGCGGCGGAGCGGTTGCGGCTGGTGATCGAACCCGGCGGCGCGGTCGCGCTCGCGGCGCTGCTGGCGGGCAAGGTCCATCCCGAACCCGGGCTGCTCGTCATCCTGTCGGGCGGCAATGTCGACCGTGCCGCCTATGCCGCGGTGCTGGCAGCATGACCGCCGCATTGACCGCCATCGCCGCCGCCGCACCCGCCATCGCCATGCTCGGCATGTTCGCCTGCCTGATCGGCGGCATCACGCTGATCGTGAAGAACCGCGACCGCCGCAAGGGCATACTCATGCTGGTAATGGCCGCAGTCCTGCTAGCCAACGTAGCAATCTGGACCCTCTAACCCCTCTCCCCCCGGGGGAGAGGGAGGGGCCCGCCGCGCAGCGGTGGGAGGGTGAGGGCACGTGGTGAAGCGCAAGGCTCCCCAACGTGCCCTCATCCGGCGCTTGCGCGCCACCTTCTCCCCCGAGGGGAGAAGGGCAGAGGTTCACCGGATGGGGCTGTTAGGATCCAGCCGCATGTCGAGATACTTGTCCACCGACCCCATCAGCTCGGGCATCTCGTGCTCGAAGAAGTGGTTCGCCTTCGGGATCGTGTCGTGATGGATCGTGATGTGCTTCTGCGTGCGCAGCTTGTCGACCAGCTTCTGCGTCGCACCCGGCGTCGCGACCTCGTCGCCCTCGCCCTGGATGATGATCCCGCTCGACGGGCAGGGCGCGAGGAAGGTGAAGTCGTACAGGTTCGCCGGCGGCGCGATCGAGATGAAACCGCGGATCTCCGGCCGGCGCATCAGCAGCTGCATGCCGATCCACGCGCCGAAGCTGACGCCCGCGATCCACGTCGTCTGCGCCTCGGGATGGAAGCTCTGCACCCAGTCGAGCGCACTCGCCGCATCGGAGAGCTCGCCGACGCCGTTGTCGAACACGCCCTGGCTCTTGCCGACCCCGCGGAAGTTGAACCGCAGCGTCGCAAAGCCGCGCCGCTGGAAGGTCTTGTACAGCTGCTGCACGATCGCGTTGTTCATCGTGCCGCCCGCCGACGGGTGCGGGTGGAGGATCATCGCAACGGGCGCGCGCGGGCGCGGACCCGGCGCAAAACGACCTTCGAGACGGCCTTCGGGACCGGGAAAAATGACTTCTGGCATGGGCACTCGCGAGCTGGGATACGCACTCGGGTGGAGTGCCGGACGATGCGCGCTATATAGGTAATGCACCCCTTTTCGCAATTGGAACCGACCCTGTCCCGTAACGAACCCCGCATCTACCTCGATCACGCCGCCACCACGCCGATGCGTCCGGAGGCCGTCGCGGCGGTGATGGAGGGCATGGCGCGCTGGGCGAACCCGTCCTCGCCGCATGCCGAGGGGCGGGCGGCACGGGCGGCGCTGGAGGATGCGCGGCGCCGGATCGCGCAGGCGCTCGACTGGCCGCACCACGTGATCCTGACCAGCGGCGCGAGCGAATCCGCAAGCCTCGCGCTGCGCGGCCGGCCGGGCATCGGCGTCGCCGCGGTCGAGCATGACGCGGTCCTTCGCGCGGCGGACCGCCCCGTCATGCTCGACGTCGATGCGGGCGGCATCGTCTCGCCGCTAAGGACTCCCGCTTTCGCATCCTCCCCCCTCCCGTTCGTTTCGAGCGAAGTCGAGAAACACCTCCCAGGCGCAGGTCTCTCGACTTCGCTCGAGACGAACGGGGAGCGCGCGCCCATGATCGCGCTCCAGTCCGCCAACAGCGAGACCGGCGTCCTCCAGCCCCCAACCGCCACCCCCCGCATCGCCGACTGCGCGCAGACCGGCGGCAAGCTCCCGCTCCCCGACGCCGACATGATCATTGTCTCCGCGCACAAGCTCGGCGGCCCGCCCGGGATCGGCGCGCTGCTCGTCCGCGACCTCGGCCTGCTCGATCCGACCGGCGGGCAGGAGCGCGGCTATCGCGGGGGCACCGAGAATCTCCCCGGCGCGCTCGGCTTTGCCGCCGCACTCGAAGCCCCGCGCGACTGGTTCGCGCCGCTCGCCGACTTGCGCGCCGAACTCGACGCCGCGATCCTCGCACATGGGGGCGAGATCGTCGCGCAGGCCAGCCCCCGCATCCCGACCATCGCCTCCTACCGCATGCCCGGCGTCGGCGCGGCGGCGCAGCTGATCCGCCTCGACATGGCCGGGTTCGCGGTCTCCGCGGGCAGCGCCTGTTCGTCGGGCAGCATGCGGCCGAGCCACGTCCTCGCCGCGATGGGCTATCCCGCCGACGCCGCCGCGCAGGTCGTCCGCGTCAGCTTCGGCTGGACCACCACCGCCGACGACGTCGCGCGCTTCGCCGAGGCCTGGACGCGCATCGCCCGCGACATCAGGGCGGCGGCATGAGCTATCTCGACTATCAGGCGACCACCCCGCTCGCGCCCGAGGCGCTCGCCGCGATGCTCCCCTGGCTCGAATCGCAGCACGCCAACCCGCATTCCCCCCACCGCGAAGGTCGCCGCGCGAAGGCCGCGGTCGAGCTGGCGCGCGATCAGGTCGCGGCGCTGCTCCCCCCCGGCGGCCGCGTCGCCTTCACCAGCGGCGCGACCGAGGCGCTCAACTGGGCGATCAAGGGCACCGCCGGGCCGATCACGACGCTCGCCACCGAACACGCCGCCGTGCTCGACACAGCGGCGGCGGAAGCAGCGCAGGGGCGCGACGTGACGATCCTGCCGGTCGGCGCGGACGGGATCGTCGATCCCGATGCCGTCGCCCGCGCTGGTCTGGTCGCGGCGATGCTCGTCAACAACGAGATCGGCGTGATCCAGCCGATCGCCGCGCTCGCCGACGCCGCGCACGCCGCCGGCGCGCTGCTGCTGTGCGACGCGGTGCAAGGCTATGGCCGGGTCGCGATCCCCGACACCGTCGACCTGATCGCGATCTCCGCGCACAAGATCCACGGTCCCAAGGGCATCGGCGCGCTGTGGATCCGCGACGGCGTCACGCTCGCCCCGCTCATGCACGGCGGTGGGCAGGAGGCGCCCGGCCGCTCGGGCACGCTGTCGCCCGCGCTGTGCGCCGGCTTCGGCGTCGCCGCGCAGCTGATGGCCGACCGCAAGGATCAGGACGCCGCGCATGTCGACCGCCTCTGGTCGCTCGCCCGCGACCGGCTCGGCCCCGGCTGGACGATCAACGGCGCCACCGATCCGCGCTATCACGGCAATCTCAACATTCGCCGCGAGGGGCTCGACGTGAACCGGCTGATGTCCGATCTGCGCGACATCGCCTTTTCCGCGGGCTCCGCCTGTGCGAGCGGGTCGGGGCGGTCGAGCCATGTGCTCCGCGCGATCGGCCTGAGCGAGACCCAGGCCCGGTCGAGCATCCGCCTCGGCTTCGGCCGCTACACCACCGAAACAGACCTCGCCGCCGCGGTCGACGCGATCGCGGCTGCCGCGGAAGGGCAATGGCCATGATCGTCCGTTTTCCATGATCGTCCGTTTTATCGCCCGTGACGGCAGCATCCGCAGCGTCGCCGCCACCCCGGGCGACCGGCTGCTCGACGCCGCGCAGGCGGACGGCCAGCCGCTCGAGGGCACGTGCGAGGGCCAGCTTGCCTGCGCGACCTGCCACGTCATCGTCGACGCCGCCGATGTCGCCCGGTTGCCGCCGGCGAGCGCGGACGAGGAGGACATGCTCGATCTCGCCCCCGGCGCGACCCGGACCAGCCGGCTCGCCTGCCAGATCCGCCTGACCGAGGCGCTCGACGGACTGACGGTGCGCATCCCCGGCTGACCGACCGGGCGAACCTTACAGAATGACAACGGCCGGTTCAGCGTCGAGCCACGGCGGTTCGGCGATCAAGCCTCCACCGCCCCGATATACGGGGCATTGATACAGCCCCGCTGCCCGGGGCTCGAGTGGAGTAGCTCTCATGAGGATCATCGCTTTCTTCGCCGCCGGCGCCCTGGCCGCCGGTACCCTGGTCGCAGCGGCCCCCGCGGACGCACAGCGTTACGGCTGGGACGGGCCGCGCGGCGGCGGGCATCATGACCGCGGCTGGCATGGCCCGCGCCATCGCTATGACGGCTATCGGGATGGCGGTTACCGGGGCGGCTACCGGGGCGGCTACCGGGGCGGGTACCGGGGCGGGTACCGGGATGGATATCGCGGCGGCTATCGCGGGCACCACGGCGGCTATCGCGCGCATTACGGCTATGGCAGGCCGCGTGGCTATGGCCGCTCGCGCGTCGTGTGCCGGATCCAGCGCGGCTATTACGGCCCGGTTCGCCGCTGTTTCCGTCGTTGATACGGAACCGTAATGAGGTGGCGTAAGTTTGCTAACATAGGTTATGGGATTCACGCGAATCCAGACCGCTCAGGAGACTTTCCATGAAGTTGTTTACCCTCGCCGCCGCCGGTCTCGTTGCGCTCACCGGCCTCGCGCCCGTCGGCTTCGCCGCCGAGGCATCCGCACAGCGCACCGTCGTCCATGAGCGGACCGTCGTCCGTCACAACGACAACCGCCCCGGCGTCCGTCATCGTACGCGCACGCGCCAGGTCTGCCGCAACGTGGTCCGCAACCATCATCGCCAGCGCGTCTGCCGCACGGTCCGCGTCAACCGCTAAGAACGGGCCTTCCCCCGGGTCAGGCCGTAAAGCGGCTTGATCATCCCGTCCGACCCCGCCATATGCGCAGCGGGAGTCGGGCGGACGGGGTCGTCGCCAACTTGGTCAGATCCGGAAGGAAGCAGCCACAACGATTTCGCCCCGGGTCGTCCCGGCTCCCACCGCGAACATTTGCAAGCAAATGTGAGCGCGGCCAGCGGCGCACAGCGCCGACTGACGACACGGCTTAGCCGTGGCGCCCCTACCTTCGCCGCCAAACCCCTGATCCCAAACAGCTTTCGCAAAGATGTTCCCGAAACGTTCCATTTCGCTGTAAATCTGCCCGCATTTGTGGTACGCCGCACCATGGCCCAGATCGCTCCCAGTTCCGGCCCCCGATACGCCGTCCCGAACGGCCGCACCCCGACCTTGCGCTGCACCGCGACGATGCTCGATGTCGACCCGACGCCCAATGTTGAATCGCGCTATCGTCTCAACATTCGCAACATTCGCGGTCCCGGCCATGCCCTTCGACACCGGACCCGACAGCCGCTATGACGACCGCAATGTCAGATTCCTTCGACCTGGGCGAACCGCCGCAGCCGGCTGCTAAGGCGGATGTCGCGTACCGCGTGCTCGCGCGCAAATACCGCCCGCAGACCTTTTCCGAGCTCATCGGGCAGGACGCGATGGTCCAGACGCTCGGCAACGCGATCAAGCGCGACCGGCTGGCGCATGCCTTTCTGATGACCGGCGTGCGCGGGGTCGGCAAGACGTCGACCGCGCGCCTGATCGCCAAGGCGCTCAACTGCATCGGTCCGGACGGGCAGGGCGGTCCGACGATCGACCCGTGCGGCGTCTGCGAACCCTGCCGCGCGATCGCCGAGGGCCGCCATATCGACGTGATCGAGATGGACGCAGCCAGCCATACCGGCGTCGACGACGTCCGCGAGATCATCGACGCGTCGCGCTATTCGGCGGTCACCGCGCGCTTCAAGATCTACATCATCGACGAAGTCCACATGCTGTCGAAGAACGCGTTCAACGCGCTTCTGAAGACGCTGGAGGAACCGCCCGCGCATGTGAAGTTCCTGTTCGCGACGACCGAAGTGAACAAGGTGCCGGTGACGGTCCTGTCGCGCTGCCAGCGCTTCGACCTGCGCCGCATCTCGGCGGAACAGCTTGCCAGGCACTTCGCCTGGGTGTCGACCGAAGAGGGCGTCGTCGCCGAGCCCGAGGCGCTGATGCTGATCGCACGCGCCGCCGAAGGCTCGGCGCGCGACGGCCTGTCGATCCTCGACCAGGCGATCGCGCATGCCGGGCTCGAAGGTGGCGGCGTCACCACGGACGCGGTGCGGCAGATGCTCGGCCTGTCCGATCGCGGCGCGGTGCGCGACCTGCTCGCCCTGATCTTGGCGGGCGACGGGGCGGGGGCGCTCGCCTCGCTGCGGCGGCAATATGACTATGGCGTCGATCCGCTGTCGGTGCTCCGGTCGCTGCTCGAAACCGTTCACGGCATCACGCTGACCAAGGTCGGGACGCCGGCCGACGCCGCGCAGCCCGCGGAAGAGCGCGCCGCGCGCGAGGAGTGGGCCGCCAACCTGTCCTACCCCGCGCTGCATCGCCTCTGGCAGCTGTTTCTCAAGGGCCATGACGAGGTCGCCAAGGCGGTCCTGCCGATCGAGGCGGCGGAAATGGCGCTGCTGCGGACGATCTACGCCTCGACGCTGCCCGATCCGGGCGAACTCGCGCGGCAGCTCGCCGGTAGTCCGGCACCCACTGCGCCCGCCGCCGCGTCGACCCAGGCGCCCGCTCCCGCACCCTCTGGCGAGGCACCGCCCTGGGCCGGGGCGGGGGCATCCGCTGCGCCGGCACCCGTCGACACCGGACCGATCCTGCCGCCGACCTTCGCGGCTCTGGTCGATCTGCTCGACGACTCGGGCGGGCTGGCGATCGCCGCGCGGCTGCGACACGGTGCGCGGATCGTCTCCTATGCACCGCCCGAATTCGCGCTCAGCGGCAGCCGGCCGGTCTCGGCCGACACGCTGGCCGAACTGGGCACATTGCTGAAGTCGGTCACGCGGACCGCCTGGAAGGTGTCGATCGTCGACGCGCCGGGCGAACCGACGCTGCGCGAGGCGCAGGACGCCGCCGATGAGGCGGTGAAGCAGGCCATTCTCGAATCCCCCATCATGAAGGCCGCGGTGGCAGCGTTTCCCGACGCCAAGCTTGAATCGTGGCCGGGTCAAAGGAGCAACGCATGAAGAATATCGACGAAATCCTCGCCATGGCGCAGAACGTCCAGACCGAACTCGAAAAGGCGCAGGCCAATCTCGACACGATCGAGGTCGAGGGCGCGTCGGGCGGCGGGCTGGTCAAGGTCAAGGCGTCCGCCAAGGGCCGGATCATCGGCATCGCGATCGACGATTCGCTGATGCAGGTCGGCGAGAAGCAGATGCTCGAGGATCTGCTGACTGCCGCCTTCAACGATGCCCGCGCGAAGGCCGATGCGGTGTCGGGCACCGAAATGTCCAAGATGACCAGCGGTCTGCAGCTCCCGCCGGGCTTCAAGCTGCCGTTCTGATCGGCCGGGTGCGGCGGCTGCCGGCTCCTAGCGGAGGCAGCCGTCGAGCCCCTGGGTGCGGACCGTCGAGACGCGGCGCGACAGCGTGTTGCCGTGGCGGCGGACGAAACCGCGCGGCGCGATCGCCGCCCGCTTCTTCGGCAGCGGCAACACCGCCGCGATCCGCCCCGCCTCGGTCGCCGACAGCCGCGACGCATCGTGGTTGAAATACCGGATCGCCCCGGCATTGGCGCCATAGGTGCCGATCCCGGTCTCGGCGATGTTGAGATACACCTCCATGATCCGCCGCTTCGGCCACAGCGTCTCGATCAGAACGGTGAAATACGCCTCGAACGCCTTGCGGACATAGCCGCCGCCCTGGAACAGGAACGCGTTCTTCGCGGTCTGCTGGCTGATCGTCGACCCGCCACGGATCCGCCCGCCCTGCGCATTGCGCGCCGCAGCCCCGGCGATCGCCTTGAAGTCGAAGCCGCTGTGCGAACAGAACCCCGAATCCTCGCCCGCGATCGCGGCGCGCGCCATGTCGGGATCCATCTCCGACAACGGCATCCAGTCCTTCGTCACCGTATGCCCGGACAGCAGGTCGCCCATCATCGTGAAGGTGAAGGGAGGCGGGACGAACCGGTACAGGCCGACCCAGGCGACCGTCACGACGACGAAGACGAACGCGAATTTGGCGAGGATGCGGATAAGGCCCATCGCCGCTCCTTATGCGATCGCCGCGCCCCCGCCAATGATCGCCCGCGCCGCCGCGACACCGGTTTCATATGCGCCGTGTGCCGTAGAGAAATCCTCGCGGTGGCAGGCCTCGCCAGCGAAGAAGATCCGGCCGTCGATCGGCTCGGCAAGCACCGTACGCTGGCCCGCGCACCCGATCCGCGCATGGCTATAGCTGCCGCCGATCCACGGTACGTGACGCCAGCGCGTCGCGGCAAGCGGCGTGAAGCGACGGCGCCAGTCGCTGCCGAGCAGGGCGACCAATTCATCGATCGCGAACGCCGCGGCGTCGCCATCCTCCAGCATCTCCGCGCAGTCGCCGCCAAAAAAGCTTTCGACGATCGGCCAGCCGAACGGCGACAGGCGGTGGCTGGCGGTGCAGGCGGCATAGGGGTTGCCGACGAGATGCGCATTCGCCGGCCATTCCGGTCGATCGACATGCAGGAATACCTTGTCCGCCAGCCCGAGGGGGAGGTCGTCGGCGGCGGCATGCTTGTCAGGCAGGGGCGGGTCGAACCTGATCTGCGATCGGGCAAGCACGGTGGTGGGCACGCAGACGATGACATGATCCGCGTCGATCGTCCCCGACGTCGTGTCGAGCCTGATCTGCCGACCGCCATGGTCGATACGGGTGACCAGCGTGGAAAGGCTGATCGGAAGACCGGCGGCATGGCTGGTGACCAGCGTGCCATAGCCTTGCTTCACGGTCCAATTATGGTCCGACGCCGCATTTTCATACGCGGCCCAGTCATGGAGCGACACCTGCGACAGGTTCGCGCCATTCGCATAGCCGGAGATCGCGTCGATCCTCGACCGCCACGGATCGTTCACACCGACAAACTCGGACAGGGCGCGGTCGGGACCGTCGACTGCCGCCAATGCGCGGGCGTTCCACTCCTGATAGGCGGTGGACGAAGACGCCTGCTCTTCGGGTGAAAAACAGAGGTTACGCCATTGCGTGCGCCAGTTCGCGTCCGACCGGTCGACGTTGAAACCAGAAAGCTCCGCGATCGCGGTCCATGGGTTGCGCTGCGCGGAGTGGAGCCACCCGCAACCGGCATCGACATTAGATCCCGCAGGGACAGGATTCGCCTCTGCCTCACTGCCCTCGCGGCTCAATAACGCGTCTATCGAAAGACTATGCGCCCGACCACCAAGGCGGTCGCTCGCCTCGACCAGCAACACATCATGCGCGGCGTCATGGAGCGTCCGCGCCGCCGCAATACCGGCCGCACCGCCGCCGATGACGACGGTGCGCATGACGTCAGGCGGCGAGCAGGCGCTTTTCGCCGGCGATGCGCATCATTGCCTTTTGCAGCTTCTCGAACGCGCGAACTTCGATCTGGCGAACTCGCTCGCGCGAGACGCCATAGACCTGCGACAATTCCTCGAGCGTCTTGGGATCGTCCGTCAGGCGGCGTTCGGTCAGGATATGCTGTTCACGATCGTTGAGGTCGTCCATCGCGGATACCAGCATCGAGTGGCGGACGTCGGCCTCCTGTGCGTCGGCGACGATCTTGTCCTGGAGCGGTGCGTCGTCCTGCAGCCAATCCTGCCACTGGCCTTCGCCGTCCTCACGCATCGGCACGTTGAGCGAGGTGTCACCGCCCATCGCCATGCGGCGGTTCATGCTGACGACGTCGGTCTCGGCGACACCGAGATCGGTGGCGATCTTGGTCACGTGCTCGGGGCGCAGATCACCGTCCTCGAATGCATCGAGGCGGCTCTTCATCCGGCGCAGATTGAAGAACAGCTTTTTCTGCGCTGCGGTGGTGCCCATCTTCACAAGCGACCAGCTGCGCAGGATATATTCCTGGATCGATGCGCGGATCCACCACATCGCATAGGTAGCGAGGCGGAAGCCGCGCTCAGGCTCGAATTTCTTCACGCCCTGCATCAGGCCGATATTGCCTTCCGAAATCAGCTCGGAGGTGGGCAGGCCGTAGCCACGATAGCCCATGGCGATCTTGGCCACGAGACGAAGATGCGACGTCACCAGCTGCGCCGCAGCATCGGTGTCGCCATGCTCCTGGAACCGCTTGGCGAGCATATATTCCTGCTCAGGTTGCAGGATGGGGAATTTCTTGATCTCGGCGAGATAGCGATTGAGACCCGCCTCGCTGCCGAGCGCAGGTATCGTCGCTGGAACGTTGGAGCGGGCTGCCATGGTAGTCTTCCCTTTCTGCGAAACCATACCGCACTGCGGCAGGGTCCGATATCTATACGTGAAGCTCGCTGAACAGTTCCTGCATGTCCGCAGGCATCCTGCTTTCGAACGCCAAAGCGTTACTATTTATAGGATGGATGAACCCGAGATACGCGGCGTGCAAGGCCTGACGGCGGAAACCAAGCGTTTCGAGCAGCGTCTTCTGACCGGGCCGGTTTCTACCGTAGACCGGGTCGCCGAGCAAGGCGTGCCCGATCGAGGCCATGTGGACGCGCACCTGATGCGTGCGACCCGTTTCGAGCCGGCACTCGACCAGCGCGGCATCGCGAAGCGGTTGCAGCGTCGTGAAATGCGTGACGGCGCGTTTGCCGCCTTGGACGATGGCGATCTTCTTCCGGTTTTGCGGACTGCGCGCCAGCGGGGCATCGACGGTCCCCGAGGAAGGGCGCGGGATCCCGCCGACGATCGCGCAGTAGCGGCGGTCGATGCTGTGATCGTGGAACTGCTTGGCCAGTCCCTCATGCGCGCGGTCGCTCTTCGCGGCGATCATCAACCCGGAGGTATCCTTGTCGATACGGTGGACGATGCCCGGACGCGCGACCCCGCCGATCCCCGACAGATTGCCCGCGCAATGGTGCAGGAGCGCATTGACGAGTGTGCCGTCGAAATTGCCCGCTGCGGGATGCACGACCAGACCCGCCTGCTTGTCGACGACGATCAGATGCTCGTCCTCATAGGCGATGACGAGCGGGATGTCCTGCGCCTCGTTATGCATCGGCGTCGGTGGCGGCACGGCGATCGCGAAGGTCTGACCGGCAGACGCCTTTTTTGACGAATCACGCCAGGGCTGACCTGCCTGCGATACCGCGCCAGCGGCGATCAACGTTTTCAGACGTTCGCGCGACATCGTCGGGACGGCATCCGCGAGCGCGCGGTCCAGACGCCATCCATCGGCCGCCGCGGCGATTCTCGCTTCAATCGTGGCAACCCCCCGGTCCATGCGATAGCGATGTGGCGATGAGCGTTAAGATTTCAAGCGGCGTCCTCGATCGGATGCTTGCACGGGCGGCGGCATCGCCGGCGGAGGAGGTTTGCGGACTGCTCTTCGGTACGCCGGGTGCCATCGCGACGGCAGAGCCTTGCGAGAACGTCGCGGACCATCCCGCCCACAGCTTCGAAATTGATCCTGCAGCGCTGCTGGCCGCGCATCGTCGCGCGCGCCACGGCGGCCCAGCGGTCATCGGTCATTACCACTCGCATCCCACGGGCAACCCCGTGCCGTCGCCGCGCGACGCCGCGCAGGCGATGGGCGACGGAGCGATCTGGCTGATCATCGGCGGCAGGCAAGCCCGCGCTTGGCGCTCTCATGCCCCCGGCGCATTTGCCGAGGTTGCCATTGTGCTGATTTGACGTGATCCGCGGAGCATAAAGCGCGAAGCGCCAACGATGCGCCTTGCCGCTTGCCAGCCAATCGTGGCGAGGTCAGAACGGCACATGTTTTCGAGAGGATATTCATGACTGTCAGCCCGGTCGATTTTGCCAGCCTGTTGTGTTCGCGTTTGTGTCACGACCTGCTGTCGCCGGTCGGCGCGCTCAACAACGGGCTCGAACTGCTGGCAGACGAAACCGATCCGGCAATGCGTGCGCGGTGCATGGAGCTGTTGGCGGACAGCGCACGCGCATCGGCGAGCAAGCTCAAATTCTTTCGCTTGGCCTTCGGCGCTGCGGGAGGATTTGGCGAGGAGGTCGCAACCCGCGAGGCCAAGTCCGCGATTGAAGGGCTGATCGCCGAGAACAAGCGGATCGAGCTCGCCTGGCTCGTGGACGAGGAAACGATGCCCAAGGCGGCGATCAAGGTCCTGCTCAACCTGGTGCTGATCGGCGGCGAATCGCTGGTGCGTGGCGGCCGGATGGAGATTGGCGGCGAGGACAATGCCGGCCATCTCGAGGTGGTCGTGAAGGTCGAGGGGCCGCGGCTCGTCCTGGACCCCGAGATTCGTCGGACGCTGGTCGACGGTCCTGGCGACACGGCGGTAACGCCGCGCGCGGCCGCCGCCTTTATGGTGCACACGCTCGTCGCCGAGAACGGGGGCAGCATGCAGATCTTCGAACCGTCCGACGGCGTCATGATCTTCGGTGCCGTGTTCAACGCGCGATAACACGGCTGTATACGGTGGTGCGGTGGGGGAGGAGCGATCCTAACGCGGCCTTAACCCCTGTTCGTCATGACGGGCCCGACGCACGCGTTCCGGGGCCCGCATGGACGATCTTCTACAGGAATTCATAGCCGAGACGCGCGAGACGCTGGAGGCACTGTCGGGCGAGATTGTCGCCTGGGAGGCGGCGCCGACGGATCGCGCGCGGCTAGACGCGATCTTCCGCTTCGTTCACACGGTGAAGGGCAGCTGTGGGTTTCTCGACATCCCCCGGCTGGCCCGGCTGAGCCACGCCGCTGAGGACGTGCTTGCGGCGGTTCGCGACAACAAGCGGGTGCCCGACACCGCGCTGGTGAATGCCGTGCTCGCGATCGTCGACCGGATCGGCGAGATCGTCGAGGCGATCGATGCCGGCGCGGCGCTGGATGATGCAAGCGAGGAGCTGCTGATCACGGCGCTGGCGGAGGACGCCACACCGGCGGCCGTGCCCGTGCATGTCGCAACCGTGCGGGCCAGCAGCCGCAGTGTCCGTCTGAACGTCGATCTGCTCGACCGAATGATGAGCGGCATGTCCGACATGGTGCTCGCGCGCAACGAACTGGCGCGGCGATTGCGAGATAACGTCAGCGATCCGCATGTCGAAGCTGCGCTCGAACGGCTCTCGCTGACCGTCGCCGACATGCGCGACACAGTGACGCGGACCCGGATGCAAAAGATCGACGCGCTGTTCTCGGCGCTGCCGCGCATGGTCCGCGATACCAGCGCGGAACTGGGCAAGGCGGTCAACCTGGTTATCGAGGGCTCTGACGTCGAGCTCGACCGCGAGCTGATCGAGCTGATCCGCGATCCGCTAGCACATATCATCCGCAACGCCGTCGATCACGGGATCGAGTCGCCGGCCGACCGTCTGGCCGCGGGCAAGCCCGCGACGGGGCGACTCGTCGTGTCCGCACGCCAGTCGGGCAACCAGATCCTCATCGAGATCAGCGACGACGGACGTGGCATCGACGTCGCGCGGATCGTCAGCAAGGCCAAGGACCAGGCCGTGCGTACCGAAGCGCAGATCGGCGCGATGGATGAGGACGCAAAGCTCGATCTCGTATTCGAAGCGGGGCTGTCGAGCCGCGACACGGTCACGACAGTCTCGGGACGCGGCGTCGGCATGGATGTCGTGCGCGCCAACATTGAGCATATCGGCGGACGCATCGCGCTGTGCAACATGCCCGGCCGGGGTCTGCGGATCGTCATTCACGTGCCGCTGACGCTGTCGATCCTGTCGACGATCATCGTCAGCGTGGGGACGCAGCGTTTCGCGCTGGCACGGCAGTCGATCGAGGAGATCGTCAGGGTCCGTGGAACGCAGGTGCGGATCGACACGATCGGAGATGCATCTGCCGTCGCGGTCAGGGGACGGCGGATGCCGCTGGTCTCGCTGGCCGCGCTGTTCGGGCTGGGCGACCATGACCCTGGCACGCTCGTGATCGTGTCGACCCGCGAAGGCGATTATGCGCTCGGCGTCGACGATGTGCTCGACGCGGAGGAACTGGTCGTCAAACCTGCCTCGCCGCACGTGATGGCGACCGGCGTCTACGCCGGCCAGACGCTGCCCGACAGCGGCCTGCCGATGCTGCTGCTCGACGGAGCGGGGATCGCGCATGTCGCGGGGCTGCGGTTTTCCGCCCTCGCCGTCGCGCACGACGAGGCGGCGGCGGACAGCGTTGCCGGCGTACAGGCGCTGCTGTTCGACGATCTGGACGGCAAGCGCCGCGTGATCGCGCTGGCGGTGATCGACCGGGTCGAACCGGTGGCGACGTCGGCGATCAGCTTTACGGCGGGCGCGTTGCGTCTCGCGATCGGCGGGGCGATCGTGCCGTTGCATTCGGTCGGCACGATTGGCGACCGCGAAGAAGTCGCGGTACTCCGTCTGACCGATGGCGATAGCGAGATGGCCTATGCGATCGCGGAGGCGATCGAGATCGTCGAATTGCCGCCCGAAATGGCCCCGGCTCATGGCGGCGGGCCGATCGCGGGCGTCGTGATCATCGGCGGTGAGCAGGTCGAGCTGATCGATCCGCACGCGTTGTTCGCGGGCGAGCCGGTCCGGCGCGCCTCGCGCCCGGTCTGCCTGTTGCAGAGCGACAGCAGCGGGTGGATGGAGACGTTCCTCAAACCCGCGCTCGAGGCGTCGGGCTATCGGTGTGTGACACGCCTCGCCGCGGGCGAGACGCCTGCGGTCGCGCTAGCGATGGAGGATGGACCGGTCGAGGCGGTCGCCGCCCCGATCGTCACGCTGCGCCGCAATCGGGAGGGCTCGGGTGCGCAGGACCACAGCATCTATCGCTATGACCGTCCGGCCCTGATCGAGGAACTCGCGCGGCGGGTCGCGGCGCAGGCCGGCGCGCACCAAGGGGATTCAGCACCGTATATTCGCGCCGTGCCGAGTGGGGGAGCGCGCTGATGGAATTGTTTCTGATCGCGCATATCGCCGGGCGCGGCGTCGCGATTCCGGCAGAGCAGGTCGGGTCGGTCGTCGATATCGGCGATGTCGTCGCGGTGCCGCAGGCGGAGGCGGCGATCCGCGGGCTGACCGCGCTTCGCAGCCGGGTTGTGACGGTGATCGATACCGGCACTGCACTGGGGCTCGCGCCGACGCCCGACACCGCTAGGCGGGCGGTCATCACGCAGGTCGACGGGCATGACTATGCGATCCTTGTCGACTCGCTCGAGGATGTCGCACCGTTCGAGCGGCTGCCGCTGTCGTCGGGGCTGGCGCTCAACCACGGCTGGGCGGCGGCGGCGTCGGGGCTGGTCGATCGCGATGGCGAGCCGATGCTGGTGCTCGACTTGGCCGCGGTGGTGCCGTCGTCCTTGCCCGCGCTCGTCGCCTAAACGGCGGCCAACTCGCGCGCGCTTAACCCGGTGCTTACGCTTTGCCGGCTAAGGCGGGCGCCATGATCACCCCGGAAGGCTTTCCATGAAGACCTGTCTTGTCGTTGATGATTCGAAGGTGATCCGCAAGGTCGCGCGTCACATCCTCGAAACGCTTAATTTTACCGTTCGCGAGGCATGTGACGGCCAGGAGGCGCTCCAGTGCTGTCTGGAGTCGGTTCCGGACGTCATCCTCCTCGACTGGAACATGCCCGTCATGAGCGGCATGGATTTCCTGCGGGCGTTGCGCGACAGCGATATCACGCAGCGTCCCAAGGTCGTCTTCTGCACGACCGAGAACGGCATGGCGTATATCCGCGCCGCGATCGAGGCGGGCGCCGACGAATATGTCATGAAGCCGTTCGACCGCGAAACCCTCGCATCGAAGTTGCAAATCGTCGGCATGGCCTGAGTGGGTCTTACGACACCGTGGCCGCCTCGCTGCCCCTTCCACCGCTGCCGCGGTCGCCTTCGTCCGCCGCCGCGCGCGTCCTGATCGTCGATGATTCGGTCGTCGCCCGCGCGGTGATGGCACGGCTGATCGACGCGAGCGCGCAGTTTACCGTCGTCGGTGCGGTCGCCAATGCGGGAGCCGCACTCAAGTTCCTGCGCTCTGCCGAGGTCGATTTCATCCTGCTCGATATCGAAATGCCGGGGGTCGATGGGCTGACCGCGCTGCCGGACCTGATTGCCGCGGGACAGGGTGCCAAGATCCTGATCGTCTCCTCCTCAGCCGATGAGGGCGGTGCGGCCGCGGTCCAGGCGCTCGCGCTCGGGGCGGCGGAAACGTTGGTGAAGCCGGGCGCCAGCGGCATGTCTGGCCGCTTTGCAACCGCACTTGTCGAAAAGCTCGAACGCCTGTGCGAAGCCCCGGCCGCGATCGTGCCTACCCGCGCGTCGGGACTGAGAAGCGCGCGCAACGTCACGGCCGCGCTTGAGCCGCTGTGCGGCCGGGGTGCTGCGGATCAGGGCCGTTCCGTCGCGGCCGGCGACGCCTATGACATCGTCGCGATCGGTGCATCGACCGGCGGGATCCACGCGCTGAGCCAGTTGCTGCGTGAGTTGCCCGCCACGTTCCAGCTGCCGATCCTGATCACGCAACATTTGCCCGCGTCGTTCATGCCGTATTTCGCGGCACAACTCACGGTCCTGTCCGGCCGGCCGTGCGACGTCGCGACCGACCGCCTGCGGATCCGCCCCGGCCGCCTGTTCATCGCCCCCGGCGACGCCCACATGACCTGCGTGCGGCTGAGCGACGGCGGTGCCGCGATCCGCCTCAGGCAGGGCGTCGTCAGCAGCGGTTGCCTGCCCTCGGTCGATCCGATGCTGGGATCGGTCGCCCAAGTCTTTGGCGCGCGCGCGCTGGCTATCATGCTGAGCGGCATGGGCCGCGACGGTGCGGAGGGGGCGCGACAGGTCCATGACGCCGGCGGCAGCGTGGTGGCTCAGGATCAGACGACGTCGGTCGTCTGGGGCATGCCGGGCGCAGTCGTGTCGTCGGGTGTTGCTGCGGCGATACTGCCCCCCGAGGCGATCGGGCGGCTCATCGCGTCGCAGCGTCGTCCATGATGGGCGCGTCAGCGTTGCGCGGGCGGAGCATGCCGACCACGGCCCCGTCATCCTCACCGGCCCCGGCGGCCTCCCAGGCGACGATCGACGTGCTGACCGCGCTGCTGGAAGCGCGGACGGGGCAGCAGATCGCGGCCTATCGCTCCTGGCGCCTCGATACAGCGCTCAAGCCGCTGTTGCGTGAACGCCAGCTCGGCAGCCTTGACGAGCTGGTTGCGCAGTTGCTGGCCGGAAAGGATCGGGAGATCGGCGAGCATATCGTCGATGCGCTACTAAACCAGGAAACGTCCTTCTACCGCGACGCGCAGGTCTTCGAGCACCTCGTTGCGGCGATCGCGGATGCCGAGGCAGCCGGTCATCGTATCCGGATCTGGTGCGCGGGATGTTCGACCGGGCAGGAGCCGCTGTCACTGGCGATGTTGTTCGCCGAGCGGCACGAGACGACCGGTGCGCCGGTTCCGGACATCATCGCGACCGACGTGTCGGGCGCCGCAATCGCCCGCGCACGGTCGGGGCGTTTCACGCAGTTCGAAATTCAGCGTGGGTTGCCGATCCGTCGGATGATGCGGTGGTTCGACGGTGTCGGCGCGGACTGGGTCGCCAAGCCAGAGCTGGTAAAGCTTGTCACGTTCCGGCGCGTGAATCTCGTGTCCGATGCGGCGCCCGCAGGACGTTTCGACCTGGTCCTGTGCCGCAATGTCCTGTTGTACCTGACGGCGGAGACGAAATTGCGGGTGTTCTCGACGATCGCACGGGCGTTGCGGCCCGGCGGCCTGTTCGTCATGGGCGCGGGGGAGACGGTGAGCGGGCAGACCCCGTTGTTCGAACCCAGCCAGCGCTATCGCGGCTTCTACGAAACGCCGTCGTCAACCACTGGCGATCTGCGGCTTCGCTTGTCCGCGCCGTGATCCCGAGATAGAGTGCCGCTGCGGTTTACATCGCGGCCCGATCCCGGCAAGCGTTGGGGGATGACGATCCAGGCCGCACCTCCAGCGACGCATCGGTTCGGCCTGCGCGACTTTGCGATCGTCGTCGTGATGAACGTGCTGTGGGGGCTCAACATCATCGCCGTGAAGATGGCGGTGACGGAGATCGCGCCGATGACGGCCGGGTTCCTGCGTCAGGTCATCGTGTTCGCAGTCTGCGCGAGCTGGTTCCGGCTGGTGCCGGGACGGACCGCGACGCTGGCACTGCTCGGACTGTTGTCGGGCGGCATCTTCTATCTGGTGATCAATCTGTCGCTGTCGGTCGCGACGAATATCGGCGCCTTGGCGATCGCCGGCCAGCTTGGCGTCCCGTTCGCGCTGCTGCTCGCGATCGTCGTTTTTCGCGAACGGATCCACTGGCCCCGGATGCTGGGGATAGGCCTGTCGATCCTGGGAGTGGTGCTGCTGGTCTTCGATCCGTCGGCAGCGCGCGAGGGCGCCGGTCTTGCGCTGACCGCGCTGGCAAGCCTGATCTGGGCGATCACCTCGCTGATCCAGCGGCGGCTCGTCGGCGTGCCATGATCACCGAGCCCGTAGCGATGCGCGCGATCCCTGACCTGCCGCTCCGCACGGTCGGCTGGGTGGCGTTTTCCGCGATCGGATCGACGGTGATCGGCCAGGGCTCGATGTCGTGGCTGTTGCAGCGTCATTCGGTTAGCGTTGTCACGCCGATGACGCTCGCCGCACCAATTATCTCTGTGTTCGCCGCGGCCTATTACTTCGGCAACCCGTTGACGCTATTGATGCTTGCAGGCGGAGGCGTTGCGATGCTCGGCGTCGCGATCGTCACGATCCGGACCGCACGCGCGGACCGGCTGGAGGGGAAGCTGGCTTGACGATCATCGAGACGCCGTCACCGAATTTCGACGACCGAACGCTGCCTGTCAGCATGATCGTATTGCACTATACCGGCATGCAGGACGGCCCGTCCGCGATTGCCCGCCTGCGCGATCCAGACGCGAAGGTGTCGGCGCATTATTTGATCGAGGAGGACGGGACCGTCCTGCGGATGGTCGCCGAGGACAAGCGCGCCTGGCACGCGGGACGGTCACACTGGCGCGGGATCGAGGACGTCAATTCGGCAAGCATCGGCATCGAGATCGTTAATCCTGGGCATGAGTTCGGCTATCGCCCGTTCCCGCCCGAACAGATCGCCGCGCTGCTGCCGTTGGTGGCGCAGATCAAGGACCGCCACGAGATCACGCGGGGTAACATTGTCGGTCATTCCGACATCGCGCCGACGCGCAAGCGCGATCCGGGCGAGTTGTTCCCGTGGCACGAACTGGCGCGACGCCGGCTTGCGCTGCCGCGGCCGACCAAGAATCTGATGGATCCCGGCTGGACGGAGGGCGGGTTCTGCCTTGCGCTCGAACGGTTCGGCTATGACGTGGAGAACCGGATGGCGGCGATCATGGCGTTCCAGCGCCGGTTTCGCCCCGAGCTTGTAGACGGCGAGATCGATGCGGAATGCCGGTGCATCCTGCTCGCTTTGCTGCTTCCCAAACCGATGGGTGACGACTAGGGATCGGCGCGCCAGAGGGTCGGGCGGCCGCGGGGGTGTTGTAATGGCATCCGCGAGGAAAGTCCGGGCTCCGCGGAACGACGGTGCCGGGTAACGCCCGGCGGGGGTGACCCCAGGGACAGTGCCACAGAGAGCAGACGGCCAACCCTCGGCGCAAGCCGGGGCGGTCAGAGTGAAAGGGTGCGGTAAGAGCGCACCGCGCGCCTGGTAACAGGGGCGGCACGGCAAACCCCACCGGGAGCAAGATCGAATAGGGGTGGCACATGGGCTTCGTTCCGGCTCGTCACCCGGGTTGATTGCTTGAGGCGGCGGGCAACCGTCGTCCTAGAGGAATGGTCGCCCAACTTTCGACCGAAGGGTCGGAAATGGACAGAACCCGGCTTACAGACCCTCTGGCATCCATTGTTGAAGCATTGCAGACTGTCCCGAATTCTTAGGGGGGACGTAATGCGTATCAATGGGGCCGCGGCTTTGCATGCGGGCGTGCTGGCGATGATCTGCGGAACGGTGCCGGGCGTCGCACAAACGGTGGCATCGACGACGGTCCAGCAGGACTTCGAGGCGGCGGCCGCGCTTGATGCGGCACCCGATCGTGCCGCAGCGCTTGCCGCGTGGGAAAGGCTCGAAGCGCGAACCAAGGCAGGATCGCGCAATCGCGGCATCGTCCTGGTGCGCAAGGCACCCGTACTGTTCTCACTGAAACGCTCCGATGAGTCGGTAAGGGCCGCGCGGGCTGGCCTGGCGTTGCTTCCGGCAGGCGATGCGAGCCTTGCGGAAGATCGCACGCGCGCCTTTCTCATCCTCGGCCAGGTTGCCACCGACACGCTCGACTATGCCGGCGCGGTCACCGCGCTTCAGCAGGCCGAGGCTGCCGCGATCAGCAGCGCCGACAAGCTGGGGGCGATACTGTCACTGGTTGCGGTACAGACGTTTGTCGATCCGGCGGCCGCGGCGGCAACGCTGGCGCGGAGCGATACGTTGATCGCCAATTCGAAGCTCGACAATAGAACCGCCGCCCGGTTCGTCAGAGAACGGACCATCCAGAAGCTGAATACAGGCGATATCGCCGGTGCGCGTGCCAGTTCGTTGCAAGCGGTGAAGCTTCTTGGTGGTATGGAAACGGCCAAGATCGACCCGATGGACGCGGCGGCGCGGTCCGATGCCGCGATCGCTTTTCTGCTTGGTGGCAATGCCGACGAAGCGCGGCGCTATATGGCCTATACCGGCGCCGGGCGGATGAAGAAGGGATCGTTCGACCCTGCAGCAGAGATGCGATCCCCCGATTGCGGCGGGGATGCGGGGTTGAAGCCCAATGATGTTGCCGTGGTCGAATTTAACATTGCAGACGACGGCACCATAGAGCGCGCACGGCCAATCTACGCGGCGGGCGGAGGCCAGGTAGCGCTGGAATTTGCGCGCGCGGTCAAGGGCTGGTCATGGCCCGCGGCAGACGTGCAGGCGATCCCCGCCTTCTACCGCTATAATGTGCGGGTCGAAATGCGGTGTTCGACCGCGTTCGAGCGTCCGTCCATCGGCGACGGGCTGGGCGGGGTTCTCGAGCAGTGGCTGGCGGATAAAGGCGTGGCGGTTCCGCCCGCGCCGACAGGGCCGGCGGCGGCGGCCTTGGGTGCGCAGCGCGCGGAGTTGGCCTCGGCAATGATCCAGTCGCCGAACGGATTGAAGACGTTGGCGGCGCTTTACCGGGTAACCGGCAATCCGACCGTAGCACAGGAAGAGCGCGCCGCTCTGCATGCGCGCGGTTTGGCTATTGCGACGGCAAATGATGCGCCACCAAGCGCACGCCTGGCTTTCGATCTGCCCGCGCGTATCAATGCGGTCACCGACATCTGGAAGCCAGGCGTCTATCAGCGAGCGGTATCGCCGCTGCTGTCAGACCCCGTCTACGCAAATGATCCGCAGGCTCGGGCCGCGATCCGGCTGATGATGGTCGACGGCAATGTGTCGCGATCCCGCAAGTCGGACAAGAACGGCGTGTCGCTCGCGATCCTGCGGCAGGTCGCGGAGGACAAGGGACTTCAGGCGAACGATCCGTTGCGGGTGGGTGCCTTGATTCGGATCGCCGCGATCGAGGAAAGCAATGGGCAGATCGAGGCGGCGCGCGCGACATTCGCATCAAGTGGGCTGACGGCAAATCAGTGCGCGATCATGGATGCCCCGCCGAAGATGATCGCCATGCCGGGTTCGGAGGCATTTCCCATGGAGGCACAGCGCTGGGGATTTGAGGGGTGGACCCAGCTCCAGTTCGACGTCGCAGCCGATGGCCATGTCATCAATCAGCGCGCATTGCTGAGCTATCCGCCGTTCATCTTTTCCGAGGCTGGAACGAAGTTCCTCACCAAGGTGAAATTCGCGAAAACCTATCGTCCGGACGGCGGGCTGGGTTGTGGCGCAACGGTGAATCGTATCAGGTTCACCTTGCCGGGCTAAACGTTGCGGCGCTCGGGCCGCAATGCGACGTCGGTCGGGATCCGCGTACACCCTGCCACCAATCCATTAGGCGGCAAGTTGGACGCTGACTTTGCTTCAAGCCTAGACCAGCACCTTCTCCGGCCGGCCGATCTCGTCGAGAACCGTGTCGGCGGCGATCTCCATCAGCGGTTTGATATGGCCGTCACGCATGTCGTAGACCCACCCGTGCAATGCCAGTTCCTGGCCCTTGGCGAACGCATCCTGCACCGTCTTGGTGCGCGCGAGGCGAACGAGCTGGTCGCGGACGTTGACCTCGACGAAGCGATTGACCTTGGCCTCTTCGGTAGGCTGCGCATCGATCTCGTCGCGGTGATCGCGCAGCACTTCGCGCGCAGTGTCGAGCCACTCGTCAACGGGACCGTCCAGGCCACCTTGCAGCGTACCCATGATGCCGCCGCAACCGTGATGGCCGCAGACGATGACATGCTTCACCTTCAGCACGTCGACCGCATATTGCAGCACCGACATGAGGTTCAGGTCGTGATCGTTGACGAGGTTGGCGATGTTGCGGTGGATGAACATCCCGCCCGGCTGAGTCATCGTCATCTGTTCGGGACTGACGCGACTGTCCGAGCAGCCGATCCACAAGAATTCCGGCTTCTGGCCGACCGTCTGGCGGCTGAAGAAGTCGGGATTCTCGTCGGTATGCTCTGCGACCCAGGCCTTGTTGGCGAGCAGCAGCTGTTTGTAGCGTCTCATGTGTACAGAACCTCGCTCGATGGCGCGTTGATCAACGCAGCACGCTTGCCGGCGATATCGCCGCGCAGGCTGACGGTGATACCGCGATATTCCGCGCCTTTGATGAACGCGTTGATGATGTCGATATTGTCGAGGTCGACATAACTGGTCGACGACAGGTCGATCAGCACCTGCGTATTGTCGGGCACGCGGTTCAGCGACTTCTGCAATTCATATTTGTGGATGAAATACAGGTTGCGGCGCGCACGGACGAGGCAGTCATCGCCATCGCAGGCAAAGGTGATCGCGGTACGGAAGTTGCGCGCAATGACGAACACGAAGCCGACAACGATGCCAATCACGATGCCCTCGAGCAAATCGGTGAACAGGATCGCGCCGACCGTGACGACGAAGGGGATGAACTGCGTCCAGCCCTGCTTGTAGCGTTCCAGAAACAGCTTCGGCTTGGTCAGCTTGTAACCGGTCGCGATCAGCACCGCGGCAAGCGCGGAGAGCGGGATCAGGTTCAGCAGCGACGGGATCAGTGCAACGCTGATCAGCAGCCAGAAGCCGTGGAGCATGGTCGAAAGCTTGCTCTCCGCCTTGGCGTCGACATTGGCCGACGATCGGACGATCACCGACGTGACGGGAAGCCCGCCGATCATGCCCGACAGGATGTTACCCCCGCCCTGCGCGAGCAACTCCCAGTTCTTGTCGGTGGAGCGACGGCGCGGATCGATCTCGTCGACCGCTTTCACGCTGAGCAGCGACTCCAAGCTCGCGACGATTGCGAGCGTGACCGCAGTTGTCCAGACGATGCCCATGCTGATGCCGGAAAAGTCCGGGAGCGTGAACAGCGTGGGAAATTCGGAAAGCTTCTGCGTGACAGGTACCTGGACGAGATGTGTCGCCTGGAGCTGCCAATCAGGCTTGACCGCGCCCAGCAGCGCGTTGCCGAGCACGCCGATCAGGACGACGACGAGCGGGCCGGGGACAAACCGGAGCGGGCCATTCTTCGGTTTCGCGCCGTCCCACCAGAACAGGAATGCCAGGCTGATCCCGGCAATCAGGATCGCACCGGGGGTCACGCTCGCGCTCAGGCTGTCGATAATTCGCGAGAACGTGTTGACGCCGTTGGCGGTGGAGAATTCGAAGATCCCCTCGGCCTCGCGGTCGAAGCCGACCGCGTGCGGAATCTGCTTGAGGATAAGGATCAGGCCGATCGCGGCCAGCATCCCGGTGATCACCGAGGAGGGCACGAATTCGCTGAGGATACCCGCGCGCGTCAGCGAAAAGCCGATCTGAAGCACGCCCGCCAGCACGACGGCCATCAGGAACATCTGGTAGCTCGGCATGCTTTCGATCGCCGCGAGGACGATCACGGTCAAGCCTGCAGCCGGTCCGCTGACCGACAAGGGAGATTTTGAGAAGAGCCCGACGGCGATGCCGCCGACGATCCCGGCGATGACACCCGCGAACAGTGGCGCACCTGACGCTAGCGCAACGCCCAGACACAGGGGCAGGGCGACAAGGGCGACCACAATCGACGCGGGAAGATCGGCCCGCCACGTGCTTAGCTTCGGAATGAGAGTTTGCACCAGGGCTCCTGTCGCCGCAACGTCGGCCGGGATGCGCCCGGAGCAGACGCTTTACCCTATGCCAGATGACAATTTATTCATGTTCATTAGGCGATGAACGCCTCCTGACTCAAGGCGCAATGTCGGTCCCGGCCGCAGGTGCGGCCGCGTGGCTTGATCGTTTGGCGGTGCGGTACGCGGTTGCGTTGTCGGTGGGGACGCCTATCTCGAACGGCTATGGCGCGAAGCACGACACGTACACCCGATTGGGGATTTCCGCGGTGGCGCGGCTATGGCTCGAGCAGCGAGGCGGTGACGGTTCGATTGTGCGACCGGCACGGCTGCAACGAACCCGGCAATTGCCCGGCGCCGAAATCGCCCAACAGCCCGGACCGCTGGTATTTCTGCATGACGCATGCGGGCGAGTATAATCGCGGCTGGAATTATTTCGAAGGCCTGAGCGCTGAGGAAGCCGCCGAGCGCGAGGCGGCGGAGACGCGCACTGCGGATGGCTATGCGGATCCGAAGCATTATGCCTGGGCGGGATCGGGCGACGGCAGTCGGTCGCGCGACGAGATGCGTGCGCTTGAAGTGCTGCAACTCGAACCTGATGCGACGTTCGAGGATGTCCGTGCCGCGTGGCGGCGAATGGCCAAGGCCAATCACCCCGATGTGCGTCCGGGCGACAAGGATGCAGCAACGCGGTTCCAGGGTGTCCAGGCCGCTTACGAGGTCTTGCGCGCCGCAGAGGATGCACGGACGTGGAAGCCGGCGTGATCCGCGTGCTGGCGAGCCGCTGGCAGGGCAGCGTGCTGGTCTGCGGCAAATGTTCGAAGAAGCTCGCGGGCGGGTTCGGCGATAAGCGCCGCACGCCGCTCGCCAAGCTTTTGCGCGCCGCGCTTGGGTTGAAGAAAGGCCGCAAGGCCGACCGCGGCGTGGTCGAGGTCAAATGCCTCGGGGTATGCCCCAAGAATGCGGTCGTGATGATTGATGCGGCCAGGCCCGATCGGTGGATGCTGGTCCCCGCCGGCGCCGACGCTGGCGAGATCGTAACGACGCTGCGCGGGGGTGATGCCGCTCCGCCGTCCCCTTCCCGGGTGGAAGACGGCCTCAAGGCCGCCTAGCTGGCGTAGCGTTCGGCGGTCTCGCGGATCAACGCGATCATGTTCGGGATTCCCTGCGTCCGGTTCGAACTGAGTTGCTTGCCGAGATCGAACGGCGCCAGTTCCGCACCGATGTCGGTCGCGACGATCGCCGCCGGCGGCTGGTCCTGCACCGCTTGAAGGACGAGCGCGATGATCCCCTTGGTGATCGCAGCGTTCGAATCCGCAAGGAAATGGAGTCGGCCGTCGTCGGTCTTCATCGGATAGACCCACACCGATGCCGAGCAGCCGCGAACCAGCGTTGCATCGGTCTTCAGCGCATCGGGCATGGGTTCGAGATCGCGTCCGAGGTCGATCAGAAGGCGGTAGCGGTCGTCGGGTTCGAGGAAGTCATATTCCTCATGGATATCGGCTAGCTTGGGCATGGCGTCGCGGTACTCCCGCGTCATCTCGCCCGCAACCGCTGCGCGTGCGGCAGGACACGATTGCCGCGCTACAGGTCGACCCCGGCGGCGATCGCCTCCAGCTTCTTGATGCGTTCCTTCAGGTCGGCGATCTCGATGCGCGCACCGGTCGACACCGCAACGGGCAGGCCCGTGTCGTGCGCCTGGTCGAGCTCCAGGCGCCTGAGCGACAGCCAGCCGCGCCAGCCGGCGAGTCCAGCGGTGACGATCATGGCGAGCGCCACCAGGCCGGTCAGCGCGAGCGTGATATAGACGTTCGGTTCGGTCATGTCCGCCTCCTCCTAGC
The DNA here is from genome assembly GCF_014842355.1 of Sphingomonas sp. CFBP 13706. NCBI lineage: Bacteria > Pseudomonadati > Pseudomonadota > Alphaproteobacteria > Sphingomonadales > Sphingomonadaceae > Sphingomonas > Sphingomonas sp. CFBP 13706. The sequence goes on from NZ_JACYVM010000004.1 coordinate 194,202, forward strand.
GGTCGCGGAGCCGCTCGATCTCTCGGTCGAGATCGACGCTCTTGTGGTTGTCGGTGATGACGCGTTCGAGCACCTGGATGCGCTCCTTCATCTGGCGCACCTCGTCGCGCAGACGCAGCGTGTCGGCGGTGTCGGCCGGGGCGGAAAGCGATCCTTGGGCATGGTACCGCGCCCGGAGCACGCGGGAGACCGCCACGATCAAAACGATACAGACGACCATCGTGAAGGGATTCATCGGTCAGCTCCTGAATACGGATTAGTTTAGGGGGCGCTCGTCCCGGAGCAGGTCGATCTCGTCCGCCAGGCCGATCCCGCGGTCGGTGACGATCCGTTCCAGTACCCTCACACGCTGTTCGAGACGTTCATTCTGTGCCGCATATTGTGCGGACTTTTCGGCGACGAGTTGGGCATCGATTTCCATCCGGCGCTGCCGATAGGCGAACCAGGGCTTCACGAAGACGCCACCGAAGATCGCGAGCAGGCCGCAGGATATGCCGAGAATGGGGATGAGCAGGGGGCTGATCATGGCGGCGTCCTCTATCTTGGCTGGAGGCGGAGAGCCTCGATCTCGCGGGCGGTACGCTCCGCGGGATCGGTGGCAATGCGCTCAAGAACGGCGATTCGCTCTTCGAGACGGGAGACCTGGCCAGTCAGGCGCTCGTTTTCGCCGGAAAGCAGTTCCAACTTGCGGGCGTCGTTCGGGTCGACCCGGTGCGTCTTTCCGCTCCACTCATCCTCCAGCGCATAGCCGTGCTTTGCGCGGATCCAGTTGTTGATCACCCATCCCATCGTCGTGATCGCGATGATCGCGACGACGAAACCCGGTCCACCCCAATTCATCGTCATTCTCCCCGTCTACGCCGCGTCTCAGCGCAGGCTGTCGATCTCTGCCGCGAGGCTGCTGCTGCTCCGGCTGGTATAATGCGTCTCGATGTCTGCGAGACGACGGTCGATATCGCGGAACTTGCTGCGGACCTCTGCGGTTGAACGCTTCGGGTTCGAGCGGACGCCCTGCCAGAACTTCGCGTCGTCGGGTGTTTCGTACAGACCGAACGGCTTTGGCTGTCCCATCCACGCGACCAGCCAATAGGCGATCAGCGTCCAGGGAAAGCCCCCGGCCAGCGTCAGCAGGACGACCGAGACGCGGACGATGAGTACATCGATCCCGGTATAGTCGGCGATCCCCGCGCAGACGCCCTTCCATTTGGCATTCTGCTTGTCGAGGTAGAATTGAGTGCGGCTGGCGGACATTTCAGTTCCTCCGATCCATGTTGCGTTCAAAGCGGGTGTCGATCGGGCGGTCAGCCTGGCGATCGGACAGGTAGGACGACTGGCTGGTGCCGAGCCCCGGCTTCCAGTCGGGATTATCGGCGGCGATGATCCGCTCGACTGTCAGCACCCGGTCCTCGAGCCGGCGGGCGAGGAGCTGCATCTCGTCGAGCAGTCGTTCGTCCTCATCGGTGATCTTGGGTGCGGTCTTCCACTTGGTGACATAATGCAGGATCAACCAGGGCAGCCCGACGAGCGCGCCGAGAATGGCGACGAGTCCTTCGAAATCCATTTCAGTCGTCCTTCTTCAGGCGGGCCTTCAGCGCGGCGAGCTGGGCATCGACCTTGTCGTTGCTGCGCAATTCGGCAATCTCCTCCTCTAGCGTCTTGACGACACCGAGCCCCATCGCGTCGGCGCGACCCTCGGCTTCGTCGACGCGGCGGTCGAGAATGTCGAAGCGGCTGAAAGCCTCGTGCGTCTTGGGGCCGTTATACATCTCGCGAAGCCGGGTGCGGTTGTTCGCGCTTTCCAGCCGCGTCTGCACCGCATTCTGCTTGGTCCGCGCCTCGCGCAGCTTGGTCTGCAGCTTGGCGATGTCCGCCTCGGAGGCGCTGAGCGCGTCGTCGAGGACGCCGACTTCCGCCTTGAGCTGCTCGGCCATGTCGGATGCCTTCTGGCGCTCGACCAAGGCTGCCTTGGCAAGATCTTCGCGGTCCTTGCTCAGCGCAAGCTCGGCCTTCTCGGTCCAGTTTTCCTGGAGCTGTTCTAGCTTGGCGATATGGCGGCGCATCTCCTTCTGGTCCGCGATGGTACGCGCGGCGGAGGCACGAACCTCGACCAGCGTTTCCTCCATCTCCAGGATGATCATCCGGATCATCTTGGCCGGATCCTCCGCCTTCTCGATGAGGTCGGCGAAGTTGGCGGCGACGATGTCGCGGGTGCGGGAAAAAATGCCCATGTAAATTCTACTCCAGGGGTCTTCGTGCGGCGGACGAACCTTATGCCACGATTGCGGTGTGTCGCGTAGCGGGCGCCTGATGCGCGGGCGCCACCGCCGCGAGAATGAAGGTGGCGCTGACGACGAAGGTGCAGGCGAGCGTGGCGACGGTGCGGACGATGTCGGTCTTGATCATGATGTGTCCCCTTTGAGGCGATGGTAAGTTCCGCCTTTGGGCGGGTTGTTCAAAGCATTGCATCAGTCGTGCCAGTTTTAGAAAAGCCCGGAAATCATGCGGTTGTGCCGGCAGAGCGTCGAGCGGGCAGATTGTTCCTTGCTATGCGTTGGGAATTTCCGCCACACTTTGGCAATGGAGAGAACAACGCAGGTCATCGGCCAGTCCGGCGCGTTCATGGGAGCGCTCGAACGTGCGTCGCGCGCGGCGGCGCTCGACCGACCGGTGCTCGTGATCGGGGAACGCGGCACGGGCAAGGAACTGGTCGCCGAGCGACTCCACCGGTTGAGCCCGCGTTGGGACCAGCCACTCGTGATCATGAACTGCGCTGCGCTGCCCGAGACGCTGATCGAGGCCGAATTGTTCGGACATGAGGCCGGCGCGTTCACCGGCGCGACCAAGGCCCGGGTCGGGCGGTTCGAGGAGGCACATGGCGGCACCCTGTTCCTTGACGAGCTGGGCACGCTGTCGATGGCGGCGCAGGACCGATTGCTGCGCGCCGTCGAATATGGCGAGATCACCCGGATCGGCTCATCGCGGCCGCTGCGCGTCGACGTCCGGATCGTGGCTGCGACGAACGAGCATCTCCCCGACAAGGTGATGCGGCATGAATTTCGCGCCGACCTGCTCGATCGGTTGTCATTCGAGGTCGTCACGCTGCCGCCGCTGCGTGCGCGCGCCGGTGACGTGATGGTGCTGGCGGACCATTTCGGTCGACGGATGGCGTCCGAGCTCGGGCGCGAGCGGTGGGAGGGGTTCGGACCCTCGGCACGCGCCGCGCTGGCGGACTATGACTGGCCGGGCAATGTCCGTGAGCTGCGCAACGTCGTCGAACGCGCGGTCTATCGCTGGGAGCATGAGGGGCCGATCGATGCGATCGAGATCGATCCATTCCAGTCGCCGCACAGGCCGGGCGCCGCGGACCGCAAGCTGGTCCAGACGCCGGCCGCGATGGCGCCGTCTGCCGGCGGGACTGGTAACGCGGCAGACGATGACGCCGACGATCCGGTTGTCGCATGCGAGGACGGGCCGTCGGATTTCAAGTCGCGCGTGTCCCGGTTCGAGCGCGACCTGTTGTCGCGCGCGCTGGCCGAGCATCGCTTCAACCAGCGCGCCACCGCCGAGGCGCTCGGCCTCAGCTATGATCAGCTGCGGCATGCCCTCAAGCGGCACGAACTGTTGCACGCCGGCGGCTGATCGACGTCCGGTCCGCTTGTGTAACGACCGTCCGGGGACCATTTGGGGGCCGCGGGCGTTTGACGTCCGACCCCATTCACCTATTGTCTTTGAGGAGACTCCTGATGGCTTTCGAACTTCCCCCGCTGCCTTACGCCTATGACGCGCTCGAGCCCGTGATCGATCAGGAAACGATGAAGTTTCATCACGACAAGCATCACGCGGCGTACACGGCCAAGCTGAACGAGGGCGTCGAGAAGGACTCCGCGCTCGCGGGCAAGTCGATCGAGGATATCCTCGGCATGATCTCGTCGCAGCCGCCGCTGGTGCGCAACAATGGCGGCGGTTTCTGGAACCACGACTTCTTCTGGAAGACGATGGCAGCCAAGACGGGGCAGGCGCCGTCGGGCAAGCTCGCCGAGGCGATCGATCGCGATTTCGGTAGCCTCGACAAGCTCAAGGACGAGTTCAACACCAAGGGTGCAGGGCAGTTCGGGTCGGGCTGGGCGTGGCTGATCGCCGATGACAGCGGCAAGCTGAAGGTCACGAGCACGCCGAATCAGGACAACCCGCTGATGGACGATGCTAAGGAGCCCGGTACGCCGCTGCTCGGCAACGACGTCTGGGAGCACGCCTATTACCTGACGTACAAGAATGATCGTCCGGGCTATCTGAAGGCGTGGTGGGATATCGTGAACTGGGATGTCGTCGGCGAGCGCTACGCGAAGGTCGCTGGCTGAGCCGATCCCGTTACCGTCATCCCGGCTTTACCGGGATGACGGTTTATAATTACCCTTCGGGCGGCAGGTCGGTGACGGCCTTGTCGCCCGTTTGCAATCCATGCTTGAGCAGCATCGGAATGTTGGCAAAGGCGAAGATCAACGTCATCGGGATCGCGCCCCAGAGCTTGAAGCCGACCCAGAAATCCCACGTGGTGTTCCGCCAGACGACTTCGTTCAACACCGCCATGAACACGAAGAACACCATCCAGTTGCGCGTGAGTTTGCGCCAGCCCTCGGCCGTCAGTCCTGGATAGGCGGTGCCCAGCAGCGACTGAAGCAGCGGGCGCCCGGTCACCAGCCCGAAGGTCAGGATGGCGGCGAACATCGCGTAGATGATTGTGGGCTTCATCTGGATAAAGCGCTGGTCATGGAAATAGATCGTCAGGCCACCGAATACGACGATCAGGGCACCCGACATCCACAGCATCGGCGAGATATGTCCCGCCTTTACCTTCGAGACGATCATCGCAACGATCGTCGCGACGATGAACGCGGTCGTCGCGGTGACCACGCGCGCGATCGGTGCGCCGGGGGTGAGGAAGTTCACCGCGAAAAAGATCGCGAGCGGACCATAATCGATCGCCATGCGCAGGCCGGGGGACAGGGGGGGCTTGGTCACTATTGTATCCAGGAATTGCGGTAAGACCGGAGAGCGGGGCGGCGTGTTATTTTCGGACGCTTTCGACGCCCGCGATGATCCGGCTGACCTCGTTTGCGTCGAACGGGCGCAGGTCCGTCATGCCTTCGCCGATACCGATCGCGTGGATCGGCAGGCCGTATTTCTCCGCCGCTGCGACCAGCACGCCGCCACGGGCGGTGCCGTCGAGCTTGGTCATCACGACGCCGGTCACGCCCGCCACCTCCTTGAAGACTTCAATCTGCTGGAGCGCATTCTGCCCGGTCGTCGCATCGAGAACTAGGACGATGTCGTGCGGGCTCTCGGGATTGATACGGCCGAGCACGCGACGGATCTTGGCGAGCTCGTCCATCAGTTCACGCTTGTTCTGCAGGCGGCCCGCGGTGTCGACGATCAGCACGTCGATCCCCGTCTCGGTCGCCTTCTTTACCGCATCCCAGACGACGCCTGCTGCGTCGCCGCCTTCCGGTCCGGTGACGATCGGCACGCCAACGCGCTCGGCCCAGGTGCGCAACTGGCCGATCGCAGCGGCGCGGAACGTGTCGCCTGCCGCCAGCATGACGCCGTAATCCTGTTCCATCAGCAGATGCGCGAGCTTGGCGATGGTGGTGGTCTTGCCCGACCCGTTGACGCCAATCACCAGGATAACCTGCGGGCGTGGGAAGGCGTCGATCTCGAGCGGCTTGGCGACCTTGGCGAGGACCTTTTCGACCTCTTCCGCGACGATGACGCGGATGCCGAGCTCTTCCATGTTGCGCTCGAAACTGCCCTCGGCAAGACGATGGCGGATGCGGCCGGCGGTTTCGGGACCGAGGTCCGATGCAATCAGCGCCTCCTCGATCTCGTCGAGCGTCGCATCGTCGAGCCGCGCACCGCTGAGGCCAGCGAGATTGCCGACGAGCCGGTCAGAGGTACGCTTGAAGCCGCCGATGAGTTTGTCGTGCCAGCTTGGGGTGGTGCTCATAGGGATTCCCGTGTTGCGCTCAGGCGCTCGCCCAGAACGCCGGTGATCGTGATTCGGAGGATGTCGCCCGGTGCCGCAGGCGCGTCCAGCAGGACTTCCGCGAAATTTCCGACATGGCCGGAGTCGCCCGGACGTTCGACCAGCAGGTGCTGCGTCGTCCCGACCAGCGTCTGCAACCATGCCGCGTGAACGGCCTGGCCCGTCTCGCGGAGGATCGCAGCGCGTCGGCGGCGGATCTCGGGCTCGACCTGCGGCATTCGGGCGGCGGGGGTGCCGGCCCGCGGTGAATAGGGGAAGATGTGCGAATGAACGATGTCGCAGTCAGCGATCAGCGCATGCGTGTTCTGGAACATCGCCTCGTCCTCGGTCGGGAACCCGGCGATCAGGTCCGCGCCGATCGCGATGTCGGGACGGGCGGTCTTGAGCCGCTGGACGAGCGCCACGCTCTGGGCGCGCGAATGACGTCGCTTCATCCGCTTCAACACCATGTCGTCGCCCGCCTGGAGCGAGAGGTGGACATGCGGCATGATGCGGGGCTCGGTCGTGAGCAGCGCGAAGAGCCTGTCGTCGATCTCGATGCCGTCGAGCGACGACAGACGGAGCCGCTCGAGCCGCGGCACCGCGTGCAGAATGCGCTCGACAAGCTGGCCGAGCGTGGGGGCGCCGGGAAGATCGGGGCCATAGCTGGTCAGGTCGACGCCGGTCAGAACAATCTCGCGGTGTCCTGCATCGACCAGCCCGGCAATCCGGTCGACGACTGCGCCTGCGGGGACCGAGCGGCTTGGCCCCCGTCCGAACGGGATCGCGCAGAAGGTGCAGCGATGATCGCAGCCGTTCTGGACCTCGACAAAGGCGCGGGCATGCGACGAAAAGCTAGCAACCAGATGCGGCGCGGTTTCGCGAACCTGCATGATGTCGCTGACGACCACCGGTGCGAGCGTGGCCCATGCGGCTGGGGAGAGCTTGTCGGCATTGCCGATCACGCGATCGACCTCGGGCATCGCCGCGAAGGCACCCGGGTCGATCTGCGCTGCGCATCCGGTGACGACGATCTGCGCATCCGGGCGATCGCGCCGGGCCCGGCGGATCGCAACCCGCGTCGCCTTCACTGCCGCATTGGTGACGGCGCAGCTGTTGACCACGACCATGTCCCGCCCGGCGACGAGCGCGCGGATGGTCTCGCTTTCGGCGATGTTGAGACGGCAGCCGAGGCTGACGACCTCTGGCAGCGGGGCAGACGGCATGATGCGCGATCTAGGAGGGGCGGGGGGCAAAGTCCACGGCTTGCAGCGCCGGGCTGGAGTCAGGATGGCGGCTCGGCAGTCGGTGTGTCCGTGTGCAGGCCGGAGCGGGTTCGCGATCAGCCCGCGAGCCGTGGTGCAATGCCGCGGACCGGCGGGAAGTCGCCATCGGGCTGGTGTGCGAGCAGGCGCTGTTCGGCGAGCAGCCGGCGCAACTGCGCAGCGTTCATGGGACGGCCGTAGAGATAGCCCTGTCCCTTGGCGCAGCCGAGCGCGCGCAGCCGCTCCTCGACCGCGGCGTCCTCGATGCCCTCGGCGGTGACCGGCAGGTTCAGGCTGTCGCCAAGCCGGACGATCGTGTTGACGATCGCCATGCTCTCCGCATTGTCGAGGATCGACGCGACGAAGCTGTGGTCGATCTTGATACGGTCGAACGGCAGCGCGCGCAGATGCGCAAGGCTGGAAAAGCCGGTGCCGAAATCGTCGAGCGCCAGGCGGATGCCCTGATTCTTCAAGCTGCCGACGATCGACTGGGCAAGCGCCAGATTGTCGAACAGCGCGCTTTCGGTGACCTCGATCTCGAGCCGGCTGGCGGGAAAGCCCGTCTCGACCAGCGTCTTGATGATCTTTTGCGCCAGCCATGCGTCGCGCAGCTGGACCGGGGAAATGTTGATCGACAGCGTCAGCGCCGAATCCCAGTCGCGTGCCGCAGTACAGGCTTGGCGCATGAGCGACAGCGACAGGTCGCCGATGACGCCGATCTCCTCGGCGATCGGGATGAAGACGTCCGGGGGGATCATCCCGCGTGTTGGATGGTCCCAGCGCGCCAGAACCTCGAACCCGGTGGTAAGCCCCGTGGCGAGGTCCACCTGTTGTTCGAAATAGGGGATGATGTCCTGCGCGGCGACCGCTAGGCGAAGTCCGGACTCGAGCTCGCCACGCACCTGCAGCGACTGCTCCATCGCGGTGTTGAACCAGACGTGGCGATTGCGGCCCGCCGTCTTGGCCGCGTGGAGGGCGATGTCCGCATTGCGCAGCAGCGCGTCGATCGAGGCACAGTCTGCGTCCGAGCGGGCGACGCCGATCGACACGGTGGCGTGAATGTCGACGCCGTTCGCACGGAAGGGCCGCGCGAAGCCGGTGACGAGACGCTCCGCGATCCGATCTGCCACCCCTTGATGCGCCGGATCGAAGACGAAGGCGCAGGCAAACTCGTCCGCGCCCAGGCGTGCCAGAAGGCTTGATGTGGGGGCGATGGCCGCGATCGTCTCCGCGACATGGACGAGCACTTGGTCGCCGACGGCATAGCCGTGCATGTCGTTGACGCTCTTGAAGAAGTCGACGTCGATCGTGAGCATCGCCACCACCTTGCCCCGGCGTCTCGCGCTGCCGAACAGGGTCGCGCCATCTTCGGACAGACTGCGGCGATTGAGGAATCCGGTCAGCGAATCGCGCTGTGCCAGAACGCGGGCACGATGACCCGCATCGGTCGCCTCGTTGAGCTCGGCAGTGAGCGCGCGATAGCGCAGGCAGCCAAACAGCAACAGCGCGACATTGAGCAGCACGGCGACAACCAGGCCTTGGTCGATACCGGAACTGCGTCCCGTCAGACGGGCAAAGATGCCGACCAGAACGGCGCCGCCGGTACCGACGAGCATCAACGCTGCAGCCCCGGTCACGGCGCCGGTGACGAATTCCCGGTTGATGGTGCGGGGCGAACGGGTCGCCGCCGGCGGTGCGGTCATGGGCTGGATCGCCTGTGAGGTCGGGGCGGACACACATATGACATAGCATAAGTGTAGGACCGGTTAAGAGCGTCGATCCGTCCAATATGGCGGGGAGGGGCTTTGACGTTGGACGCTGTCGCAGCGCATCGACGGACGGGTCGCTTGCGTCGGCGGCCCGGGTCGCGTAAGCAGCACGCCACGTTCCGTTACGGGGCACATGTGACGAGCATCCAAGGATGCACGCTGGCCGGCGAGGTTTCGCCCGCCGGCGCTTTTGCGTTGGGCGTCGTCATGTGTTCGGTAATGGTGATTGGGAGTGTCTCGATGTTCGAAAGCCTGAGCGATCGTCTTGGCGGCGTCTTCGACCGCCTTCGCGGCCGGGGTGCGCTGACCGAAGCGGACGTGCGCGCGGCGATGCGCGAGGTACGCGTCGCGCTGCTCGAAGCCGACGTCGCGCTGCCCGTCGCGCGCGACTTTGTCGAGAAGGCGACTGAGAAGGCGATCGGCCAGAACGTCCTGCGCTCGGTCACGCCGGGGCAGCAGGTCGTCAAGATCGTCAGCGATGCGCTGGTCGAGATGCTGGGTGCGGATGCGTCCGAGCTCGATCTGGGCGTCACGCCGCCCGCGATCATCATGATGGTCGGGCTTCAGGGCTCGGGCAAGACGACCACCACCGCCAAGATCGCCAAGCGGCTGTCGGCAGGGCCGGGTGGGCGCGATCGCAAGAAGGTGCTGATGGCGTCGCTCGACGTCAATCGCCCGAACGCGCAGGAACAGCTCGCGACGCTCGGCACGCAGATTTCGGTCGCGACCTTGCCGATCGTCACCGGCCAGCAGCCGGTCGATATCGCACGGCGCGCGATGCAGGCGGCCAAGCTGCAGGGCTTCGACGTCCTGATGCTCGATACCGCGGGTCGCCTCCATGTCGATCAGGCGCTGATGGACGAGATGAAGGCGGTCGCCGACGTCGCGAACCCGGCCGAGATCCTTCTCGTCGTCGATTCGCTGACCGGCCAGGATGCGGTCAACGTCGCGCAGAACTTCTCCGACCAGGTGCCGCTGACGGGTATCGTGCTAACCCGGATGGACGGCGATGCGCGCGGCGGCGCTGCGCTGTCGATGCGTGCGGTTACCGGCAAGCCGATCAAGTTTGCGGGTACCGGCGAGAAGCTCGATGCGCTCGAGGCGTTCCATCCCGAGCGGGTCGCCGGGCGTATCCTTGGCATGGGCGACGTCGTCAGCCTCGTTGAGCGCGCCGCGGAGTCGATTCAGGCCGAAGACGCCGAGCGGATGGCGGCCAAGATGGCCAAGGGTCAGTTCGACATGAACGACCTGCGGGCTCAGCTGGCGCAGATGCAGCGGATGGGCGGGCTCGGTGCGCTGGCGGGGATGATCCCCGGCATGAAGAAGGCGCAGGGCGCGGTTGCGTCGGTCGGCGGTGAGAAAGTTCTCGTCCACATGGATGCGATGATCGGTTCGATGACCATCAAGGAGCGCGCAAAGCCCGAGCTGATAAACGCCAAGCGCAAGATCCGTATCGCCAAGGGCTCCGGCACCACGGTGCAGGAGGTCAACAAGCTGCTCAAGATGCACCTCGAAATGTCGACCGCCATGAAGAAGATCAAGAAGATGGGTGGCATGAAGGGCATGATGGCGATGCTTGGCAAGGGCGGCATGGGCGGCGGTCTTGGCGGCATCGGTAACGCGATCGGCGGGCCGCAGATGGGCGATATGCTCAACAAGGCCGGCGCAGGTGGGCTCCCTGGGGGCAATTCCGGGGGTGGCCTACCGGGCCTGGGCGGGAAGATGCCGCAGCTGCCCGCGGGCTTCGACGATTTTCTGAAGAAGAAATAACCTCTTACTCAACCCCATTACCCCGGCGTTTGCCGGGCGAAACATTAGAAAACGAAGGAAAATATCATGGCAATCAACATTCGTCTCGCACGTGGCGGCTCCAAGAAGCGTCCTTATTACAAGATCGTCGTTGCCGATGCGCGCAGCCCGCGTGATGGCCGCTTCATCGAGAAGATCGGCAACTACAACCCGCTCCTCGCCAAGGACAACGAGCAGCGCGTGCAGCTCGACGCCGATCGCGCGAAGCATTGGCTGAGCGTCGGCGCACAGCCGACCGACCGCGTCGCCCGCTTCCTCGACGCAGCAGGCGTTCTTGAGCGTTCGGCACGCAACAACCCGAACAAGGGCAAGCCCGGCGAGAAGGCCACCGAGCGCGCTGAAGAGCGTGCGACCAAGGCGGCTGAAGCTGCCGAGGCGGAAGCAGCTGCAAAGGCGGCACCTGCTGCCGACGCAGCTGAAGAGCCCGCAACCACCGAGGCATAAGACCGGGAGCGGCCGGGTGTGATACCCGGCCGCTCTTGTTCGCGTCATCCCCGGTCTGACGGGGATGGCGTTTCGAGTGTGGGCCACGCCCGCACCCGAATGGCGGTTCATGCGTTCTTTGTCGGTCCATCACCCACAAGGAGCGCATGATGACCCCCGATCCAGATCCCAGAACAGCCCCCGCACCCGAGGACATCGAAGATGCCAGCAATGAAGGCGTCTCCGCCGACGATCCCGCAGAAGGCGCAGACGACACCCCCGGACCCGACACCGGCTCCGCGCAGGGATAAGGTTACGCTCGCCGTCGTGATCGGCGCGCACGGCATCGGCGGCGAGGTGCGGCTGAAGGTCTTTGCCGAGACCATGTCGGGCTATAAGAGTTTCAACGACGGTACGCTGACGCTCAAGTCGGCGCGCCTTGGCAACAACGGCACGATTGCCCGCTTTGCCGAGGTCGCCGATCGGAACGCTGCGGAGGCGATGCGCGGGACCGAATTGACGGTGCCGCGATCGTCGTTGCCGCCGCTCGAGGATGGCGAATATTACCATACCGACCTGATCGGGCTCCCCGTCGTCTCGACCGATGGCGAGGCGATCGGACGCGTTGTCGCGATCGATAATTTCGGTGCGGGCGACGTGATCGAGATCGAACGGCCGACGGCAAAGCGGTTCATGGTGCCGATGCGCGTCGAGGCGGTTCCAGAGTGGGATGCGGAACGACTCGTAGTCGAGGTGTCCTTCGCTACCGAATAGTTCCTTCGAACTTATTGCTCGCTCACGAAGACGGGGCCCCGGTCTAGGGCCCCGCCTTCGCGGTGAGGCATCCAAAGTCAGCGCCGGATAGGGCGCTGTTCCGACAGCATGTTGCGGATGGTCGTGGCGGCGACGCCGGCTTCGCCCATCGCGTGGCTGATCTGGTCGAGCCCCTTCACGACATCACCTGCCGCGAACAACCCGGGGATCGAGGTGCGCTGGTGGTCGTCGACTTCGAGGCAGCCTTCGTCCGTCGCACGTGCGCCGGCGGCGACGGCAAGTTCCGACCGGATGACCGAGCCTAACGCCGGATAGACGCTGTCGAACGACAGCCGCCCGTCGACCGTGTCGAGCGCGAACCGGCTGTCTTCGATCGCGTAGTTGCCGCAGGGGCCGCCGACGCGGATGATGCCGGCGTCGTCGAGGGCCGCCTCGCAGGCGGGATCGAGATCATGGCCGCCGTCCGGGGCGATCAGCGTCACGTCGGCGGTGTAGCCGCGCAGGAACAGCGCCTCGCGCATGCCGTGGTCGCCGGTGCCGATCACGCCGACGCGCTTGTCGGTGACCTCATAGCCGTCGCAGATCGGGCAGTAGCGGAGCAGCCCGGCCTCCAGGGCCTCGTCATGGAGCGCGTCGGGCATGGCGGGGCGGTTGTTGACGACGCCCGTTGCCAACAGGACGCTGCGGGCGCGGGCGCGGCGGTCGCCGAGGCGGATGGTGAAGCCGTCGTCGTCCACCTCGATCGCATCGACCCGCGCGGCCTCGCGTACCGCTCCATAGGTCTCTGCCTGGGCCAACATCCGGGCGAGGAGGTCGGTGCCGCGGATGCCTTCGGGGTAGCCGGCGTGGTTGTGCGTGCAGGGGATCAGCGCGGCGCGGCTGCTGCCGCAGTCGAACAGCCGGATCGAGAGGTGGAACCGCGCGAGATAGATCGCCGCGGTGAGGCCCGCGGGGCCGGCGCCGATGATGATGCAATCGTCCATCCCGCTATAAGCGCGGCGCGGCGAATCCGTTCCGGTGGCGAAACGCTCGATCGCTATCGCAAGCCGGGCGCGGGAGTGATAGCGGCGTGCGGCATGAGCTATTGTCGTTGGTCGGAAGGCGATCTCCACGCCTATGCGTCGCACACCGCGGACGGGGTGCGCCGGTATGTCGCGCAGGTCGCCGAGCCTGCCATCGAACGGTGCGGGGTGGAGGCGGAGTATGTCGAGGACAGCGCCGACGCTTTTCTTGCACGTTTGAAATGGCTGAAGGTGCGGGGGTGTGAATTCCCCGCCGACGTCGTGCCCCAGGTCCTCGCCGCGGCGCAGGAGGAGGCGCGGCTGGCGCGGCTGGCGGCGGGTGAGCTGCCCTGGGCGGCGACGATCGTGACGCTGTACCCCGAAATGTTCCCCGGGCCGCTCGGCACGTCGCTGGCCGGGCGGGCGCTGGGGGAGGGGCGGTGGTCATGCGAGCCCGTCCAGCTGCGCGATTTCGCGACCGACAAGCATCGCTCGGTCGACGATACGCCGGCGGGCGGCGGCGCGGGCATGGTGCTGCGCGCGGACGTGGTCGCCGCGGCGATCGACAGCGTCGCGGACGGGCGGCCGGTGCTGGCGATGACGCCGCGCGGCAGGCCGCTGACGCAGGAGCGCGTCCGTGAGCTCGCAGCAGGCCCCGGCGTCACCGTGCTGTGCGGGCGGTTCGAGGGGTTCGACGAGCGGCTGTTCGAGGCGCGCGACATCGAGGAGGTGTCGATCGGCGACTATATCCTGTCGGGCGGCGAGATGGGCGCGCTGGTGCTGCTGGATGCTTGCATTCGGCTGCTGCCCGGCGTAATGGGCGCGGCTTCTAGTGGGGATGACGAGAGCTTCGAAACGGGGCTTCTCGAATATCCGCATTATACCCGACCTCAGATATGGGAAGGGCGCACGATCCCGCAGGTGCTGCGATCGGGGGATCATGCGAAGATCGACGCATGGCGCAAACGCCGCGCGGAGATCGATACACGGTCACGGCGACCGGACCTTTGGGAACGCCATGAGGGCGTTCGGGTCCAGTCGCCCTCTGGCGCGCGGCGACACGAGGACTGACTATGAACCTGTTGCAGACGATCGAAGCCGAGAACATCGCGAAGTTCCTGGCCAACAAGACGATCCCCGATTTCCGCCCCGGCGATACGCTGAAGGTCGGCGTGAAGGTCGTCGAAGGCGAGCGCACCCGTATTCAGAACTATGAGGGCGTGTGCATCGCGCGCTCGAACAAGGGCATGGGCAGCAACTTCACCGTGCGCAAGATGAGCTTCGGCGAGGGCGTCGAGCGCGTCTTCCCGCTCTACTCGCCGAACGTCGATTCGATCGAAGTCGTCCGCAAGGGCGCCGTGCGTCGCGCCAAGCTGTATTACCTGCGTGGCCGCACCGGCAAGGCAGCGCGTATCGCCGAGCGTCGCGACATGCGCCCCGCCAAGGGCACCGCAGCCGCCGAGTAATCGGGTCCTGCGAGACGCGATCGAGGGCGCGGGGGCGATGGTCCCCGCGCCCTTTTTCGTGCGCGGCGTCCGGCGTCCGGCGAGAGCAGGGGCGAGGGCCGCGAATGTTGCGAATGTTGAGACGATAACGCGTTTTTTCGCGCGGGGGTGACGACCCCCTGTCGGGCATGACCCGGCGGCCGCAGAGGCGGGGGTGCGAGTCGAGGCTGGATCAGACCAGGCCATGCGGGCAGGCTGCGCCTTTTGCGGCATTTTGGCCAGCAGCGTTCTTTACAGCGGGCGGGGCGATGACGAGCGCCATGGAGGGCCGCCCTCGTGACCCTGGGTCCTGACGTTCGTCAGGATGACGGCGTGGGAGGGTCGGCGGCGCTTGTGACCCTGGGTCCTGACGTTCGTCAGGATGACGGTGTGGGTGGGGTGGCGGCCCGTGTGGATCGTGGGCCGTGGTGTTGAGGCGGGCGACGCAGGGCCGGGTCAGGCGTCGCGCCAGCGGCCGGGGGCGAGATCCGCCAGGGTCCAGTCGCCGATGCTCCAGCGGACGAGGCGCAGCGTCGGGTGGCCGATCGCGGCGGTCATCCGGCGGACCTGGCGGTTGCGGCCTTCGCGGATCGTGATCCTCAGCCAGCAATCGGGGATGCTCGCGCGCACGCGGATCGGGGGCACGCGCGGCCAGAGGTCGGGCGCATCGATCCGTTCGACCTCGGCGGGGCGGGTGGGGCCGTCCTTCAGCACGACGCCGTCGCGCAAGGCATCGAGCGCGGCCTCGCCCGCCTCGCCCTCGACCTGCGCGAGATAGGTCTTGGCCAGCTTGAACTTCGGATCCGCGATCCGCGCCTGGAGGCGACCGTCGTCGGTCAGCAGCAACAGCCCCTCGCTGTCCCGATCCAGCCGCCCCGCCGGATAGACACCGGGCACGTCGACGAACTGCGACAGCGTCGCGCGCGGGGTGGGCGAGCCCGCGTCGGTGAACTGGCTCAGGACGTCGTAAGGTTTGTTGAAGAGGATCAGGCGGGGCATGGCTGCGCTTTAGAGGGGTTGCGGATGGGTTTCGATCGCAGTTGGCGTTTCGCAATACTGTATCGGTGGAGCCGAGGAGGATCGGTTAAAACCCCCGTAAGCACTGCAAAACAAAGGGTATTAAGTTCGGCGTTGGGACCGTTGTGTTTCCCTTTGTACTAGCCGAGGCAAGGCCTTGTGAACACTCTTAAACCAGCGTGTCCGCTGCCGAGATCAGAAACACGATATTGGTCGCAGCGAGGTGAAGTGCATATGCAGCTAGGTAAGACGACACCTCGTTTGGGACTGCGCCCTGACCATGAGCCGCTGCTTTATCTCTAATTTGCGGAAGGCCTGATTGGAGGGTAGCCGTTAGCTGATCAAAGTTTGTATCGAGGTAATCAGGCCAGAGCTTATTATTTCTAGCAACCTTTACTAAATCACTGATCCTTGGGTTCTTATTATAAGCCCACTGTTTCATATCAAAGATGGCTTTGAAGGTACTCTCAACCGCATTTGCAGCGAGCGCTACTGCCTCCTTGTTCTTGCCCGAGCGATAATGTGAATGAGCACTGAGAAACTCTTCCTGAACTCCCTCAAAACCAGTACGAGCTATTAGGTTTAGTGTAGGCTTGACAACCTCTTGATGCACTAATTGACTATCGACACGAGTTAGATTGCTACCCTCGAATTGATAGCCTATGCCAGCCTCACGCAATCGATAGTTTATCTCATCAGCTCGAGTGACAACCTTGACGCTTATGCCTCGAAGTTTACGGATCCGATCATCTTCATAATCATGTTCTTTTATTTTAAATGAAATGATCTCTACAAGGTCAAGAGCGTCTTCGTGACCTACCGCCTTAAATGCTGTCCGAATTTGCTCGGGCATATGCTCGTTGCCCCCGAGCGGGTTAATTCCCTTCTCATGGGAGAAGGTCTCGTCAACCCAAACCCAATTCGAATTACTCAAATACCCCCTACCTTGACGGTAGTGCCTATCTTCACCGAATGCTTTATTTGCGATATTCAGCAACTGCACCCGAAAGGTGTCTGGGACAAAGTCGTAGCGATAAACATCGGACTGACCGGCTTTTGCAATGTCAGATCCACGTTTACTCAATAAGTCAAATCTTGCCACTAAGACCCCTCTCATTGGGCTCGAACCCCTAAAGCCTGGATTTATATAGATATGTGAGAGGGCAATTCAAACAGTTCTGAGCCTCGTCTACGCCGTATGCCCGGTCCCAGCCTCAGGCGATGATGTCACGCCTAGCGCGACTTGCATTATCGCGCGTGGTTCTCCATCCCTGCATGACGTGTCGCAGTCGCCAAACGATCCACCATCGACACTGTCCAGAATGGCCTAACGAGGCTGTGAGAAGCGCCGGCGGGGCGAGGGTGGCGATAACCTCACGCAAAACTAGTGCGAATGCTTTAGGCGGCTATCCCTTTCGGACACATAAGACGTGTTTCCCCGCGAAGGCGGGGATCCAGACTGGGCTCCCGCCTTCGCGGGAGAACAGGGGAGGGCATGGTGTCTTGCGAGCGCCGGCTCGTCGTTGTTCGGGGGATATCGGAGCCGATGCTGTCTCGCACTGACGCCGGTATGATAACGAAAAAGGCCGCGGTGTTTCCACCGCGGCCCGTTCGTTCGATCAGACATTCCGCAACCCTTACTGGTCGAGGAAGCTCCGCATTTTCCGGCTGCGGCTCGGATGCTTCAGCTTGCGCAGCGCCTTCGCCTCGATCTGGCGGATGCGCTCGCGGGTGACGCTGAACTGCTGGCCGACTTCCTCGAGCGTGTGATCGGTGTTCATGCCGATGCCGAAGCGCATGCGCAGCACGCGTTCCTCACGCGGGGTGAGGCTCGCCAGCACGCGCGTGACGGTTTCCTTGAGGTTGGCCTGGATCGCGGCATCGACGGGGATGATCGCGTTCTTGTCCTCGATGAAGTCGCCGAGATGCGAATCCTCCTCGTCGCCGATCGGCGTTTCGAGGCTGATCGGCTCCTTGGCGATCTTCATCACCTTGCGGACCTTCTCGAGCGGCATGGAGAGGCGCTCGGCCATTTCCTCGGGCGTGGGCTCGCGGCCCTGCTCGTGGAGGAACTGGCGGCTGGTGCGGACCAGCTTGTTGATCGTCTCGATCATGTGGACCGGGATGCGGATCGTGCGGGCCTGGTCGGCGATCGAGCGGGTGATCGCCTGGCGGATCCACCAGGTCGCATAGGTGCTGAACTTGTAGCCGCGGCGATACTCGAACTTGTCGACCGCCTTCATCAGGCCGATATTGCCCTCCTGGATGAGATCCAGGAACTGAAGCCCGCGGTTCGTGTATTTCTTGGCGATCGAGATCACGAGACGCAGGTTCGCCTCGACCATTTCCTTCTTGGCGATACGCGCCTCGCGCTCGCCCTTCTGGACCATGTTGACGATCCGGCGGAACTCGGTGAGCGCCATGCCGGTCTGCTGCGTGATGTCGGCGATCTCGGCGCGGATGCGCTCGACCGCCTCGCTCTCGTTGGCGACGAACGCGGTCCACTTCTTGTCGACCTTGTTGACCGTCGCCAGCCAGTTCTCGTCGATCTCGTGACCGATATAGCGATCGAGGAAGTCCTTGCGCGGCACCTTGTGGCGCTCGGCGAGGCGCAGCATCTGACCGCCCAGCGCGGTCAGGCGGCGGTTATAGGCATAGAGCTGATCGACGAGATATTCGATCTTGGCGTTGTGGAACTGGACGCTCTCGACCTCGGCCGTCAGCTCCTCGCGCAGCTTCTGATACTTGCGCTCGTCGGCCGCGGAGAAATCGCCGCCGATGCCCATCGCGTCGACGCGGGCTTGCTGGATCTTGCTGAACTTCTTGTAGAGCGCGGTGATGTTGGCGAAGCGCTCGAGCGCGATCGGCTTGAGCTGTTCCTCCATCTGCGCGAGGCTGAGGGTGTTGTCCTCCTCCTCGTCGTCCGACGCGCGCGGGGCGCGGCGCTCGCCGTCCTCGTCCTCGTCGGCGGACGGCTCTTCGGGCTCGGCCTCTTCCTTGAACGAGGGGCCGGCGTTCTTCTCGCTGATCTCGCCGTCGTCGGCCTCGCCGTCCTCGGTCATCGCCTCGGGCGCGGGGTCCTTGGAGAGCATCGCGTCGAGATCCATGATCTCGCGCAGCTGCATCGTGCCTTCGTTCAGCGCGGTCGACCAGTCGATGATCGCGTTGAAGGTGATCGGCGATTCGCACAGACCCAGGATCATCGTGTCGCGACCCGCCTCGATCCGCTTGGCGATCGCGATCTCGCCCTCGCGGCTGAGCAGCTCGACCGCGCCCATCTCGCGAAGATACATGCGGACCGGATCGTCGGTGCGATCAACGGTCTCCTTCTTCTTCTCGATCGCGGGGCCTGTGTCGGCTTCGGCGTCGGCGGCCTCGGGCTCGTCGTCGTCGTCCTTGGCGGGCTCGGCCTCGCCTTCCTCGCCGGCTTCGTCGTTGTCGACGATGTTGATGCCCATCTCGCTCAGCGCGGCGCTGATGTCCTCGATCTGGTCGGACGACATCTCGCCCTGCGGCAAGGCCTCGTTGAGCTGATCATAGGTGATGTAGCCACGCTTCTTGGCGCGCGCGATGACCTTCTTGATCGACGCATCGTTCATGTCGATCAGTGGCGCATCGCCGGTGTCGTTCGTCTCGGCGGGTTCCGCCATGTTCGCCTTAGCCATCAATCGCCCTCGGTACCCAACGCTCGGGCGTCTTCGTTCGACTGTACAAGATTTGCAAGTCGGACTTCCAACGCCTGTTTCTCTCTTACCATTGCCACTTGTCGTTCGAACGCCTCTTCGGTGAAGTGCGTCTGCATCGCCGCGGTCGCCTGTTTCAGCGCCGCATCGACCTCGGGACGCGCGACCATGATCGCGATCGCCTCGTCTAGGTCGGCGCGGACGCGGGCGGGATCGGCCGTGGTCTGCGTGAACGAGTAGGGCATCGTATCGGCTCGCAACAGGTCACTCGCGACTGAATTGAAACCGGACCTCGCCAATATGGTGAGCAAGCGGCCGCTATCAAGCTTCTGGTCCTCAAGTGCAACATCGACGACCGCCTCGAACAGCCGGCCGAGCGCGCCGTCGATGAGTTGCAGCGGGCCCAGCACCTCCATGTGGCGGGCGATCTCGACCGGATGGCGGATCAGCCCGGCGAGTACCGCTTTTGCGAGCACGCGGTCGATTCCGGTGGCGAGGAAGGCCTTTGCGTCTTCGGTGACCGGCGCGGAAGGCGGCTTCCACCCGCCCTTGGGGCGTTCGCCGCGGGGGACGAAGGGCGCGCGGACGGGTTTGAAATGCTTGTAGAAGCGGTCCTTGAACTCGGACTGATATTCCTGCTTCACCGACGGATCGCCGATGCCCTCGGCAAGCTCGTGGAGGCGGCGCTTGAGGCCGGCGCGCTGTTCGGGGGTGTCGAGGGCCTCGGCGGCGACTTCGGACGCCCAGAGGCGGTCGACGAGTGGCTCGGGGGCCTTCAGCAGCGCCTCGAACGCGCCGGGGCCGCCTGAGCGGACGAGGTCGTCGGGGTCCTGGCCTTGCGGGAGCGTGACGAAGGCGAGGCTGCGGCCGGGGGCGAGCAGGGGGAGCGCGCGGTGGGCGGCCCTGAGCGCGGCCTTCTGGCCTGCAGAATCGCCGTCGAAGCAGAGGAGGGGGACGTCGACCATCCGCCACAGCCGTTCGAGCTGTGCCTCGGTCAGCGCGGTGCCGAGCGGGGCGACCGCTTCGCCAAAGCCTGCCTGGGCGAGCGCGATGACGTCCATATAGCCCTCGACCACCAGCACGCGGCCCGACTTGCGCGACGCGGGGGCGGCGCGGTCCAGATTGTAGAGCGTGCGGCCCTTGTCGAAGAGCGGGGTGTCGGGGGAGTTGAGATATTTGGGCTCGCCGCCGTCGAGCACGCGCCCGCCGAACGCGATCGTCCGGCCGCGCGGATCGCGGATCGGGATCATCAGCCGGCCGCGGAACCGGTCGTACGGGTCCTTGCCCTCGACGTTGATCAGCATGCCCGATTCGACGAGCATCGGGTCGCCGTAGGTCTTGAGCGCGGCCTTGAGCTTGCCGCGGCTGTCGGGGGCGAACCCCATGCCGAATGCGCGCGCGGTCTCGGGGGTGATGCCGCGGCGGTCGAGGAGTGCGCGCGCGTCGTTGCCCGCGAGGCCGTTCAGCTGCTCGACGAACCAGTCCGCGGCGTCGGACATGACCTCGTGCAGGCCCTTGGCGCGTTCGGCCTTGGCGGCGGACTGGCGGTCCATCGCGGGCATGTCGAGCCCGGCCGCCTGGGCGAGCTCCTTGACCGCGTCCATGAACGGCAGGCCGCGCTGGTCGGTCATCCACTTGATCGCGTCGCCATGCGCGGAACAGCCGAAGCAGTGGTAGAAGCCCTTGTCGTCGTTGACGTAGAAGCTGGGCGTCTTCTCGTTATGGAACGGGCAGCAGCCCTTGTGCTCACGCCCGGCCTTGGTGAGCTTGGTGGTCTTGCCGATCAGCGCCGACAGCGACGTACGGCCGCGCAGCTCGTCCAGAAATTGCGGGGTCAGGGCCATGCGCGCGAGTATAGCTTGGTATCACTGTTGGGGTGATACCTGCAATCCGAAGAGGAGAAGAAGCAGGGTTTGTTCGCGCGGAGGCGCGGAGGCGCGGAGGTGTGGCGTTCAGGGCTAATGCTGCGCGTCAGCGCAAATGTCGATCCAGCCTGCCGCTGCGCGGCGATAGTGGTGCGCGCCCGCTCCCGGCGAGCGCAACACCTCCGCGCCTCCGCGCCTCCGCGCGAAAAAATCTTCTTAAGACAGCGCCGCCTTTACCAGGCCGCTCGCCTTGCTCATGTCCAGCTCGCTCGCATGACGCGCCTTCAGTTCGGCCATGACGCGGCCCATGTCCTTCATGCCGGTCGCGCCGAGTTCGTCCTTGATCGTCAGGATCGCGGCCGTCGTCTCCGCCTCGTTCATCTGGGCGGGCAGGAAGCGTTCGATCACCGCGACCTCGGCGGCCTCGGCGTCGGCGAGTTCCTGGCGGCCGCCGTTCGAAAACATTTCGATCGACTCGCGACGCTGCTTCACCATCTTCTGGAGCACTTCGATCACCAGCGCGTCGTCGCTTTCGGGCGCCTTGCCGGTGCGCGCCTCGATGTCGCGGTTCTTGATTGCGGCCTGGATCAACGAGATGGCGTTGCGGCTCTCCTTGTCGCCGGCCTTCATCGCGGTGAGCTGCGCGGCCTTGATGTCGTCGCGAATCATATACGGGTCTTTCAGGCGGTTCGGGATAGCCGGACGCGATAGCGCGTCGAGCCAAGGTTTAACAGATTGACGCTGCGGCACGCCGGCCTTAGCGGACACCACTTAGCGACATCGTCAACGTAAAGAGAGTGCCCAGCCTGATGGCCGACGCCCAGCCTACACCCATGTCTTCGGCAAAGCCCGCCGGCGCGACCGGCGTGCTCGTGCTTGCCAATGGCGACGTGATCTGGGGGCGCGGGTTCGGCGCCGAGGGCGAGGCGGTCGGCGAGGTGTGCTTCCACACCGCGATGACCGGCTACCAGGAGGTGCTGACCGATCCGTCCTTTGCCGGGCAGATGATCTGCTTCACCTTCCCGCATATCGGCAATGTCGGCGCGAACCCCGACGATATCGAGGCGGACGACCCACACGCGCTGGGCATCATCGTCCGCGAGGATGTGACCCAGCCGTCGAGTTTTCGCGCGGTCGAGGGCCTCGACGGCTGGATGAAGCGGCATGCGCGGATCGGCCTGTCGGGGATCGACACGCGCGCGCTGACGCGGCGGATCCGCGTCGGCGGCGCGCCCAACGGCGTGATCGCGCATTCGGCGAGCGGCGAATTCGACGTCGCCGCGCTGCTGGCGATGGCGCGGGGCTGGCCGGGCCTCGAGGGCATGGACCTCGCCAAGGGCGTGTCGACCGAGATGCATTATGGCTGGGGGGATCAGGCGCCGGGCGGCACGTGGCGGCTGGGGTTTGGCTATGGGGAGAGCGGTGCTTCGACTGCGCTCAGCACGAACGGGGAAGGGGATGCGTCGCCCCAACCGTTCGCGCCGGGCGAAGGCGATGCCCCCGTCGCGAGCGCGGCCCGCCCGCATGTCGTCGCGATCGATTACGGGTCGAAGCGCAACATCTTCCGCAACCTCGTCGCGGCGGGGGCTAAGGTGTCCGTCGTGCCCGCCACCGCGACCTATGACGAGGTGATGGCGCTCGCCCCCGACGGCATCTTTCTGTCGAACGGCCCCGGCGATCCCGCCGCTACGGCCGAATATGCCGTGCCGGTGATCCGCGAGCTGCTCGAGACGGGCAAGCCGCTGTTCGGCATCTGTCTGGGCCATCAGCTGCTCGGCCTCGCGGTCGGCGCGACCACGACCAAGATGTTCCAGGGCCACCGCGGCGCCAACCATCCGGTCAAGCGCCTGTCTGACGGCGCGGTCGAGATCACCAGCATGAACCACGGCTTCTCGGTCGAGCGCGACAGCCTGCCGGCCAACGTTCGCGAGACTCACGTGTCGCTGTTCGACGGGTCGAATGCGGGGCTCGAGCTGACCGACAAGCCGGCCTTCTCGGTGCAGTATCATCCGGAAGCGAGCCCAGGGCCGCAGGACAGTCTGTATCTGTTCGAGCGGTTTGTGGGAATGCTATGAAGCTGCTGCTGTTCCTTGCGAGCCTGGTCGTCAGCCAGTCGGCTTGCGCGCAGAAGGGACAGAGCGATGAACAAATCGCCCAGACGTGTCAGATCTCACTCGAAAGCTATCATACAACGCGCGCATTGGTGAAAGCCGGCCCGGTCGGCAAGCTCACCAAAGCGGGCAGATGTTACCTTTCTAGGAATACAGACCGCCGCATCATGCTCGGGTATATTTCCGAGCCGCCAACGGAATCGAAGTAAATGCCAAAACGCACCGACATCACCTCGATCCTCGTCATCGGCGCAGGACCCATCGTCATCGGCCAGGCGTGCGAGTTCGATTATTCGGGCACGCAGGCGATCAAGGCGTTGAAGGAGGAGGGTTACCGGATCGTCCTCGTCAATTCGAACCCCGCGACGATCATGACCGATCCCGAGCTGGCCGACGCGACCTATGTCGAGCCGATCACGCCCGCGATCGTCGCCAAGATCATCGAGAAGGAGCGGCCTGACGCGATCCTGCCGACGATGGGCGGGCAGACCGCGCTCAATACCGCGCTCGCGCTGTTCCATGACGGTACGCTCGAGAAG
Source organism: Sphingomonas sp. CFBP 13706 (assembly GCF_014842355.1). Taxonomy (NCBI): domain Bacteria; kingdom Pseudomonadati; phylum Pseudomonadota; class Alphaproteobacteria; order Sphingomonadales; family Sphingomonadaceae; genus Sphingomonas; species Sphingomonas sp. CFBP 13706. The sequence continues at coordinate 217,961 of NZ_JACYVM010000004.1, forward strand.
TTCGGCGTGACGATGATCGGTGCGGATGCCGATGCGATCGACATGGCGGAGGACCGGCTGAAGTTCCGCGACGCGATGGACCGGATCGGGCTGGAAAGCGCGCGCTCGGCGATCGCACATACTGTCGAGGAAGCGCTGGAAGGGCTTGAAAAGACGGGGCTTCCGTCGATCATCCGGCCGAGCTTCACGATGGGCGGATCGGGCGGCGGCATCGCGTATAATCGCGAGGAGTTCATCGCGATCGTCCGCAACGGGCTCGACCTGTCGCCGACCACCGAGGTGCTGATCGAGGAATCGCTGCTCGGCTGGAAAGAGTACGAGATGGAGGTGGTGCGCGACCGCAAGGACAACGCGATCATCATCTGCTCGATCGAGAATGTCGATCCGATGGGCGTCCATACCGGCGACTCGATCACGGTCGCGCCGGCGTTGACGCTGACCGACAAGGAATACCAGATCATGCGCAACGCATCGATCGCGGTGCTGCGGGAAATCGGTGTCGAAACAGGCGGTTCGAACGTTCAGTTCGCAGTCAATCCGAAGGACGGCCGGCTCGTCGTCATCGAGATGAACCCGCGCGTGTCGCGCTCGTCGGCGCTGGCGTCGAAGGCGACGGGCTTCCCGATCGCCAAGGTCGCGGCCAAGCTCGCGGTCGGCTACACGCTCGACGAGATCGAGAACGACATCACCGGCGCGACGCCCGCGAGCTTCGAGCCGACGATCGATTACGTCGTCACCAAGATCCCGCGCTTCGCGTTCGAGAAGTTCAAGGGTGCGTCGAGCACGCTCGGCACCGCGATGAAGTCGGTCGGCGAGGTGATGGCGATCGGCCGCAACATCCATGAATCGATGCAGAAGGCGCTGCGCGGGCTCGAGACCGGGCTGTCGGGCTTCAACCAGGTTGACCATCTGGTCGGCGCGCCGCGCGCGGAGATCGAGGCGGCGCTGGCCGTCGCGACCCCCGACCGGCTGCTGGTCGCCGCACAGGCGTTGCGCGAGGGCTTCACCGTCGCCGAGGTGCACGCGATCGCGAAGTACGATCCGTGGTTCCTCGAGCGGATCGCCGAGATCATCGCGGCCGAGGCCGAGGTGATGAAGGACGGGCTGCCGATCGACGCACAGGGCATGCGCCGCTTGAAGAGCATGGGGTTCAGCGACAAAAGGCTCGCCTGGCTCGCGCTGCAATCCGCCAATCTGCGCGGGATGAACCGCGGGATCGCGCGCGGGTCGGGGCTGATCCATGAGGTCGTCAAGGCGATGACCGGCGGCGTGACCGAGGAGGAGGTGCGCCAGCATCGCCTGAAGCTCGGCGTGCGGCCGGTGTTCAAGCGGATCGATACCTGCGCGGCGGAATTCGACGCCAAGACGCCGTACATGTACTCGACCTACGAGGCGCCGAGCTTTGGCGAGCCCGAGAACGAGTCGGCGCCGACCGACCGGAAGAAGATCGTCATTCTCGGCGGTGGGCCGAACCGGATCGGGCAGGGGATCGAGTTCGATTACTGCTGCTGCCATGCATGCTTCGCGCTTGCCGATGCGGGCTATGAGACGATCATGGTCAACTGCAATCCGGAGACCGTGTCGACCGATTACGACACCAGCGACCGGCTGTATTTCGAGCCGCTGACCGCCGAGGACGTGCTCGAGATCCTGCATGTCGAGGCGTCGAAGGGCGAGCTGGTCGGCGTGATCGTGCAGTTCGGCGGGCAGACCCCGCTGAACCTCGCGCGCGCGCTGGAAGCCGCCGGGATCCCGATCCTGGGGACGACGCCCGACGCGATCGATCTGGCGGAGGACCGCGAGCGGTTCGCGGCGCTGATCACCAAGCTGGGGCTTCGCCAGCCCGCCAATGGCCTTGCGCGCAGCCGCGACGAGGCGGTCGCGGCGGCCGAGCGGATCGGTTATCCGGTGCTGATGCGGCCGAGCTATGTGCTTGGCGGGCGGGCGATGGAGATCGTCGACACGCTGGGGCAGCTCGAGCATTACATCGCGACCGCGGTGCAGGTGTCGGGCGACTCGCCGGTGCTGATCGACCAGTATCTGCGCGATGCGATCGAGGTCGATGTCGACGCGATCTGCGACGGGACCGATGTCGTCGTCGCGGGCGTGTTGCAGCATATCGAGGAGGCGGGCGTCCATTCGGGCGACAGCGCCTGCTCGATCCCGCCTTATTCGCTGTCGGCGGAGATCGTCGCCGAGATCGAGCGGCAGACGGTGGCGCTTGCGCATGCGCTGTCGGTGGTCGGGCTGATGAACATCCAGTTCGCGGTGAAGGACGGGCTGGTCTACCTCATCGAGGTCAATCCGCGCGCGTCGCGCACCGTGCCGTTCGTCGCCAAGGCGATCGGCGCGCCGATCGCCAAGATCGCCGCGCGGGTGATGGCGGGCGAGCAGCTGAAGGACCTGCCCAAGATCGACCGGCATATCGATTATTATGCGGTGAAGGAGGCGGTGTTCCCCTTCAACAAGTTCCCCGGCGTCGATCCCGTGCTGTCACCCGAGATGAAGTCCACCGGCGAAGTCATGGGAATCGATCCCGATTTCACGATCGCCTTCGCCAAGGCGCAGCTCGGCGCGGGGACGATCCTGCCGACCAAGGGGAGCGTCTTCGTCAGCGTGAAGGACAGCGACAAGGCGATGATCGTCGAGGCGGTCAAGGCACTGGTCGACACCGGCTTCTCGATCGTCGCGACCGGGGGCACTGCGGAGCATCTCGCCCGCGCCGGGGTGCCGGTGGAGACGGTCAACAAGGTCGCGCAGGGGCGGCCGCATATCGTCGACCGGATCAAGGACGGCGACATCGCGCTGATCTTCAACACGACCGAGGGGTGGCAGAGCCTGAAGGACTCGCAGCCGATCCGTGCGTCCGCGCTCGGCCAGCGGATTCCCTACTTCACAACCGCGCCCGCCTCGCTCGAGGCGGCCAAGGCGATCGCGAAGCTTTCGACGCACAGCCTTGAAGTACGGCCCTTGCAATCCTATTATTCGCAGTCGCACAACTGATCCCGACATGAGAGCGTGATGTGTGAGCGGGCCGCGTAACGGCTTGCGTTGGGTAATGAATTGGGGACGAGATATGGCGACCGTCGAAAAGATGCCAATGCTGCAAGAGGGCTATGAGACGCTGTCGGCGGATCTGAAGCGCCTCAAGGCCGAACGCCCGACGATCGTCGATGCGATCGAGGAAGCGCGGGCGCATGGCGACCTGTCGGAGAACGCCGAATATCACGCCGCCAAGGAGCGTCAGGGTCAGGTCGAGGCATCGATCTCGGACATCGAGGACAAGCTGAGCCGCGCGCAGATCATCGACCCCAAGGAGCTTTCGGGCGACAAGGTCGTGTTCGGCGCGACCGTCACGCTGCTCGACGAGAACGACAAGCCGGTGAAGTACCAGATCGTCGGCCAGACCGAGGCGAACGCCAAGACCGGCCGGATCTCGTACAACTCGCCGCTGGGTCGCGGGCTGATCGGGCGCAAGCTCGACGAAGAGGTCGAGGTCACGGTGCCCGCCGGCGAGCGCTATTACGTCGTCTCCAAGATCGAGTTCATCTAGGCATCATGACATTTTTCGAGACGCGGGCGACGGCGATCATCACGATCGTGACGGTCGTGATCTCGGGGCTTTTGCTGGTGACCGGCGCGCTGCCCTATTGGGTGGTGAATGCGGGCTTCATCCCGCTCCGGCTGACCGAGCTCGGCATGGCGGGCGGTCACGACTTCGCGATCCCCGCCTGGGCGACGCCGCTGACCGCGGCGCTGCTCCATGGCGGCTGGGCGCATCTCGCGCTCAACCTCGTCATGCTGGTCTATTGCGGCCAGTTCGTCGAGCGGGCGATCGGCACCGCGCAGATCGTCGTCCTCTACATCGTCGGTGCGTATTTCGCAGCCGCCGGTCAATGGGTGCTCGATCCGCGATCGATCGCGCCGATGGTCGGCGCCAGCGGCGCGATCTCCGCGGTCGTGGGCGCCTATGCGCTGCTCTATGGTGAGCGACGCGCGCGCGCGATCGGTCCGGTGCCGGCGGGTGTCGTGCACGTGCTGTGGCTGGCCGCGGCGTGGATCGGCATCCAGCTGATGATGGGGGTCGCGGGATTCGGCGCGTCGGTCGGGGCCAATGGCTCGATCGCGGTCGGCGCGCATATCGGCGGGTTTCTGGCAGGGCTGGTGCTCGCGCGGCCGTTGTTGCTGTGGCGGTACCGGACGGCCTGAGGGGCTTAGTGCCGGCGGTTCACGTGTTGCAGTCGTCTCAAACACGCGCGTCATCCTGACGAAAGTCAGGATCCAGGGTTGCCGGCCATGTCGCCTGTGGCTCTGGATCCTGACTTTCGTCAGGATGACGGGGGTGGAGACGAGCCGGCAGGCAGGTGACGCCGGATGGCGTTTGCGGCTCTGGGTCCCGACTTTCGTCGGGATGACGGGAGGGGGACGGACGTCTTGCGCCAGCCATAGCGGGTTGAGGCGGTGGGCGGTCGGGCACCGGGTGCCGACCGCGGTCCGAGCCGCCTTGTCGCCGCGCGGCGTGTTACGCCGTCGGGTTAGTCGTCAGGTTCGGTTCGAGCATGCGGTGGAGATGCACGACGACGAACTTCATTTCGGCATCGTCGACCGTGCGCTGCGCTGCAGCACGCCAGGCCTTTTCGGCACTGGCATAATCGGGAAACACACCGACGAACTCGATCTTGCTGAGGTCGTTGAAATCCAGGGTGCGCGGGTCGCTGACGCGGCCGCCGAATACGAGATGAAGCTTGCTCATGCGCTGCTGTCCTTGGAATGGGGGTTGCAGACGCCCTAGCGTGTTCGACCCGCGCTTTGAACCCTTTGCGGACCGGTCCTTTAGCCGGGGGTCTTTTGCGAAACGGCCTTCGCACCTGCGGTACCCGCGGTGGTCAGCGCCTTGACGATTCCCTCAACGAGGCCCTTGGCCTGGCCACGGGCATTGTCCTTGGTCAGGCCGAGTTCGCCGAGCTCCGACTGGCCGGCAGCCTTTGCGGCGGCGGTGGCGGCGATCGCGGTCTCGCCGAGACGCTTGCCGAGCGGCGCGAGCAACGACTTCTCACGCGCCGAGCGCGGGATCAGCACACCCGCGAGCGCACCAACGACCAGACCGCCGACGAGAATGCCGAGCGGGTTGGATTCGAGGCTGTTGACGGTGCGACGTGCGGTTTCCTTTGAAGCGTCGAGCGCCTCGGCGGCCTTGTCGCCGGCGTCGTGATAGACCTTTGCGGCGGTGTCGCGGACGGTGTCGAGACCCTCGCGCAGACGATGTTCGGCGTTTTCGATCTTGGTGTGGGCGTCGGTCATGGGACGGTCCTTCTGATTTCCGGCGGCGCCATCGGGACGCGGCCGGGACAATATGGTTGGGGCGCGATCAGCGCCCGCGGCGAAACAGTCCGACGATACGGTGACGGGCGAGAAACAGTCCCGCTACCGCCGCGGCACCCGCGGCGGGACCGGGGTTGCGGCGTACCGTCTCGACACTGGCATTGAGCGCGGCGGTGCCGACATCGGCGACGTCGCGGCTCGCGTTGAGCGCCAGCCGACGCGGATTGAGGCGGTCCTGCAACTGCCCGATCGTCATCATGACGCGCTGGCGGGCGAGGGCCGCTTCGATCTCTGCGGCGGCGACTTTGGCGGATGTCATGTGGCGGGCTCGCTTTCGGGCTTAAGCTTCGACTTGCCGACCATCGCGAGCGCGCCGGCAATCGCCAGCACGACAAGGACGACGATGGCCGTCGCCCATCCTGGCCCCACCAGCGTCGCCAGCGTCAAGATCGCACCGACCAGAAGTGCGATCAACGCGGCCAGCGCCAACACCCCGGCAATGGCGAAGAACATCGCCGCCGATTTGTACGCCGTTGCCGTCTCGCCGAACTTTGCCTTGTACACCGCAATTTCCGCGGTCGCGAGCGCGCGCGTCTCGCCGGCCAGACGGCCGACGACCGCGGTCAGGCTTTCCTCACCATCGAGCGCCAAGGGGATGGGATCCGCCAAGACGTCAGTCCTTCGGGTTTGCATCGATGCCCGACTGGACCAGTCGTGCTACGACGAAGCCGAGGGCCGCGGCCGCACCGACTGCAACGGCGGGCGACTTGCGGACGAGCGCGGTGACGTCGTCGACCAGCGCGTCGATGTCCTTGCTACGGACCTGCTCGGCGAAGCCCGAGACGCTGTCCGCGGCGCTGCGGGCATAGCCGCCATATTGCGCGCCGAGCTTGTCATCGACCTGCGCGGCGGCGTCGGTCAGCAGCTGTGCGACCTGCTCGAGCGCGGTGCCGGCGCGGGCCTTGCCGTCCTCGGCGAACAGGCGCGCCTTGTCGGCGGCCTGCTGGCCATATTTGCTGGCATTGTCCTTGATCACCTGCTTGGCCTCGGTCGCCTTGGTGCCGGTGGTGTCAGCGGCGTCGTCGAGCCGCGTGACGCCGCCCTTCAGCGGCTCTGCGATGGTGGCAGTGCCGGCGGCGGCGACATCGCCTGTGGTCATCGGCTGTGCGTCGGTATCGGCCATGGTCGTCCCTTTCGAAATGCTACGCCCTCAACACCGGTGCGCAGGCACGGTTCCCCTAGTCGGCCCGATTGCCCGATATGACGCGAGGCGGTAGAGGCAGCGCGAACGTCCCGGGCGATCGACCAGCTTGGGGATTTGTAGGAGTATCGTTACGTGACCGCAATCATCGACATTCACGCCCGCCAGATCCTCGATAGCCGGGGCAATCCGACGATCGAGGTCGACGTCCTGCTCGAGGATGGCAGCTTCGGCCGCGCCGCGGTGCCGTCGGGCGCCTCGACCGGTGCGCATGAGGCGGTCGAGAAGCGCGACGGCGACGCCACGCGCTGGGGCGGCAAGGGCGTCGACAGCGCGGTCGACGCGGTCAATGACGAGATCACCGACACGGTGCTGGGCATGGACGCGGAGGACCAGTCGGATCTCGACCGCGCGATGATCGAGCTCGACGGCACCGAGAACAAGGCACGGCTCGGCGCGAACGCGATCCTGGGCGTCAGCCTGGCCGCGGCCAAGGCGGCCGCCGAAGCGCGCGGCCTGCCGCTGTACCGCTATGTCGGCGGCGTCCAGGCGCATCTGCTGCCGGTGCCGATGATGAACATCATCAACGGCGGCGAGCATGCCGACAACCCGATCGATTTCCAGGAATTCATGATCGTGCCGGTCGGCGCGTCGAACATCCTCGAGGCGGTGCGCTGTGGTTCGGAGATCTTCCACACGCTGAAGAAGGGCCTGAGCGCGAAGGGCCTGTCGACCAGCGTTGGCGACGAGGGCGGTTTCGCGCCGAACATCGGCAGCACGACCGAGGCGCTCGACTTTATCATGTCGAGCATCGAGAAGGCCGGCTACAAGCCCGGCGAGGACGTGATGCTCGCGCTCGATTGCGCCGCGACCGAGTTCTACAAGAACGGCAAGTATGACATTTCGGGCGAGGGGAAGATCCTCGAGAGCGCCGAGATGGCCGAGTATCTGGCCGACCTGACGCGCCGCTATCCGATCTTCTCGATCGAGGACGGCATGGGCGAGGACGACTGGGAGGGCTGGAAGACGCTCACCGACCTGATCGGCGACAAGGTCCAGCTGGTCGGCGACGATCTGTTCGTCACCAACCCGAAGCGGCTGAAGCGCGGGATCGAGGGCGGCTATGCCAACTCGCTGCTGGTGAAGGTCAACCAGATCGGCACGCTGACCGAGACGCTGGAAGCCGTGTCGATGGCACAGCGCGCCAAGTACACCGCGGTCATGTCGCATCGCTCGGGCGAGACCGAGGATTCGACGATCGCCGACCTCGCGGTCGCGACCAATTGCGGGCAGATCAAGACGGGCAGCCTTGCGCGGTCGGACCGGCTCGCCAAGTACAACCAGCTGATCCGGATCGAGGAAGAGCTGGGCGACGCGGCGCGCTATGCGGGTCGCGACATCCTGATCGGCGGCTGATAGGCTAAGACCCGGAGGACCCCATGGCGCGCACAACGAGCACGACGAAGAGCACCAAATTGCGGCGGACGATGCGCAAGGCCGCCTGGCCTGCGCTGGGGCTGACGCTGATGGCGTTCTTCGGCGCCTATGCCGTGCTCGGGCCGAACGGGATGTTCGCGTATGGCGACTACAAGCGGCAGCTGGCGAAGCGGGAGCGCGACTATGCCGTGCTCGACCGCAAGCGCGAGGTGCTCAAGAACCGGGTGGCGCTGCTCAACCCGGATCACGCCAATCCGGACATGGTCGACGAGATGGTCCGCAAGGAGCTGAACGTCGCGCACCCGGACGAGGTGATCGTGCCGCTGGGGAACTGACCGGGCCGTCATCCTGGACCTGATCCAGGATCCAGAGCCACGGACGGATCCGCCAGCGGCTCTGGATCCTGACTTTCGTCAGGATGACGGTTGGGGTTACCGGCCGAGGAAGCGCAGCAGGTCCTGCGTGAAGCGGTCGCTCTCGGTGAGCGTCAGCCCGTGCGGGGCGCCGTCATATTCGACCAGCTGCGAACCCGCGATGCCCTTGGCTGCGGCGCGGCCGGTGGCGTCGATCGGGACGGTCTTGTCGGCGGTGCCGTGGACGATCAGCGTCGGCACGCGGAAGGCGGCGAGATCGGCGCGGAAGTCGGTATGGCCGAACGACTCGGCACAGGCGAGCGTCGGACGCAACCCGGCCTGCATCGCCAGACCCCAGACCCAGTCGACCATCTCGTCGCTGACCGGCGAGGTGATGAACCCGACCCCCAGGAACTGCTGCAGGAAGGTGCGGAAGAAGGCGGGGCGATCCTCCTTGATCCCGGCGCCGATGCTCGCGAGCGTCGCTTCGGGGACGCCGTGCGGATTGTCGTCGGTCTTGAGCATATAGGGCACGACCGAGGCGATCAGCCCGGCGGCGATCACGCCCTTGCCGTCGTGGCGGCTCATGTAGCGGGCGACCTCGCCGCCGCCCATCGAGAAGCCGACCAGCGTCGCATCCTCGGTCGCGCCGGTCGCGGCCATGACATCGGCAAGATCGTCGGTCAGCGTGTCATAGTCATAGCCCGACCAGGGCTGGCCCGACCGGCCGAAGCCGCGGCGGTCATAGGCGATCGCGCGGAAGCCCGCTTCGGCCAGCGCCATCGCCTGCGCATCCCAGCTGTCGGCGTTTAGTGGCCAGCCGTGCGTCAGGATGACGGGCCGCCCGCTGCCCCAGTCCTTGACGTAAATGTCTGTGCCGTCTCGGGTTTTAATGAAGGGCATGTCAATCTCCGGGGTTGTCGCCAAGGTCCTTACGTCAACGGTCCGGGCTATTGGCCGTTCCAACTCTGGCGTCCGCACGATTCCGCTGGCAGCATTACGGGCACGCTACGGCGTGAGGGGGAGATTGATGCGGACGAGGTTCCCGGCGAGGACGGCGGCGCTGCTGCTGGCGCTGGGCAGCTGTACGCCCGACGATCCGCCGACGCGGGACCGCGTCGCCGCCACGCCCGTTGCCGCGCCCGTCGCTGCGATCGCGCCCGATGCGTGGACTGCGTTCCGCGACCGGTTCGTCGCGACGTGGTTCGCGCTCGACCCGGCCTTTGCGGTCTATCAGGGGCGGCATGAGCATGATGGCGGGCTGCCCGACTGGAGCGCGGAAGGGCTGGGTCGGCAGGCGGCGTTCCTGCACCGGTCGATCGCGGCGGCGACGCGGTTCGAGGCGGCGGCGCTCAGCCCCGACCAGCGGTTCGAGCGTGACTATCTGGTGATGGTCGCGCGCGACAAGCTGTTCTGGCTCGAGGCCGCGGACGCGCCGCATCGCAACCCGGCCTGGTATGTCGCGGGCGGGCTCGACCCCAATGTCTATGTCGTGCGCGCCTATGCCGACCCGGTCCGGCGGATGCGCGCGCTGATCGCACTGCTGCGCCGGATCCCGGCGGCGACGCTGCAGATCCAGCAGAACCTCGCGACGCCGATGCCGATCAGCCATGTCGACTATGCCGCCAACGCGTTCCGCGGCTTTGCGTCCTATTACATGGACGATTCGGTCAAGGCGTTCGCCGGGGTCGCGGACGAGGGGCTGCAGCGCGAGCTCGCCGATGCGGCGATGACCGCGTCGGAGGCGATGCGCGACCTGGCGCTCTGGGTCGAGGCGCAGCGGCCGACCGCGACGCGGTCATTCGCGCTGGGGCCGGCGCTGTTCTCGCAGATGCTGCGCGAGACCGAGGGGGTCGACACGCCGATCGCGACGCTCGAGGCGGCGGGGCGGGCCGATCTGGCGCGCAACCAGCGCGCGCTCGCCGCGGCCTGTGCCCGGTTCGCGTTTGGCCTGACGGTCCGCGACTGTCTGGCGCAGGTGAATGCGGACAAGCCGGTCGACGGACCGGTCGCCGAGGCGCGCCGCCAGATCCCGATGCTGCGCGCGTTCATCGTCCGGCGCGACCTGCTGACGCTGGCCGGCAACGAACAGGCGCTGGTCGAGGAGAGCCCGCCCTATAGCCGGCAGAATCTCGCCTATATCGATCCGCCGGGTCCGTTCGATCGCGGCGTGCCGTCGGTCTATTACATCTCGCCGCCCGACCCGCGCTGGACGCAGGCGGTGCGCGACGCGTTCGTGCCGGGCAAGGCGGACCTGCTCTTCACCTCGATCCACGAGGCGATGCCCGGGCATTTCGTCCATTTCCTCCACGCCAATCGCGTGCCGTCGCTGATCGGGCGGGTGTTCGTCGGCTATGGCTATGCCGAGGGCTGGGCGCATTATGCCGAGGAGATGATGTGGGAGGCGGGGCTGGGCGGCGGCCGCGCGGACATCCATATCGGCCAGCTGTCGAACGCTTTGCTGCGCGACTGCCGGCTCCTCGCCGCGATCGGGATGCATGCGCGCGGCATGAGCCAGGCGGAGGCGTTCACGCTGTTCGTCGACCAATGTTACCAGGACGAGGGCAATGCGCGGCAACAGGCGCTGCGCGGCACCTATGACCCGGCCTATCTCAACTACACGATGGGCAAGCTGATGATCCGCCGGCTGCGGCAGGACTGGACCGCTGGGCGGGGCGGGCGGCGGGCGTGGAAGGCGTTCCACGACCGGCTGCTGCGCTATGGCGGGCCACCGATCCCGCTGGTCCGGCAGGCGATGCTGGGCGAGCCGAGGCCGATCGCGGCGTTCTGAACGGGAGGCGGCGGCTAGCGCGCCTGTGCGGCCGGCTGGACGTCGCGCGTCTCGTCGATCGGCGGGTTGCGGATCGAGGGTCGCAGGCGCGACACGCTGCACAGGCCGGCGACCAGGGCCATGCCGGCTGCGACCAGCGGCGGTGTCGTGCCCGCGCCGACCCCCATGGCGAGCAGCGCAGCGACAACGGTGGCGCCGGTGGTCTGGCCGACCAGCCGGACCGTCGAGATCAGGCCGCCGGCGGCGGCGGCGCGCTCGCGCGGGGCCGAGCCGATGATCAGCCGCGCGTTCGGCGCCATGAACATCCCGAACCCAGAGCCGCACAGCGCCATCCGCCAGGCGATGGCGAAATAGCTCGGATCGGCGGGCATGAACGCGAGCAGCAGCAGCGCGGCGATCGAGACCGCCATGCCGATCCCGCCGAGCAGCCCGGCGGGATAGCGATCGGACAGCCATCCGGACAGCGGCGCCACGACCATGTTGGCGAGCGGCCATGGCGCGATCGCGGCACCGACCTCGGCCGCGGAAAAGCCGTAAGCCTGGGTCAGCCGGAACGGCGTCGACAGCAGCAGCGTCATCTGCGCGATGAACGCGGTATAGGCGCCGATCGCGGACAGCGCGAGGACGGGGCGGGCGAGCAGGTCGATCGGCAGGATCGGCTTGGTCTCACCGCGCTCGCGCCGCACGAAGATCCAGCCGATCGCCACCCCGGTCAGCACGATCGCCGCCGAGACGACCGGGCTGTCGCCATGCACCGCGGTCTCCGACCCGCCGATGACGAGCCCGATCATCGCCGCGCACATCACCGCGCCGAGCACGTCGAACGGTTCGCTCCGCGGGCTTGGATCGGGCAGGGCACGCCCGAGGATCAGGCTGAGGATCGCGAACGGCACCGCGCTGGCGAAGACCCAGGGCCAGGGCGCGACCGCGAGGACCAGCCCGCCCAGCGTCGGCGCGAGCGCGGCCGAACTCGACACCACGACCGAGTTGATGCCGAGGCCGCGGCCCAACTGCTGCGACGGGTAGATCGAGCGGATCAGCGCGGACGAGACGCTGAGCGCGGCCGCCGCGCCGAGCGCCTGGGCGGCGCGGACGACGAGCAGGAAGGGCAGGCTCTTGGCGAAGAAGCAGAGCAGCGTCGCGACGGTGAAGACGAGCTGGCCATATTGATACATGCGCTTCAGCCCGATCCGGTCGCCGAGCCCCGAAAAGGGAAGCAGCGCCATCGCCAGGATCAGCTGATAGACGGTGACGACGGTCACCACCGCGCTGCTGTCGACGCCCAGATCGCGTGCGATCGTCGGCAGCGCGACATTGGCGACGCCGCCGTCGATGATGGTCAGCGCGGTGCCCGCCGAGATGGCGGCGATCGCGAGGAACCGGCGGGGCTTGGGAAGGCCATCCAGGGCCGTTGTCTGGTCGGACTGCATTGCGGACCGCGATAGACACCGTCATGAATGACGCCAAGCTATTCGGGGAAATGGACGATGCGGGTTCTTACGGCTGCGCTTGCGGCGACGATATTGACGGGCGGCGCCGGCCTTGCGGCGGGGAGTGCGCTCGCCCAAGTCGCACCGATGACGAACACAAAGCCTGCCCCGACCCGAACCTCGACCCCGGCCGCGGACACCGCCGCCGACCCCTATATTTGGCTCGAGGACAAGGATGGCGCCAAGCCGCTCGCCTGGGTCGAGGCGGAGAATGCCAAGACGCTTCCCCGGTTGCAGAACGATCCGCGCTACAAGAGCTTCTATGCCGAGGCGCTGGCGATCGCGGCGGCGAAGGACCGGATCCCGATGCCCGACCAGCGCTTCGGCCGGATCTACAATTTCTGGCGCGATGCCGAGCATCCGCAGGGCATCTGGCGCTGGACGAGCGAGGCGGGCTACGCGCAGGCCAATCCCGTCTGGACGACCGCGCTTGACCTCGACGCGCTGAGCAAGGCCGAGGGCAAGAAATGGGTGTGGAAGGGCGCGACCTGCCTCCAGCCCGACGAGCGGCTGTGTCTCGTCTCGCTGTCCGAGGGCGGCGAGGATGCGGTGTCGTACCGCGAATTCGATCTGCAGACCGGGCAGTTCGTCGCGAACGGCTTTGCGCTGTCAACGTCGAAGCAGGGCGCGAGCTGGGTCGACAAGGACACGCTGCTGGTCGCGCGCGACTGGGGTGCGGGGTCGATGACCGCGTCGGGCTATCCGTTCGTCGTCAAGGAGGTGAAGCGCGGCCAGCCGCTGAGTGCCGCGCGCGAGATCTTCCGCGGCGAGGCGTCGGACCAGCTCGGCACCTATGCCAGCGTGATGACCGACGGGCAGGGCAACCGGATCACGATGATCCAGCGGCGCCCGACCTTTTTCGGCGGCGAGAAGCATGTCGTCACGCCGGCCGGGCTGGTGAAGCTCGACGTTCCCGACCGCGTCTTTCCCTCAGGCATGGTCGACGGGCAGGTGATCTTCTCGACCAGCGAGGCGTGGGGGCAGATCCCCGCCGGCGCGATCGCCTCGGCGCCGCTCGCCGAGGTGCGCAAGGGCCGGTTCACGCCGACCCTGGTCTTCGCGCCGACCGATCGCCAGTCGGTCGACGGCGTGTCGGTGACGCGCGATCACGTGGTCGCCAGCGTCTATGACAATGTCCGCGGCCGGGCGATGGTGTTCACGCACGGCAAGGCGGGCTGGACGTCGCGCGCGGTCGCGCTGCCCGACAATGCCTCGGTCGATGTCGCGAGCACGACCGATCGCAGCAACGCGACGTTCGTACAGGTGACGGGGTTCCTGGCACCAACGACCTTGTGGACGCTCGACGCCGGGCCTGGCGGCGTGCCCAAGCAAATCAAGGCGCTGCCGGCGAAGTTCGATGCGTCGCGCGACGTCGTTGAGCAGTTCGAGGCGGTGTCGACCGACGGGACCAAGATCCCCTATTTCATCGTCCACCGGAAGGACGTGCCGCTCGACGGGACGACGCCGACGATCATGACCGCCTATGGCGGGTTCGAATCGTCGATGACGCCCTATTATTCGGGGGTGATGGGCAAGCTGTGGCTCGAGCGCGGGGGCAGCTTCGTGCTCGCCAATATCCGTGGCGGCGGCGAATTCGGGCCGAAATGGCATGATGCGGGGCGCAAGACCAAGCGGCAGATCATCTATGACGATTTCGCCGCGGTCGGGCAGGACCTGATCGCGCGCAAGCAGACCAGCCCGGCGACGCTCGGCATCTATGGCGGGTCGAATGGCGGCCTGCTGATGGGGGTCGAGTTCAACCAGCATCCCGATCTGTGGAAGGCGGTGACGATCCAGGTGCCGCTGCTCGACATGATCCGCTACGAACAGATCGCCGCGGGCGCGTCATGGGTCGACGAATATGGGTCGGTGAAGATCCCCGCGGAGAAGGCGTTTCTCGAGACGATCTCGCCCTATCAGAACATCAAGCGCGGCGGGGCTTACCCTGAGCCCTATATCTGGACGACGACCAAGGACGACCGGGTCGGGCCACAGCATGCGCGCAAGTTCGCAGCGCGGCTGAAGGAATATGGCCTGCCCTATTTGTTCTACGAGGATACCGCGGGCGGGCATTCGGGCGATGCGGACATCGAGCAGGGGGCGCGGATGCAGGCGCTGCAGATGACCTATTTCGCGCAGAAGCTGATGGGGCCGGCGAAGTAGGACTCACGCCTGTTGTTCTCCCGCGAAGGCGGGAGCCCAGGGTTACGGGCGCTGTGGCGGGTAACCCTGGGCCCCCGCCTCCGCGGGGGAACATAAGACTGCGGTGAGCGGCCGCGCTTAGCGGCAGCGGATCTGGCTGTTGTTCTGTTCGACCGCGCGGCCGGCGAGGCCGCCCGCGGCCGCGCCCAGCAGCGAGCCGACGATCCGCGAGCGGCCGCCGTCGATCACGTTGCCGAGGATGCCGCCACCTGCCGCGCCGATGATCAGCCCGGTGGTGCCGTCGTTGCGCTTGCAGTAATAGCGGCCGTCCTGCCCCGCATAGACGCGGTCGTTGGTGGACAGGGTGCGCTCCTGATAATTCGGGCCGACGCGATAGTCGCGGGCCGGGTCGTAATTGCCCTCGTCGCGTTCGTCGGGATAGCCGCCCTCATACCGGTCGGGTGCCTGACGATAGCCGCCCTGCGGCGCCGGCGGAACATAGCTGCCGCCACGATTGCCGCGCAGCGACTGGTAGCGATCGAATTCCTCGCGGAAGATCTGCAATTCGCTGTCGAGGCGCGCCTGGGCAGCGGCGAAACGGGCGTTGTCGGCACTGGTCTGCGCGACGGCGGGGGCGGCGACGGACAGGCAGGTCGCGGCGATCATCGTCGCGAGGCCGAGAGAACGCTTCATGATCGAAATCCTTTCACGGTAGGGTGTCCCGGTAACGGGTGGCGACATCGCGCCGCCACCCGCCTTTCGTCAACGACAGATCTGGACGCGACGATGATTGCGCCATTCGGTGCGGCAGCGGCGATTATTGTTCCAGTTGCGGCGGTCATTGTCGCGGCCGCGGAAGCGGCGGCCGTCGTGGCGACCGCGATGGTCGTTGCGGCGATAGTCGCGACGATCGGCACGGTGATCACCGCGGTGGTCGTTGTCGCGATACTGCTGGCTATGGCCCCGATCGCGCTGAGCTTCGGCGGGCGCGGCCACGCCGAGGCCGAGCGTGGCGAAGGCGAGCCCGGCGGCGATGAGATGCGTAAACTTCATGACGTGTCCTCTTGCCCGAGATCGGGCTGGAAGGACGATACGATCCTGGTTCGGCATCGTTCCTGAACAGGGTTGTCGGCTCCCGTACAGGTTGGCGGCGCCGACCGGTCGTCCTAAGGCGCGATCGTGACGAAGCTGTCCATGACGCGCTTGCGGCCGGCCTGTTCGAAGTCGATCTCGAGCTTGTTGCCCTCGATCTCGGCGATCGCGCCATAGCCGAATTTCTGGTGGAACACGCGCTGGCCGAGCGACAGGTCGTCGCGGCCCTTGTTGCCCAGGCTGATCGCGCTGGACCGGCTTTCGACGACGCGGGCGGGCTTGGTCGAGAAGCCGCCGCCGGGCGTGGCCGCGCGCTGCCAGCCGGGGCCGCGGCCGGTGCCGCGTGCGACGTCGGCGAACGGATCGGCGCGGTCGGACCAGTTCGCCTGCCACAGGCTCGCGCCGCCCGACATCGTCGTCTCGGTGTCGGTATGCTCGTCGGGCAGTTCGGCGACGAAGCGCGACGGGATCGACGAATTCCACTGGCCGTAGATGCGGCGGTTGGCGGCGTGGAGGATGACGGCGAGCCGCCGCGCGCGCGTGATCGCGACATAGGCGAGGCGGCGTTCCTCCTCGAGGCTCTTGACGCCGCCTTCGTCGAGCGAGCGTTGCGACGGGAACAGTCCTTCCTCCCAGCCGACGCAGAAGACGGTGTCGTATTCGAGGCCCTTGGCGGCGTGGATCGTCATGATCGTGACCTGCGGATCCTGCGCGCCGCCCTCATTGTCCATGACCAGCGAGACATGTTCGAGGAACGCGCCGAGCGAGTCATATTCCTCCATCGCGCGGACGAGTTCGCTCAGATTCTCGAGCCGGCCGGTCGCCTCGACCGATTTCTCGGCCTGGTACATCGCGGTGTAGCCGCTCTCGTCGAGCAGCTGCCGTGCGAGTTCGGCGTGGGGCAGGCTGGTCGCCATGTCGCGCCAGCGCGCGATGTCGCCGACGAGGCGGCCGAGCGACTTCTTGGCGGCCCCGGTCAGCTCGTCGGTGTCGAGGATGCGCGCGGCGGCCGTCGTGAGCGGGGTGCCGGTGGCGCGCGCGAGCTGGTGGATGCGCGCGACCGCCTTGTCGCCGAGCCCGCGCTTGGGGACGTTGACGATGCGTTCGAAGGCGAGGTCGTCCGCGGGCTGGTTGACGACGCGGAGATAGGCGAGCGCGTCGCGGATCTCGGCGCGTTCGTAGAAGCGGAAGCCGCCGACGATCTTGTACGGCATGCCGATCGCGATGAAGCGATCCTCAAACTCGCGCGTCTGGTGCTGCGCGCGGACCAGGATCGCAACCTCGTCGAGGCTTTTGCCCGTGCGACGGACGCTCTCGATTTCCTCGCCGACGCGGCGCGCTTCCTCGGGACCGTCCCAGACGCCGATGACCTTGACCTTCTCGCCGACGTCGAGCTCGGTCCAGAGCTGCTTGCCGAGGCGGCCGCCATTGTTGGCGATCACGCCCGATGCCGCGCCGAGGATGTGCGGCGTGCTGCGGTAATTCTGTTCGAGGCGGATGACCTTCGCGCCGGGGAAATCGCGCTCGAACTTCAGGATGTTCTCGACCTGCGCGCCGCGCCACGAATAGATCGACTGGTCGTCGTCGCCGACACAGGCAATGTTCTTGCGCTCCTGCGCGAGCAGCCGCAGCCAGAGATATTGCGACGAGTTGGTGTCCTGATACTCGTCGACCATGATGTATTTGAAGCGCTGCTGATACTGCGCCAGCACGTCGCGGTGCGTCTTCAGGATGACGAGCATGTGAAGCAGCAGGTCGCCAAAATCGCACGCATTGAGCGCGCGCAGCCGGGTCTGATATTGTTCGTACAGCTCGCCGCCGCGGCCATTGGCGTAGCGCTCGCTCTCGCCCGCATCGATATCGGCGGGGACGAGGCCCTTGTTCTTCCACTGGTCGATCAGCCCGGCAAGGCTGCGCGTCGGGAAGCGCTTCTCGTCGATATCGGCGGCGAGGATGAGCTGCTTGAGCAACCGCAACTGGTCGTCGGTGTCGAGGATGGTAAAGTTCGATTGCAGCCCGACGAGTTCGGCATGGCGGCGCAGCATCTTGGCGGCGATCGCGTGGAAGGTGCCGAGCCACGGCATCCCCTCGACCGCGTCGCCGACGAGGCGGCCGACGCGCTCGCGCATCTCGCGTGCGGCCTTGTTGGTGAAGGTGACCGAGAGGATCTCCGACGGCCACGCCTTCTTGGTGAAGATCAGGTGCGCGAGTCGCGCGGTCAGCGCCGCGGTCTTGCCGGTGCCCGCGCCGGCGATGATCAGGACGGGGCCGTCGGTGGTCAGCACCGCCTCGCGCTGGGGATCGTTGAGGCCGCGGAGATAGGGCGGCTGGCGGTTTGCGTCGGACGGATGGGCGATCTGGTTCACCGGTGAACAGGTAGGGAACGGGGCGCGATCGGGCAAGCGGCTAAGGCTTGCACGACTCAGCGATGTGTGGAACAAATCGAGAATATCAACAGGAGGCGTGCATGTTGTCGGGACGATGCCACTGCGGAGCGATCCACTATGTCGCGACGGGCGAGGCGGCGCATCATGCGCTGTGCCACTGTGAGGATTGCCGCCGCAGCGCAGGCGCGCCGATGGTCGGCTGGATCGCGTTCAGGACCGAGCAGGTGACGATTTCGGGCGATCCGGTGACCTATGCGTCGTCCGAGCACGGGCGGCGGCTGTTCTGCGGGGCGTGCGGGACGGGCCTGTTCTACACCAACCCGGTCGCGCTGCCGGGGATCATCGACATCCAGTCGTGCACGCTCGACGATCCCGAGTCGGTCGCACCGGGCGCGCAAATCCAGGTCGCGGAGCGGCTGGCGTGGATGGCGGACCTGGCGAGCCTGCCCGAATTCGCGCGCTATCCGGGGATGTGAACGGGCGTGCCGTCGCCGTCCGGGTGCGGGGTGATCGAAATCGCGGGGCGACCGACGAACCGTCGCCAAACCGTCGCGGGCGCGTAACGATCCGGGCGTAGGGCGTGCGCAGCGACGAGGGTTTTCGTCGGAGAGGCCGCGCAGAGACGGTCCTCCCGACGGTCAGGCTTAGTCGCGCGCAGGCGGTGTGCCTGCGGACCGCAGGACCAGCAAAGGACGTCATCATGAAGATCCTCCACAGCGTCGCTTCGGCGGCGATCGCTTCCGCGTGCCTTTTTGCGACCGGCGCTGCCGCCGATCCGGTGCGCGACCCCGTCACGATCCGTGTCTCGCATGCCGGCCTAGACCTGGCCAGCGACGCCGGCCGGCGCGTGCTCGCGCGTCGCGTGCAGTCGGCGGTCAACCGGACCTGCGCCCCGCGGACCGGCGGGCTGAATGCCTTTGCCGAGTCGCGCCGGTGCCGCGCGGAAATGATGCAGGACGCCACGGTCCAGACTGCCGCGTTGCTGACGCGCAACGGGACGCAGCTGGCAAGCCTCGCGGGGCGCTAGCGCCTTCGCGCTCGATCCGATGCGCGATTGAAGGAGGACCGCTTTGTCAAAGGCGCGGCGGTCCTCCCCCGCCGTCAGGCTGTGCCTGCCCCCCCCGGCGGGGGAGGATCATGGGCGGTCGCGCGCTGCGCGGGGTTCGTCACTGTGTCATTCTGGTATCGCCGCGCGGCGATGCATCGCGTTGTCATAAAGTTGTAATCGTTAGGGCCGACTGCGCGATCATGGCTACTTCCCCATTAACGGTCGACGCGATCGACCGCGCACCGCGCAGCGGACCGCGGCTCGATCATGATCTGCATCCGGCCGGGCGCTGGATCTTTCTGGCAGTATTGCTGGGGGGGCTGGCCTATGCGGGGTTCAGCATTGCCACCGATACCGCGCAGGTTGGCGAGACGCTCGCATTCGGTGCGTTCGCGTTCCTCGGGCTCGCGCTGCTGATCGCGCTCGGGTTCGAATTCGTCAACGGCTTCCACGACACCGCCAATGCGGTCGCGACGGTCATCTACACGCATTCGATGCCCGCGCCGCTCGCGGTCGTCTGGTCGGGCTTCTTCAACTTCGTCGGCGTGATGACGTCGTCGGGCGCGGTCGCCTATTCGATCATCACGCTGCTGCCGGTCGACCTGATCCTCAACGTCGGCAGCGCGGGCGGGTTCGCGATGATCTTCGCGCTGCTGCTCGCGGCGATCCTGTGGAACCTCGCGACCTGGGCGGTCGGGCTGCCCAATTCGTCGAGCCATGCACTGATCGGCTCGATCCTCGGCGTCGGGCTCGCCAACCAGCTGATCAACGGCGGCGCGGACGGCACGTCGGGCGTCGACATGGCGCAGGTGACCAAGGTGCTCTCCGCGCTCGCGTTCAGCCCGGTGGTCGGCTTTGTCGGCGCGCTGCTGATGCTGCTGGTGATGAAGGCCTTCTCGACCGATCGCAAGCTGTTCGAGGCGCCCGAGAGCAATACGCCGCCGCCGCGCGGGATCCGTGCGCTGCTGATCGGCACCTGCACCGCGGTCAGCTTCGCACATGGCAGCAATGACGGCCAGAAGGGGATGGGGCTGATCATGCTCATCCTGATCGGCTGCGCACCGACCGCCTATGCGCTGAACCGGACGATGCCCGAAAGCGCGACGCCGGCGTTCGTCCAGAGCGCGCGCGCAGCGTCGTCGGCCTTTGCCGCACATGCCGACGGCACGCCTTCGACGGTCGAGGCCGCCCGCGCGCGCGTCACCACCGCGCTGAAATCCAAGCAGGTCGCCGAGCCCGTCGTCTATGGCGCCCTCGCCACGCTGTCGAACGACGTCACCCGCCGGATCGAGGGCTATGGCTCGCTCGGCAAGGTGCCCGCGGCGGCGACGTCGAACCTGCGCAACGACATGTACCTCGTGCTCGACACCACCAAGCTGGTCGCGGCGGACAAGACCGCGCAGGCGCGCTTTACCGCGCAGGAGATCACGGAGCTTAAAACCTATGGCGGCGGGCTCGAGCAGGGGACGCGCTACATCCCGATCTGGGTTAAGGTGACGGTCGCGCTCGCGCTCGGGCTCGGCACGATGGTCGGGTGGAAGCGGATCGTCGTCACCGTCGGCGAACGGATCGGCAAGTCGCATCTGACCTATGGCATGGGCGCGTCGGCGGAGCTGGTCGCGGCGGCGACGATCCTGATGGCGGACCGGTTCGGCCTGCCCGTGTCGACGACGCATATCCTGTCGTCGGGCGTCGCGGGCGCAAGCGTCGCCAATGGCGGCGGGCTGCAGCGGCGCACGCTGGTGAACATGGGGCTGGCGTGGATCATGACGCTGCCGGTCGCGATGCTGTTGTCGGGCGGGCTGTACTGGATGCTGCTCGGGGTGGCGCACGCCTTGGGGCGCTAAAGCCGAGCGCGCGATTGACGGGGCGGCGGCGGGCGGCGATGCACGCGGCATGAGCACGCTTAGGTCCAGCCGCCGCATCCTCGCCGCCAGCCTGGTCGGCACCGCGGTCGAATTCTACGACTTCTACATCTACGCGACCGCGGCGGCGCTCGTGTTCGGGCCGCTGTTCTTCGCGGGCCAGTCGGCGTCGGCACAGCTGCTGCTGAGCTATGCGACGTTCGGGCTGGCGTTCGTCGCGCGACCGGTGGGCGCGGTGCTGTTCGGGCATTTCGGTGACCGGGTCGGGCGCAAGTCGACGCTGGTCGCGTCGCTGCTGCTGATGGGCGGATCGACCGTCGCGATCGCGTTCCTGCCGACCTATGCGCAGGTCGGCTGGTGGGCGCCGGCCCTGCTCTGCCTGATGCGGCTGGGGCAGGGGCTGGGGCTGGGCGGCGAATGGGGTGGCGCCGCGCTGCTCGCGGTCGAGAATGCGCCGCCGCACCGCCGCAACACGTTCGGGATGTTCCCGCCGCTCGGCGCGCCGGTCGGGTTTCTCGCCGCCAACGGGCTGTTCCTGATCATCGGGCTGGTCCTCGACGAGGCGCAGTTCCTCGCCTGGGGGTGGCGGATCCCGTTCCTGGTCAGCGCGGTGCTGGTCGGGCTGTGGCTGTGGGTGCGGCTGAAGCTGACCGAGACGCCCGCGTTTCTGGAAGCGGAGAAGACCGAGGCGATCCCGCGCGTGCCGATCGCCGAGCTGCTGACGCGGCATCTGCGCGCGACGCTGGCGGGGACGTTCGGGGTGATCGCGTGTTTCGCGCTCTTCTATCTCGCGACCGCGTTTGCGCTCGGCTACGGCACCAAGACGCTCGGCTATTCGCGCGAGGCGTTCCTCGGCGTCGAGCTGGTCGCGATCTGGTTCCTCGCGGCGGGGGTGATCCTCGCGAGCGTGCTGGCGGATCGCTATACGGCGGCGCGGATGCTTAGCGTCGGGTTTGCGGGCTGTATCGTCGTAGGCGCGCTGATGGGGCCGATGCTGGGATCGGGATCGCTGGTCACGGTGTCGCTCTGGCTGTCGGGCGCGCTGTTCGTGATGGGGTTCGCCTATGGCCCGCTCGGCGGGTGGCTGCCGAGCCTGTTTCCGGCGGGCGTGCGCTATACCGGCGTGTCGATGACGTTCAACCTTGGCGGCGTGCTCGGCGGGGCGCTCGCGCCGATCGTGGCGGAGGCGCTGGCGCCGCGCGGGCTCGGGCTGGTCGGGGTGTATCTGATGGCCGCGGGAGTGCTGAGCCTTGGCGGGCTGCTGATCGTCGGGCGCCGCGCCGCCGCCTAGGACGGGGTCTCCCGCTTGCGCGGGAGACCGTCACGTCAGGCGGGGAACGTCAGGCGGGGCGCAGCAGCGTCAGCCGCGCCTTGCCGTGGACGCGCGTGGCGTCGACCTCGAAGCCCGGCAGTTGGACGACCTCCGCCTTCGCGGTCTCGAGGCTGATCCACGTCGCCGGGCTGATCCAGCCGAGCCGGGCGAGCTTGTCGAGCGCGACGAGGCCTGCCCCGGTGTCATAGGGCGGATCCATCAGGATGATGTCGAGCGGCGCGGGCGCGGGGCCCATCGCCATCACCGAGGTCGCGCGGACGTCGCCGCGAATGCCGAGCTTGGCGAGATTGGCCTTCAGCGCATCGAGCGCGGGCTTGTCCTGCTCGACGAACAGGCACGACCCCGCGCCGCGCGACAAGGCCTCGATCCCGAGCGCGCCCGAGCCCGCGAAGAGATCGGCGACCGCGAGCCCTTCGAAACTGCCGACCCGGCTGGTCAGCATCGAGAACAGCGCCTCGCGCATGCGATCGGCGGTCGGGCGGGTCGCGTCACCCTTGGGCGCGACGATCTGGCGACCGCGATACTGGCCTGCGATGATCCGCATCAGCGTTTACCTCCGCGTGGTGCGCGGGGCGGATGACCGCGCCCCCCTGATGGTCCCTTGCCGGGCGCGGGCGGACGACTGCCGCGCTCGGGACGCGGTGCGGCGTCGCGTGGCGGGCGGGGGTCCGCACCGGGGCGACCGGCGGCACTGCGTGCGGCACGCTTGTCGAGACCGGTCCGCGCGCGGGAGTCGTCCGTCTGAGGGCGGAAGCCGCGTTGCTGGTCCTGGCGCTGGTCCTGGCGCTGGGGCGAGTCGGGGCGGCGCGGAGCTGTCGTGCCCCCGCTACCACCGCCGCCGACGCGGGTCGGGGCGGCGCGGTCGCGGGGCGGCTTGGCGGCGCGGAAATGCTTGATCTTGGGGCTGGTGCTCAGCTCCTCGCCGCGGTCCGCACGCTCCTGGCGATAGGTCGGGCGACCGGTGCCCGCGCCGGTCGGCTGGGCGTGATGCGTCGCGGCCGCGCGATTGCCGCCGCGCGCATCGGGCTTGGCCCAGGGATCGGTGACGTCGCCGCGGACCATCGCCGCGGTCGGGCGGATGCGCTCGGGCCGGGCCGGGCGGGCCGGCCGCGCGGCGCGGTCGACCGGCGCTGCGCCGTTCGAGAAGCCCGAGCTTGCCGGCGCGGCATAGGGGCTGCGCGCGGGCTGGCGTGTGGCGGGCGCTGGCCGCGCCGAAGGGGCAGGGCGGGGGGCGTTGGCGCCACGCTGGGGCGACTTGGCGCCGATCCCTGCGCCCGCGCCGGCGCTGGCGCTGATGCCGATGTTCGGACGCGCGCCGGGACCCTCGGGCTTGCCGCGCGCGAGCTCCTTCTGGAAGGCGACCACGTCGTGCTGGAGCACTTCGCCGATCTGGCCGGGGGCGAGATCGCCGAGCACGAACGGGCCGTAGCGGGTACGGATCAGGCGCGAGACCTGGAGACCCAGATGTTCGAGCACGCGGCGGACTTCGCGGTTCTTGCCCTCGGTCAGGATCATCTCGATCCAGACGTTCGCGCCGGTGCGGCGTTCGATATTGGCGTTGATCGAGCCGTAGCGGACGCCCTCGATCTCGATCCCCTCGATCAGCTCCTCGAGCTGCGGCTGGGTGATGTTGCCATAGGCGCGCGCGCGATAGGCGCGTTCGACGCCGGTCGCGGGGAGTTCGAGCTGGCGCTTGAGACCACCGTCGGTGGTCATCAGCAACAGCCCTTCGGTGTTGAGATCGAGCCGGCCGACGGGGACGAGTCGCGGCAGTTCGCGCGGCAGGCGGTCGTAGATCGTCGTCCGGCCAGCGGGGTCACGCTCGGTGACGAGCAGACCGGTCGGCTTGTGGTAGAGGAACAGCCGCGCCGCGCTGGGCGCCTCGACCGGATCGCCGTCGACGGTGACGCCGGCAAGGTTGCGCAGGATCGTCGCCGGCGTGTCGAGCGTGCTGCCGTTGAGCGCGACGCGCCCCTCGGCGATCATCCGTTCGATGTCGCGGCGCGACGCGACGCCCGCGCGGGCGAGCAGTTTGGCGATGCGGTCGCCCTTGATGGGGGCTGCGGGGGCTGTTGCAGGCGCGTCGTTCGACGGGCTGGCAGTCGGGTTATCGTCTTTTGAAGTCGTCATGGCGCGGCTGATACTATGGATCGGGGTGCAGCGCGAAAATATTTGCGTCCCTTCGTGGTGCGGTGCGTTATGTCGCATGGGCGTAACGACCATTCGTTGCGCGAAGGGGCGTGATGTCGATGCTGTTCGGAAAGAAGAAGCGGCTGATCATCCGCTTGCTGGTTGTTGAGGACGAACCGCTGGTCGCGTTCGACACCGAATATTTCCTGACCGAATCGAAGTTCACCGTGGTCGCGACGGTCGACCGGGTCAGCGATGCACTGGCAGTGATCGAAAGCGAGTCCGCGATCGACCTGATCCTCGCCGATGTCAGCCTGAGCGACGGATCGGGGCTCGACGTCGCGCGGGCTGCGCTCGAGCGCGGGGTGCCGGTGCTGTTCGTCACGGGCAACTGCCCGGTCGAGGCGACGACGCTGGCCGCGGGCTGTCTCTCCAAACCCTATTCGCAGCGCGACCTGCTTGCTGCGATCGCCGCGATCGAGGCGCGGATGGCGGGGAGCGAACCCAAGAAGCTGCCTTCGGGCCTGCGGCTGTTCAGCGCGCCCGTCTGACGGCACGCGTTAAGCTTCGTCGCGACCGAGGCGACGCTGTGACGTCTTCCGCCTTTCCTCGCGTCGACAGCCCGCTATGGTCGCGCCATGTCCAGCACAGCCGTTCCGCGTCGATCCCTGCTCGCCACCATGGCCCCCTATCTGCGGCCCCGGCCGATCGCGGCGCTGCTGCTCGGGATATCGAGCGGCTTTCCGCTCGCGCTGTTGCTGGGGACGATGGGCTATTGGCTGTCGAAGGTCGGGATCGACAAGAAGACGATCGGCTTCGCGATCGGCCTGACGACCCCGTACACGCTGAAATTTCTCTGGGCGCCGTTCATCGACCGGTTCCAGATCCCGGTGCTGACGGCTTGGGTCGGACAGCGTCGCGCGTGGCTGTTCTTCGTCCAGGCGCTGCTGTTCGGCTCGGTCTGGATGCTGGGGTTCAGCGCGCCGCAGGAGCATCTCGGGGTGTTCGCCTTCTGGGCGATCGTGACCGCGTTCCTCGGCGCGACGCAGGATATCGTGATCGACGCCTACCGGATCGAGATCCTGCCCGAAGACGAATTGCCGCACGGGACCGCGAACAACCAGTTCGGCTACCGGCTCGGCAATCTGGCGGCAGGGGTCGGCACGATCGCGATCGCCTCGTCCGAAGGGCTCGGGCTCGGCTGGGCTATGGGCTATGGGCTGACCGCGTTCTGCGTCATTCCCGGCGCGCTCGCGGCGCTCTGGGCAGGCCGCGGACTGCATGACCGGGTGCTGGCATCACAGGATCAGGCGTCGCGCGGGCGCTGGCTCGAGGATACGATCATCGGGCCGTTCCGCGAGTTCTTCCAGCGTCGCGGCGCGGTGCTGATCCTGCTGTTCGTGCTGATCTACAAGCTGGGCGATGCGATGGGGCAGGGCATGCTGAACCCGATGATCGTCGAACTGGGGTTCAGCGACACCGAATTCATCGCGATCAACAAGCTGGTCGGGTTCTGGGGGCTGATCGTCGGGACCGCGCTGGGCGCGCCGTTCATGGCGTGGCTGGGCCTCGGCCGCGCGCTGTTCGTGTCGGGCATGCTGATGATGCTCAGCAACTTCATGTTCGTCATCCTCGCCTGGCACGGCCATTCGAACACCTGGCTGACGATCGCGGTCGCGACCGAACAGGTGACGAGCGGGATCGGGCTGACGGTGTTCGTCACTTATCTCTCGGGGCTGTCCAACCTCGCCTATACTGCCACGCAGTTCGCGCTGCTGTCGTCGTTCGCGGCGGTCGGGCGGACGTGGCTGGCGGCACCCGCAGGCTATGCCGCCAACGCGCTGGGCTGGCCCGGCTTCTGGATGCTGACGATGGTCGTCGCGGTGCCGGGGCTCGTGCTGCTGTGGATCCTGTGGCGTCAGGGGTTCGTCGTCGAAAGCGTGCGGCGCGACCCGGCGATCGCGGCTGGGGCGGACTGACCCCGGCGCGTGACCCGGCTCAGCCCGTAACCGGGCGCCCCTCGTCCGCGAAGGCGGCGGCGACTGCGGCGGCGCTGGTGAGGACGCCGTCGACGCGGCGGACGCCGAGCAGGTCGGTCATCAGCAGCCGCGCAGTGTCGGGCGCGGTCTCGACCCGCGCGAGGATCGAAAGCAATGCCGCCTCCGCGGGCGTCATCCGCGCGCAGCAGCAGGGCGCGATCGCGATCGTCCCCGCGGCGCTGCCCGCCAGATCGGCCATCAGCGCGCGCATCAGGATCAGCGGCCGGCGAAATCCCTGTCCGAAGGCGGTGAACAGCGTGTGCGCGGCGCGCGCGTCGCCAAGCCCGTTCGCACCCATCCGCCGCATCGCGAACAGCGCGATCCGCGCATTCTCGCACGACGGCAGCGGATGCGGCAGCACCGTCGTCATGCTGGCAAGCGTCGTGCCGGCAAAGCGGTTGGCATCGGTCATATACGCGACTCCGTGGTTACAAGACCAAGGTCGCTTGTTCGTTATTGATAGTCAATAGCAATAAGGGATCAGTGCGGCAGCTCATCGTTGCCTGCGAGCACTTCGCCCGCGAGATAGAGCGAACCGGCGATCAGCACGAACTGCGGCGCATCACCCCGCGCGGCGATGCGGTCGAGCGCCTCGGCGGGGGTCGCGGCGGTCTCCGCGCTGCACCCGGTGCGTTGGGCGATCGCCGCCAGCGCGTCGGGGGCGTGGTGCGCATGACCCGGGACGGGGAGCGCGACGACGTGGCCGACCTGCGGGGCGAGAATGTCGAGCACCGCCTCGGCATCCTTGTTGGCGAGCATGCCGAGCACGAGCGTCGCGGGACGCCCTGCCGCCAGCGTCCGCAGCACGCGCGCGACCGGCTGTGCGGCATTGGGATTGTGCGCGCCGTCGAGCCAAAGGTCGCTGCCCGCGGGCAGCCGCGCATGGAGCGGGCCATGGGACAGCCGCTGCATCCGCGCGGGCCAGTGCGCGGCGTCCGCGGCGGCGCGCATCGCCGCCTCTGGGATGGCGAGCGCCGACTGATGCCGCAGCATCGCGATCGCGAGCGCGAGGTTGCGCGACTGGTGCAGGCCGACCAGCCGCGGGCGGTTGGTGACGAGCGTACCGCCCGCATCGGTGTAGCGCATCGTCGTGCGCGTCGTCTCGCTCGTCCAGGCGGTACCGCGCGCGAGGACGGGGGCACCCGCTGCCTCGGCGATTCCGGCGATCCGGGCACGCAGCGGGCGGGCATAATCCATCGTCACGAGCGGGACGCCGCGCTTGGCAATACCCGCCTTCTCGCCCGCGATCGCCAGCAGCGTGTCGCCGAGAAACGCCTGATGGTCGATCCCGAGCGCGGCGATGCCGGTGACGACGGGGTTCGGGATGACGTTGGTCGCATCGAGCCGGCCGCCCAGCCCGACCTCGACGATCGTCGCCGCGGCGGGCGTCCGCGCGAAGGCGAGGAACGCGGCGGCGGTGGTGACCTCGAAGAAGCTCGCCTGCAGGTCCGCGGCGTGGTCGAGCACCTCGGACAGCAGCGCGGCGAGCGCGTCGTCGTCGATCAGCCGGCCGGCGAGGCGGACGCGTTCGTTGAAGCGGACGAGGTGCGGGCTCGAATAGACATGGACGGCGAGCCCCGCCGCCTCGATCGCGGCGCGCAGGAACGCGCAGGTCGATCCCTTGCCGTTGGTGCCCGCGACATGGAACACGGGCGGCAGCGACCGATGCGGGTCGCCGAGCCGCGCCAGCAGCGCGGTGATGCGCTCGAGGCCGAGAATGTCCGCGCCGGGGGACAGCGCCGTCAGCCGGTCGAGTTGCGCCTGTACCGCAGGCGATAAGGACGTCGCGTGGTCGGGCATTCTGTTTCCTTCTCCCTCTCCCCTGCGGGGAGAGGGACGGGGTGAGGGGCAGCCAAGCAGTGCTGCGTCTGGAACTGCCCCTCACCCCAGCCCTCTCCCCGCAGGGGAGAGGGGGCAGAGGTCACGCCGCTTCGCGGGCGCTCAGATAGCCGATGACGGTGCCGAGCTGTTCGCGCAGGTCTTTCCGGTGGACGACCATGTCGATCATCCCGTGTTCGAGATAATATTCCGACGTCTGGAAATCCTCGGGCAGCTTCTCGCGGATCGTGCTCTCGATCACGCGGCGGCCGGTGAAGGCCAAAGTCGCCTTGGGTTCGGCGATCTGGACGTCGCCGAGCATCGCATAGGCCGCCATCACGCCGCCCGACGTCGGATCGGTCAGCACGACGATATAGGGCAGGCCGGCGTCGTGAAGCATCTGGATCGCGACGGTGCTGCGCGGCATCTGCATCAGGCTGAGAATGCCCTCCTGCATGCGTGCGCCGCCCGACGCGGTGAAGATCACATAGGGCACGCGATCCTCGATCGCCGCCTCGACACCGCGGACGAAGGCTTCGCCGACCGCGAGGCCCATCGACCCGCCCATGAAGCCGAAATCCTGCACGCCGACGACGACGCGGTGGCCGTCGATCGCGCCGCGGGCATTGACGAGCGCGTCACGCTCGCTGTTGTCGGTGCGCGCCGCCTTGAGGCGATCGGTGTAGCGCTTCTGGTCGCGGAACTTGAGCGGATCCTCGGGCACCGGCGGCGCGGGCAGCTCGCTGCAGCTGCCTTCGTCGAACAGCTGTGCGAAGCGGATCTTCGGCCCGATGCGGTCGTGATGGTCGCATTTCGGGCAGACGTGGAGA
The DNA here is from genome assembly GCF_014842355.1 of Sphingomonas sp. CFBP 13706. Classification (NCBI taxonomy): domain Bacteria; kingdom Pseudomonadati; phylum Pseudomonadota; class Alphaproteobacteria; order Sphingomonadales; family Sphingomonadaceae; genus Sphingomonas; species Sphingomonas sp. CFBP 13706. Next base: position 247,239 of record NZ_JACYVM010000004.1, read on the forward strand.
TTTTCCTCCAGCTCCTTGGTGAAGACCATCTGCCCGCAGCCCTTGCACTTGTGCCAGAGATTTTCGGGCGTCTCGCGCTTGGCAACGAACGGCAGGACGTTGCGGACGCTGTTGAGCCAGCTCATGCGCCGATCTCCATGCGAATTTCCTTTCGAGCCGACGCGACGGCATTGGCGAGAGACGTGATATAGGCGCGGACGGGCTCCGCCGCAGCGGTGCCGTGCTGGGCGACCAGCTCGACGATCGCCGAGCCGACCACGACGCCGTCGGCGACGCGCGCGACGTTCGCCGCCTGCTCGGGGGTGCGGATGCCGAAGCCGACCGCGACCGGGATGTCGGTCTGCGCCTTCAGCCGCGCGACCGCGTCCTCGATCGAGGATTGCTGCGCCTGTTGCAGCCCGGTGATGCCCGCGACCGAGACGTAATAGAGAAACCCGCTCGCGCCATCGAGCACGGTCGGCAGCCGGGCCGCGTCGGTGGTCGGGGTGGCGAGGCGGATCAGGTCGATCCCGGCGGCGCGCAGCTGCGGCCCGAGCGCATCATCCTCCTCGGGTGGCACATCGACGCAGATCACGCCGTCGACGCCCGCCGCCGCCGCGGCCTGCGCGAACCAGTCCGCCCCGCGCCGCAGCATCGGGTTGCCATAGCCCATCAGCACCAGCGGCGTCTCGGGATGGCGCGCGCGGAAGGCGGTGGCGATCGCGAGGATGTCCGCGGTGCGCGTCCCCTGCGCGAGGCTGCGGATATTGGCGGCCTGGATCGCGGGGCCGTCGGCCATCGGATCGGTGAACGGCATGCCGAGCTCGATCGCATCCGCGCCGCCCGCGACGAGCGCGTCGAGGATCGCCGGCGTCGCGGCGGTCGAGGGATCGCCCGCGGTGACGAACGCGACGAGCGCGGCGCGGTTCTCGGCCGCGGTGCGCGCGAAGGTGGCGGCGAGGCGGCTCAAATCGCCACCCCGAGCGCTTCGGCGACGGTGAAGATGTCCTTGTCGCCGCGGCCGCACAGGTTCGCGAGGATGATCTGGTCCTGCCGCATCGTGCGCGCCTTCTTGGTCACTGTGGCGATGGCATGCGATGGTTCGAGCGCGGGGATGATGCCCTCGGTCCGGCAGAGCAGCTGGAACGCGTCGAGCGCTTCCTGATCGGTCGCGCTGTCATAGTCGACGCGGCCGATGTCGCGCAGCCAGGCATGCTCGGGGCCGATGCCCGGATAGTCAAGCCCGGCCGAGATCGAATGCGCCTCGGTTATCTGGCCGTCCTCGTCCTGCAGCAGATAGGTCTTGTTGCCGTGGAGCACGCCGGGGAAGCCGCCCGCGAGGCTCGCCGCATGCTGGTTGTCGAGCCCGTGGCCCGCCGCCTCGACGCCGAGCATCGCGACATCGGCATCGTCGAGGAACGGGTGGAACAGCCCGATCGCGTTCGATCCGCCACCGATCGCGGCGACGAGCAGGTCGGGCAGGCGGCCGACGCGGTCGAGCATCTGCGCGCGCGCCTCGGTCCCGATCACCGACTGGAAATCGCGGACCATCTCGGGATAGGGGTGCGGGCCGGCGGCGGTGCCGATGATGTAGAAGGTGTCGTGGACGTTCGCGACCCAGTCGCGCATCCCCTCGTTCATCGCGTCCTTCAGCGTGTGCGCGCCCGAGGTCACCGGGCGGACTTCCGCGCCGAGCAGCTTCATGCGGAACACGTTGGGCGCCTGACGCTCGACGTCCTTGGCACCCATGTAGATCACGCAAGGGAGGCCGAAGCGCGCGCAGACGGTCGCGGTCGCGACGCCGTGCTGACCCGCGCCGGTCTCGGCGATGATCCGCGTCTTGCCCATCCGGATCGCGAGCAGGATCTGGCCGATGCAGTTGTTGATCTTGTGCGCGCCGGTGTGATTAAGCTCGTCGCGCTTGAACCAGATCTGCGCACCCATGCCGGGTTCTGCGGATTCGCGCAGCGCCTCGGTCAGGCGTTCGGCGTAATAGAGCGGGCTCGGGCGGCCGACATAATGTTCGAGCAGGTCGTCGAACTGCGCCTTGAACGCAGGGTCGGCCTTGGCGGCGCGATACGCCTCGTCGAGTTCGAGGACGAGCGGCATCAGCGTCTCGGCGACGTAACGGCCGCCGAAATCGCCGAAATGGCCGCGTTCGTCGGGCTGGGCGCGGTAGGAATTGGGAGCGTTCATGCGGAGCGCTTTAGCATTTCGGAAAACGCTGTCACCCCTAGCGTTTCCGATACGCACCACCCCGGCGAAGGCCGGGGCCCAGTCGGGAAGGTCGTGGTGACGGGCAGGACCCGGCAATGCACCGTCCCCAGCTGGGCCCCGGCCTTCGTCGGGGTGGTGCTAGAGCGCAGCGACCGCCTTCAGAAACGCCGCGATCCTGGCTTCGTCCTTTGTGCCGGGTTCGCTCTCCACCCCCGAGGACACGTCGACCAACTCGGCGCCGGTGCGTCGGATCGCCTCGGCGACATTCGCCGGGTCGAGCCCACCCGACAGCGCCCAGCGCAGCGGATGCCGGAACCCGTCGAGCAGGTCCCAGTCGAAGCGCAGTCCCATCCCACCGGGCAGCGCGGCCGAATCGGGGGTTTTCGCGTCGTAGAGGATACGATCGGCGACACCGACGAACGCGTGCGCGCCGTCGAGATCGCCGCGCGTGCGCACCGCGACGGCGACCCATAGCTCGATCCCGAACCGCGCGCGGATCGCCGCCGCGCGTGCGGGCGTCACCTTGTGGAGCTGCAGCACGTCGAGCGCCGCGGAGGCGATCGCCTGTTCGAGCATCTCGTCCTCGGGATCGACGAACACGCCGACCCTGGCGACATGGCCGGGCACGCGCGCGGCGAGTTCGGCGGCCTTGTCGAAGGTCACGTGGCGCGGCGAGGCGGGGAAGAAGACGAAGCCGACATGGCTCGCCCCGTGCCGGATCGCGGCGTCGAGCGTCGCGGGGGTCGAAAGGCCGCAGATCTTGGCGGTAGTCATGGTGTTCCTTAGATCCCGGCGGCCTGTGCATTCCCACATTCTCCGTCAGGATGACGGGGGTAGCACGTCGGGATGACGGTGGACGGTGGGGGTCAGAGCGTCGCGGCGATCGCGCGGGCGGCGGTGTCGGGGTCTTCGGCCTGGGTAATCGGGCGACCGACCACGAGGATCGAGGCGCCGGCGTCGAGGGCCGCGCGCGGGGTGACGACGCGCTTCTGATCGCCGACATGGCCGTCGGGCAGGCGGACACCGGGCACGACGAAGAACCCCTTGGGCCAGATCGCTTTGGCCGCAGCGACTTCGGCGCCCGAGCAGACGATGCCGTCCACCCCGGAGTCGCGCGCGAGTTCGGTCAGCCGTGCAACATGGTCATGCGCGCTGCCGGTGATCCCGGTGGCGGTGAGATCGGATGCATCGAGGCTGGTAAGCATCGTCACCGCGATCACCTTGGTCCCGACCGGCGCGGCGGCCTTCGCATCCTCGAGCATCGCGCGACCGCCGCTGGCATGGACGGTCAGGATCGCGGGGGCGAGCCCGCCGAGCGCCTGCACCGCCTTGGCGACGGTATTGGGAATGTCGTGGAGCTTGAGGTCGAGGAAGATCGGCAGCTCGAACTCGGCCATCGCATGCACGCCGGGCTGGCCGTGCGCGCAGAAGAATTCGAGGCCGAGCTTGATCCCGCCGACATGGTGGCGGACGCGCCCGGCGATCGCCTTGGCGCGGGCCAGATCGGGGGTGTCGATCGCGACATAGATCGGGCTGCTCATCATGCGACTCCCGGCGGGACCGCGGTCGGCGCGGCGGCGGGCGGGATGGCGGACGCGATGGCCGGTTCCTCAGGGTAGGACGGAGTCGGATAGGAAGGGGTAGGGTAGCCCACCGGCGGCACGGGATGCGCGGCGCGGAGGTCGAGGATCGTCCGCTCCGCAGTCGCGAGCCGCTGACGCAGGCGCCAGCGCATCGCGAGATTGTAGAGCAAGGTCGGCAGGAACCCGATCAGGAACGTGACCAGCAACAGCATCGGCAGATTCACGTCGGCGATCAGGCCGCCCCAGAGCCGGATCGGCACGGTCGCCCAGTTGGCGATGGTGAAGACTGCGGCGATGAACGCCAGCAGGCACCAGAACAGGATCTTCAGGAACTGCATGACTTATCCCCTTGCATCCGCCCGGGGGTAAAGCCGCCGTCCGCTTTTGGCCAGCCTTGCGCCAACTTAACCCTGTTCCGGACCGGGCCGGCGGTTACGGGCGGTGCGTTTCAGCCGATCTCGCGGCGCAGATCCGCGAACAGGCCGGGCACAGCGGTCAGCCGTTCCTCCTCCTCGTCGAGAATGGCGAGAAACGCGGCGCGCTTGATCGCGGCGACGCGGCCGGGCTTCATCCGCACCGACGGGGGCAGCGTCGAGACGGTGATGTCGATCATCCGTTCGGCACCGTGCAGCCGGCCCCAGAGATAGTCGTTCTCGCGGTAGGCGCGGCTGAAGAACGCGCCGAAGCTGTTGAACTGGATCCCTTTCAGCGTCGCCTCCGCCCCGCCCGAGCGAATCGCGACCGCGTCGTCGGGGGCGATCCGGTCGACCTTGATGGGATCGAATTCGTCGAGCCCCTCACCCTGCAGCAGCGGCAGCGTCGCGGTGTCAAAATAGGGGAAGCCGAGATAGGCGAGCAGCATCGAGCGGCGCACCGGCCGGTCGAGCGCGACGAACGCCTCCGCGAGCCGTACATCGGTCTCGGCGTCGCGGCGGTTGAGGTCGAGCGAGGCGGCCAGCGCGTCGAGCAGCGGCGTCGCGTCGTCGCGCAGCGTGCGGACCTCGCGGCGCAGCGCGGCATGCGCATCGGTGCGCTGGCATTCGAGATAGTCCGACAGCGACGCATAGATCGCGTCGCGGATCGGCGCGAGCGCGACCTCCTCGACCTCGGCTTCGAGCACCGTCAGGCGGCGTGCCATCAGGCGCAGCCGGCGGATCCGGAAGCCGAGATCGAAGCGTCGCAGGAACGCGATCGTCGCGGGGCTCGCGCCGCCGCCATGCGCCGCGCCGATCTCCTCGGCGCCGCTCGCCGTCACCGCGGTCGCGATCGCCGCGCGGATCCGGTTCCAGCGCTGCGGCCCGGGTTCGCCGCCAGCGTGGAACAGCAGCGAGGTCAGCGTCTCGACCACGCCCGCGACCTTCAGATGGCCATAGGCGGCATAGCCATAGCCCGCGCTGCTTGCCGCCGCCTTTTGCGCACGCGCACGCCAGTTGGCGAGCCGCGCCGCGGTCGGGCTGTTGAGGAACAGCGTGTGCCCGAACAGCTGCTCGACCTCCGCCTCGACATCGGGGCGGATCGCATCGATGATCGCGCGCATCCGGTCGATCTGCGCCGAGCGCGCGGCGATCGCGTCGAGATTGTCGCGGATCGGCTGCTGGCGCGGCAATTCGCTGATCGCCCCGATGATCGTCTGGAAGAAGCCCGGCGTGCCATTCTGTGGCGGAAGGCGGAACTTCATCCCCGGCGACGGATCGATATAGACGAAGCGGCGGTCGATCTGGCGGCGCGCGGGGCGTTCCTTCAGCGCGTCGATCGCGGGGCGGAACGGCGCGTTGGCGAGCACCGACCCGTCGATCAGCACGACCTGATCCGCGCCGTTGGTCGCCGATTGGCGGGGCAGGATGCGCTTCAGGAAAGCATCGCGCGACGCCCAGGACGTCTTGCGATCGGCGAGCACGCCATCGAGCTCGGCGACCATGAACGGCGGGAACGCACCCGGAAAGCTCGACGTCGCGCGTGCGGCAAAGGCGAGTTCGGGGATGTCCGCAAGGCTGTCGGTCGGCTCGCCATGATCGGAAAAGTCGACGACGACGCGGTGCTCGGTCTCGACCACCTCGGGGGGTGAATTCAACTTCAGCCGTTCGGGATGGCCGGTGAAATCGGTCACCGTCACGAACAGGTCGAGCGGCTGGCCCGGCGGCAACAGCCGCGGCCCGCGCTTGCTGGCGGCCATCGCGTCGAACGCGTCGAGCAGCAGCCCGGTAAAGGTCGCGCCGCCGAACGGAGGCTCGAACCAGCGCGAGCGGACGAAATGCGACAGCTTGGCCTTCACCTCCTCGCGCGTCGTGTCGTCGAGCGTCTGGACCTTGTCCGCGCTGCGCCCCGCCGCCATCCAGGCGAGCGGCAGGGCCCAGGCCTTCGAGAAGCGCGAATGCGGCGCGGCATGGGGATCGATCAGCGCCTCGACATCGGCCGAGCTCAGCCAGAGATCGGTGAGCGGATCGAGGCTCTGCCCGGTCGCGATCGCCTGGGCGAGGAAGATGCCGTTGATCCCGCCCGCGCTGGCACCGGCAATGATGTCGGCGAGCACGCGGACCTTGAGCGCACCCTGCGCCTCGATCTCGTCGAGCAGGTCGCGGTACACCGCCTGACTGCCGGTCCCGCGGTCGCCACCGGCATGATGGCCGTGGCTGGCGCGGACGAGATGCCAGATCTCCTTGGTGATGCCGTGCATGTAGACGGCCAAGCTGATCCCGCCATAGCAGACCAGTGCGAGGCGGAGTTCCTTCTCGCGCACCTGCTCAGCCCCCGACCGGGCAATGATGATAGCTGACGGGAACGGTCCGCGTCATGCGGGTTCCAGCGTTGCCCAGATCGGCAGGTGATCCGATGCCTTGCGCGCCGCGGCGCTGCTGTGCACGCCGCAGCTGGCGATGCGCAGGTCGCGCGACGCCATGATCCGGTCGAGCCGGGCGATCGCGCGGCGCGAATGGAAGCTCGCGCCGGTATCGGCGAACGCGAAGTCGCGGCCGAAGTCGCGCAGGCAGCCCGAGCCTGCGCTCCATTCGTTGAGGTCGCCCATCAGCACGGTAGGGTGGCGGGTCGCGCAGGCGTCGACATGCGCGAGCACCGCGGCCGCCTGACGCCGTCGCCACAGCCCCGACAGGTCGAGATGCATGCCGACGACGCGGATCATCCCGCCCGTGGTCCGCACGTCCGCCATCACCGCGCCGCGCGGCTCGAGCGAGGGGAGGTGGATCGCCTCGCTGTCGACGATCACCGCGGATTTGCGCACCAGCACGACATTGCCGTGCCACCCCATGCTGAGCGCGCTGAGGCTGACGGGGATCGGCTTCCAGTCGCTATGCTCCTCGAGCAGGTGATAGGGCAGCACGCAGGCGCGTGTGCCGAACCGCCGATCCGCCTCCTGCAGCGCGATGACGTCGGCGTCGATCTCGCGCAGCACCTCGACCACGCGTTCGGGGTTCCGGCGGCGGTCGAGACCGATGCCCTTGTGGATATTATAGCTGGCGACCTTGATCATGTGCGCGGGCTTAACGCGGGATGGCGGGTGCGGGTTGCCGCGGGTTCTGCCGATTGCCCCGGCCTGCGCCGTGCATGATGGACGGACCGGCACCGCGCGGCGGCGGAGCGATGGATTGGAATGCCGCAATCTCCTTGCGCGTAACAATAGCACCGGGATGCGCGCGAAACAGGACAAAAACTGCTTGCGCGATCGATTCAATTGGGGTGTCATGGGGTCATAACAAAACGCAGGGACGAACGATAACGAGCTGGTGCGGGCAACGCGCCGGTCGCCGGGGGAGTGTGCCGCGGATCCGAGCCAACAGGACGGACGACGCGAAGGTGAGCGACTTTCCAGGGGACGCGCGGTCGAGGCCGCGCAAACGGGGCGGACTCACAGATGATCACGCGGCGATCGATCCTACAGCATATCGGCATGGCGGGCGGTGCGGCCGCGACCTTCGGGGCGATGGAGGCGCTTGGTATCGCGGGCAATGTCGCGGCGGCGGCGCCGATGCCCGATCTGCCCGCGGGCTTTGGCAAGGGGCGGTCGGTGATCGTGCTGGGGGCGGGGATCGCCGGGCTGGTCGCCGCCTATGAACTGCAGCAGGCGGGGTTCGACGTCACCGTGCTCGAGGCGCGCGACCGGGTCGGCGGGCGCAACTGGACGGTGCGCGACGGCGACCGGATCGTGATGGACGGCGAGGCGGACCAGGTCGCGCGCTTCTCCGACGGCGCCTATTTCAACGCCGGGCCGGCGCGGCTGCCGAGCTTCCACCACCGCATCCTCGGCTATTGCGGCAAGCTCGGCGTTCCGCTCGAGGTCGAGATCAATTCGAGCCGCAGCGCCTTCCTGATGGGGCAGAAGGGCGACAAGGTGCGGATGCGCACCGCGATCAACGACACGCGCGGGCATGTCGCCGAACTGCTGATGAAGGCGGTGAACCAGGGCGCGCTCGACCAGAGCCTGAGCGCGGCGGACAAGCAGGCGCTGCTGCCGTTCCTCAAGACGTACGGCGATCTCGACGCGACGGGGCATTTCGCAGGGACGTTGCGATCGGGGTTCCAGGCGTTTCCCGATGCGGGCGTCGGCGTCTTCGCACGACCGCCCGCGCCGATGCCGCTCGACCGGCTGCTCGCCAACGAACAGCTGCCGGCGATGCTGTTCGAGGACAATGTCTATATGCAGGCGACGATGTTCCAGCCGGTCGGCGGGATGGACCGGATCCCCGCGGGGTTCGAGCGCGCGCTGACCCGCAAGGTGGTGCGCGGCGCGGACGTGACGCGGATTCGCAACCGCCCCGATGGCGTCGAGATCGCCTGGCGCGATACCAAGACGGGCGCGGGCCGGATCGCGCGCGCCGATTTCTCGGTCTGCACGATTCCCTTTCCGGTGCTCGCCAAGGTCGACTGCGACTTCGCCAAGCCCGTCGCGCAGGCGATTGCGGGCGTGGTGTACGACCATTCAAACAAGGTCGCGTTCGATTCGCCGCGCTTCTGGGAACAGGACCAGATCTATGGCGGCATCTCGTTCGTTGGCGGTGACACGTCGCTGATCTGGTATCCGAGCGCGGGGCTGTTCAGTCCGCGCGGGATGCTGCTGGCCTGCTATACCTCGGGCGAGCGGGCGGAGGGCTTTGCGAAGCTGCCGATCGCCGACCAGGTCGAGCGTGCGCGCGCGGCGGTCGAGCGGCTCCACCCGGGGCATGGCAAGGACCTGGTCAACGGCGTCGCGGTCAACTGGAACAAGATCCCGTACAGCCTGGGGCCATGGCCGAACTGGTTCGTCGGGATGGCGGGACATCAGGAGGGTGATATCGATACCGAAGGCTATCGTCTGTTGTGCCAGCCCGCGGGCCGCACCGTCTTTGCCAGCGCCGCGCTGAGCCAGACGCCGGGATGGCAGGAGGGCGCGGTCCAGTCCGCGCACCACGCGATCGCCGCGATTGCGGGGTTGCAGCGCGCCGATCTGGGCGCGCGGCCGGACCGGGTGGCGGCGTGATCGGCATGGTAATGAGCGGGACGACGACGGGCGGGGTGACGATCCGGGCGGCACGGCGCGAGGACATCCCCGCGCTGGAGCAGCTGATCGCGACGTCGGCGGCGACGTTGGGGCAGGGCTTCTACGCCCCCGACGCGCTGGCGAGTGCGATCCGGACGATCTTCGGGGTCGATACCGATCTGGTCGACGACGGCAGCTATCTGGTCGCGGAGATCGACGGCGCGCTGGCGGGGTGCGGGGGGTGGAGCCGCTTCGCCACTTTGTTCGGCGGCGATCGCTATGCCGACCGGTCCGCCGCGCTGCTGGTACCGGGGCAGGATGCGGCGCGGATCCGTGCGATGTTCACCGCCCCCGGCTTTGCGCGGCGCGGCGTGGGATCGGCGATCATGGCGGCGAGCGAGGCGGCCGCGCGGAAGGCGGGCTTCGACAAGCTTGCGCTGATGGCGACGCTGTCTGGGGTTCCCTTCTACGAGAGCCACGGCTTCGTCGCGGAGCCCGGGATCACCGTCGACGCGGACGGGATCGCGGTTCCGTTCGTACCGATGACCAAGGCGCTTCACACGCCCGACGCGTCCTGACGCGCGGGACCACCGAAATTTTGGGAGAGACGACCATGCCAGTGCGACCGATCGTGAACCGCGTCTCGCGCAGACTGACCCGTGCCGGTCTGGGGGTGAGCATCGCCGCGGCGGCGATGCTTGCGACGCCCATGCTCGCGACGCCGGCCTCCGCGCAGATCGTCCGCCACGCCAATCCGGGGCCGGGGCCGTCGCTGATCCTGCAGAGCGTGACGATCCCCGCGGGCGCGGAGACGCTGGTTCTGTCGGGGCAGCTCGCCGCGCCGATCGATCCGTCGAAACCGGTTACCGGGGTCGACTCGTTCGGTGACACCAGGACTCAGACGGTCAGCGTCTTCACGAAGATCAAGGCGATCCTGGCCGAGCATGGTTATACGATGGCCGACGTCTACAAGCTGACGGTGTTCGTTACCGCCGACCCGAAGCGCGGCGACGGCAAGATGGACTTTGCCGGCATGAACGACGGCTTCAAGCAGTTCTTCGGGAGCGCGGACAACCCCAATACGGTCGCGCGGTCGACGGTGCAGGTCGCGGCGCTCGCAGGCCCCAATTACCTCGTCGAGATCGAGGCGACTGCGGCGCGGATGCCGCGTCGCTGAGGCGGCGGGGCGGCGGTCAGCTGTCGCCCCGCGCGCCCGACGGCAGCATCCGGTTGCCGATACGGTCGACAAACTGATGCTTCAGCGCGGCGCCGACATGCAGGACGAGCAGCGCACAGGTCAGCCAGACGAGCAGGCCGTGCGCCTCCTCGAACCCCTCATGCGCAGCGCGCGGCAGACCGGGGATGAACGGCCAGCTCAAGCCGCCGATCAGCGAGGTGGTGCTGCTGGTCAGCGCGGGCTTGCCCGTCGACAGATACATCCACCCGGTCGCGGGCAGGCCGATCAGGATGATGTAGAACAGCGCGTGGTTGGCGCGGGCGAGCACGCGTTCCCAGGTCTGGAGCGCAGCGGGGAAGGGCGGCGGCGGATTGGCGATCCGCCAGATCAGCCGGGCGATGCTGAGCAGCAGGATCGTGAAGCCGAGCGTCTTGTGCCAGTCGAACCAGCCGCTGCGCAGGTCGCCGCGCGGCATGTCGGCAAAGGTCCAGCCGACATAGAGCTGGATGAAGACCAGCGCTGCGATGATCCAGTGGAACGCGATCGCGCCCAAATTGTAGCGCCGTGCGCCATCGCGTCGTGCCGTCATCTGCTGTCTCCCCGGTCGCCCGGTTCTACGCCGCGCCGCCATCGGCGTACAGTGTTCATCCCGCCTGCACCGGGGCCGGTCTAGGTAGATACCCGCATGGGAACGCGCAGGCGGCCGCCCTAGGCTCGGCTGATGAACCTCTTCGTCCAGCTCGCGGTGGCGACGGGCATGGTGCTGGCCACCATCCTGGTCCATCTTGCCGGGCTTGCAGGGCTGTTGCTGGTGATCCGGCGGCAGGGGCGCAGGACCGGGGTGCGGCGGCGCTGGCATGACGTGATCGGCATCGTCGGCGCCGCGACCGCGCTGTTCGTGGTCCACGGGATCGAGATCTGGGCCTATGCGCTGCTGTACAGCGCGACGGGCGCGCTCGCCGATTTCGGCACCGCGCTGTATTTCTCGACCTCGACCTATACGACGATCGGGTATGGCGACGTGCTGCTCGGGGAATCGTGGCGGATCGTCGGCGCGATCGAGGGCGCCAATGGCGTGATTCTGCTCGGCTGGTCGACCGCTTTCTTCGTCGCGATGGTCGCGCGCATCACGATCGTCGAGCGCGAGTTCACCGAGCGGCCCGCGACCCCGCGCCCCGCGGCGGATCCGTATAAACCGCAATAACGCGCGCCCGCCGGGCAGCCTAGCAATAGCGCTGTATCCAACCCGAAAGGCGTCCGATGAAAAACATTCTGGTGCTGGCGCATGACGACGAGGGCCAGGAGGCCCGGCTCCAGGCCGCGCTCGATCTCGGGCGCGCGCTGACGGGGCATATCACCTGTCTCGACGTGACCTATATCCCGCCGATCCTGGGCAACGACTATAGCGAGGCCGGCTATGCGATGGCGGCGGTGCTGGCCGATGAAACGACGCGCGAGTCGCCAACAAGGTGACGCTCGAGGCACGGTTCGCGCGCGAGGATGTCGCGTGGAACTGGGTCGACGCGACCGGGGAGGCGGCGGCGTGCATCGTCCGCGCCGCCGCGCTCGCCGATGTCATCGTCCTCAACCGTCGGCTCGAAAACCCGTCGGTGATCGACATGCGCCGCACCGCAAGCGAGCTGATCGTCAAGTCGGGCAAGCCGGTGCTCGCGGTGCCGGGCGAGTCCCGTGGGATCGACCTTGCGACTGCACTGGTCGCGTGGGACGGGTCGCCCTGCGCCGCGGCGGCGCTGCGCGCGGCGGTGCCGATGCTCAGGCTCGCGGACCAGGTCACGCTGTTCTCGGTCGACGACGGGGCGATGGCGTCGCCGATCGAGGACGCCGCCACCTATCTGTCGCGCTACGACATCCACCCCGTCATCCGCCGGATCGAGGTCCAGCCCGGCGGCGCGCCCAAACAGCTGCTCGCCGCCGCCGCGAGCGGGCAATACGGCTATGTCGTGATGGGCGGGTTCGGGCATCTGCGCTTTACCGAGGCGCTGTTCGGCGGGGTGACGCGGACCATGCTGACCAGCAGCCCGATCCCCGTCTTCCTGGCGCACTAAAGGAGCGGGGTCAGAGCGCCCCGGTCAGCAGCAGCTTGCGGACGTCGTCCTGCACCTGGTTGGCGGCGCCCAGCCGCTCGATCAGCTGCGCAGGGCGGCTGCCGCGCAGGCCCGCGACGGTCAGTTCGCCGTCACGGACATAGGTGTAGACGCCGCTGACCGCGAACGCCGCGACATGGCCGATATGCGCCTTCTGCCCGTCGATCGTGGCGGTGAAGCGGTCCGAGGCGAAGAATCGACGGCGGGTCATCGGCGTCTCGAAGGCGAATTCGAGGATCGCGACCTGTTGACGCTCGGGGGGCACGGTGTGCGCGACGTCGGGCGCGGGCGGCGCGGGGTCCGCATTGTCGTAGCGCTCGGGCAGATGCAGCCGCAGCTTCAGCACCGCGGGGTCGGCGGCGAGCGTCTGCGCGAACTGCGTCATGAAGTCCGCAAACCCGGCGGCATCGGTGTCGCCGATCCCGAAATGAACGTGGAGCCGATCAATGCTCTCCCCGCCATTGGGCACCGGGTTGGCGATCCGGTCGACCAGCGTCCGTGACCCCTGCGGCAGTGCATAGGCGACGGTCGCGGCGAACATGTTCTGTTCGTCGGCGAACAGGATCGGGCAGGCGGCGTTGAAAATCTCCTGCTCCGCGGCGCTGGCAAAGCCGATCTCGACCCCGCCATCGAGCACATAGTCGTCGAACGGCGCGATCCCGTCGATCGCCGGCCAGAGATGCGCGTCCTGCGCGCGATCGAGATGCATCTGGACGTACCAGCCGAGCCCGGGAATGCGCGAGCAGAGCGGTCCGTGAACGTCGCGCCAATAGGTCGCGAAGACCTCATGCGGGACCTGCGGACGGCGCAGCACCGTCGTGAAGGTGTTGATCGCGATCCGCGAATCGCGCGCGGAATAGTCGGTCGTGACGCTGGGGTCTGACATGAAAGGATCTTTGTTCTGGAGAAATCGAAGGGAGCAGCGTCAGCGCTCGCGAAGATCGGGGACGCTGTATAATGAGGGTTCGTCGTCGGCGGTGCCGCGCGCGAAGACGGCGATGTCGCCCGGCATCACCTCCTGCCGGGCCCACCGGTCCCATCCGATATGGATGAAATCCGGCGGGCCGAAGATGCGCAGCGCGGCGCTGTATTCGTCGCCGCGAAACCCGACAAAGTGCAGCGCGGGGCGGACGCTCACAGCATCGGCATGCCGCCCGTCACCGGCAGCAGCGCGCCCGACATGTAGCTGCCTTCGTCGGAGGCGAGCAGGACATAGGCCGGGGCGAGCTCGCCCGGCTGGCCCGCGCGGCCGAGCGGCGTGTTCTGGCCGAGCGTCTCGAGCTCGTCGCCGCCCTTGGCGATCGGCTGGATCGGCGTCCAGACGGGGCCGGGCGCGACGCAGTTCACGCGGATGCCCTTGGGGGCGAGCAGGTTGGACAGCCCGATCGTCAGGCTCGCGATCGCGCCCTTGGTGGTCGAATAGACGATCATGTTCTCGGTCGCGATCTTCGCCTGCACGCTGGTCGAATTCACGATCGCGGCGCCCGGCTTCATGTGCGGCACCGCGGCCTTGGCGAGGCGGATCATCGCGAAGACATTGGCGGAAAACGCATCCTGCATCTCGTCGTCGTCGATCCCGTCGAGCCCTTCGTTGGTCGTCTGCGCGGCGGCGTTGTTGACGAGGATGTCGAGCTTGCCGAGATCCGCGACGGTGCGCTCGACCAAAGCCGCGCAGTGATCGCGGTCGCGAATGTCGCCGGGCAGCAGGATGCAGCGGCGTCCGGCCTTCTCGACCCAGGCCTTGGTCTCGTCCGCATCGGCCTGTTCCTCGGCGAGATAGGAGATCGCGACGTCGGCGCCTTCGCGCGCATAGGCGATCGCGACCGCGCGACCGATCCCCGAATCGCCGCCGGTGATCAGCGCGACGCGGTCTTTCAGCAGCCCCTTGCCGACATAGCTGTCCTCGCCATGATCGGGCTTGTTGCGCATCGCGGTCTCGAGACCGGGGCTCGGCTGCTGCGGTTCGTTCGGAAAGGACGTGGGGGCGCTGCTGCGGGGATCGCTCATAATCTCGTGTCCTGCGTGGAGTTTAGGGGGGATATGCGGGTCGAACGAACCAGCACGCGCATCGCTCCGCCGCGGGAGGCCGATCGCGCAGTTGCGGGGCGTTGCGGGCAAGCGTAGGTGTCGCGCATGGCCTTTGTCAGCGTCACCCGGCTTCGCTTACGTGCGCTGCGGTTCGTGCCGCTGTTCGCGCTCGATGCGCTGAGGACCACCGCGCAGGTGCGGCGTGCCGACGGGTATCTCACCGGGGCCATCCTGCGCGACCGTGCGCTGACCTTCTGGACGATGACGGTCTGGCGCGATGCCGCGGATATGCGGCGCTATATTACTGACGGTTCGCATCTGAAGGCGATGCCGAAGCTGATGCACTGGTGTGACGAGGCCAGCATCACCCACTGGACCACCAAGACCGCGAACCTGCCCGGCTGGGACGAGGCGGATCGGCGGATGCGCGGGGAGGGGCGGCCGTCCAAGGTCCGGTATCCGAGCGCGGACCACGCCGCGCTCGACTACCGCCCGCCGCGGCTGACCGGCGCGGCACCGATCCCGCCGCGCCGGGGGTGATCACCCGGTCGCTGCGCTTACCATTCGATGCCGATCTTGCCGAAATGCGCGCCGCTCTGCTGAAGCGCGAACGCCTCGGCAAGCTGGTCGAGCGGGAAGCGGCGGTCGACCACCGGCTTGATCCCGGTCGCGTCGATCGCGCGGACGAAGTCCTGCTGTTCCTGACGGCTGCCGACGATCAGGCCCTGGAGCCGCGCCTGCTTGCCCATCAGCGCGGCGGTCGGGACCTCGCCGCTGTTACCCGTCAGCACGCCGATCAGCGAGATGTGCCCGCCGACACGGACCGCTGTGATCGACTGCGCCAGCGTGCCCGGGCCGCCGACCTCGACGACATGGTCGACGCCGCGCCCGCCGGTCCAGTCGACGACCTTGCGTCCCCAATCGGCCTCGTTGCGGTAGTTGAGCGTGAAGTCGGCACCGAGCGCGCGCGCACGGTCGAGCTTCTCATCCGATGACGAGGTGATCGCGACCCGCGCGCCCATCGCCTTGGCGATCTGCAACGCCCAGATCGAGACGCCGCCGGTGCCGAGCAGCAGCACGGTGTCGCCCGCCTTCAACTTGCCGTCGACGACGAGCGCACGCCATGCGGTCAGCCCGGCGGTGGTGATCGTCGCCGCCTCGACCGCGTCATAGCCCTTGGGCGTGTGCGTGAACGCGGTCGCAGGGAGGACGACATGGTGCTGAGCAAAGCCGTCGATGCCGTCGCCGGGCGTCCGCGAGAAATCGCCGATCGTCGGCGTGCCGGTCTGCCAGTCGGGGAAGAAGCACGAGACGACCTGATCGCCGACCGCGAATTCGGTCACGCCGTCGCCGATGCTCTCGACCACGCCTGCGCCGTCGGACAGCGGGATGCGGCCGTCCTCGGTCGGCATCCGGCCGGTGACGACGCCCAAATCATGGTAGTTGAGCGAACTGCCGTGCAGCGCGACACGGATCATCCCCGCGCCCGGCACGCCCGGATCCGCACGGTCTTCGCTCTGCAGCGTGTCGAGCCCCGCGGGCGTTCGCAGCGTCATGGCCTTCATCGTCAAACTCCTGATGTTCGCGCCCCCAACGGCCGAGCCGGGCAAACAGCCGCATGCTATGTCGGAAGCTTTACCCGATCCCCGGCACGTCCCGACGTCAGACCCGGTGAAGCAGCGCGTCCAGATCGGCCTCGCCCAGGATGCGGATCGCGCTACCGTCGCGACGATAGGCCTCCGCCTTCAACCGGGCGGGATGCGTGCGCAGCGCACGCGCCTGCGGGTCAGGGCCGGCGACGAGCAGGATCGTCGTGGTCGCGCCGACCGAGGTCATCACCCGCGCGCCGAGCGCGGCGACCCGGTGTGCGAGCGGCCCGTCGCGCGGCTGGCCGAGCAGCGCGATCCGTTCGCCGCGCAACGGCCCGTCGAGCGCCGCGGCGGGGGCGGGGCCGGCGACGCGCGGCGGGGCGAGCCAGTCGGCGAGCGTCAGGCCGGTATGGTCGATCGCCTTGACGATCACCCAGCCCGCCGCGCGCGCATCGCTCAGCGCGTCATGGTGGCGATGCTCGATCCCGAGATAGCGCGCGAGCTGCCCGAGCTTGTGGTTCGCCAGATCGGGCCAGGCGCGCTTGGCGACGCGCACGCTGTCGAGCCAGGTCGTCTCGATCGCCGGGCGATCGTGCACGCGGCACGCGGCGGCGAGCGCCCCCTTGTCGAAATAGGAATGCGCGATCGTGGTCCGCCCCGACAGATGCGCGGTGACCGTCGCATGGACGTCGGCAAAGCTCGGCTGGCCGACGACATGATGCGCGGCGATGCCGTGGATCCGCGTGTTGAACGCGTGAAACTCGTCGCGCGGATCGACCAGCGTCTCATAGGCGAATACCTCGGCACCGTTCCGGAAGCCGACGATCCCGACCTGACAGATGCTGCTGACGCGCGCACAGGCTGTCTCGACGTCGATCACGACGAAATCGGGCACGGTCTCGTCTAGGTCGTGGGCCAGCGGTTGCAGCGCGGTCGTCGTCAGCATGGCGTCACCCCTAGCGCCGACCTGAGCGGCACGCGATCCCCCATCACCATGCGCATCAGCGAAGCTGGCTGTCCTTGCTGCCACGGCGGTTGAACAGCGAGGCCGCGGGCCGATCGCGACCGCTCTGGCAGGCGATGCACGTCCGTACGCCCGGCACGGCCTGGCGCCGGCCTTCCGGAATGTCGTCACCACAGGCGATGCACTGTTCCTCGCTCTCGCCGACCGGCATCCGCGCGCGCGCCGCCATCACCGCATCCGTCACAGTATCGTCGATCTGATCCTGCACCGCGCCATCGCGCGTCCAGCCGCCTGCCATGCTTCGTCTCCGTTCGTGCCCCGATCATGTCAGGTGCCTGACCTATATGGGAAAGCATCGTCGGCATTGCACGTCGGCGGCTCCGGCGGCGGCTCCGGCGGCGGCGCCAGCTAGCGTCCTGCGCTATCCGGATCGCCGAGCGCGCGGCGCAGCGCGGTGACCTCGGCGTTGAGTGCGCGCAGCCGGTCGGGAGTCATCCCGCTGCGATCGACGATCATCGGCGCGAGGCACCCCGTACCCGCCCAACAGGTCCGGCCCGCCGGGGTGAGCCGGACATGCATCTGCCGTTCGTCCGCCGGATTGCGCAGCCGCGTGACCAGCCCCGCCGCCTCGAGCCGTTTGGCCAGCGGCGTGATCGTGCTGGGCTCGAGCGCGAGCCGTTCGGCGATCGCGCCGATCGTCCGGCCATCCTCCGCCTCGTGCAGCGTCTGGAGCACGAGGAACTGCGGATAGGTGATGCCGAGCTGGTCGAGCATCGGCTTGTACGCGCGGTTGATCGCGATCGTCGCGGCGTAGAGCGAGAAACAGAGCTGCTCGTCGAGCGGGAGGGGCGGGGGGACTGTATCGGACAACGGCGGCTGATCGGGCACGGTAAGATGGCTCCTGACTGTGGCCCCGACCTACCATGCCGATCTTTATCGTGGCAAACGACGCGGCAGACCGAAGCCCGCCGCGTTCTGTCTGGTGGCGATCAGTCCTTCGCGCTGCCGGGTTCGGCCATCTTGCGATGTTGCTCGGCGAGGACCGAGCCGGGTACGACATTGGCGATCACGCCCTGCAGCTTGGTCATCCAGCCCGAGAAGACCGAGCCCTTGCCCGCCATCAGCGCGTCCCAGCCATCGCGCGCGACATCGGCCGGCGAGCGCTTGTTGGGATCGGTGCCGACATCGGTGTCGTTCATGTCGGCGCGGTCGAAGAATTCGGTGTCGACCGGCCCCGGCATCAGCGTGGTCAGCGTGACGCCGTCCGCATCCTTGATCTCGTTGCGGAGCGCTTCGGTGAAGCTGTCGATGAACGCCTTCGACCCGTTATAGACCGCCTGGAACGCGCCGGGGATATAGCCCGCGACCGAGCCGGTCACGAGCAGCTTGCCGTCGTTGCGCGCGACCATCGCGGGCAGCACTTTCTGTACCAGATACAGCGTGCCCATGATGTTGGTGTCGATCACCGCGCGCCAGTCGGCGACGCTCTGGTCGAGGAAACCGTGTCCCAGACCGCGGCCGGCATTGGCGCACAATATGTCGATCTGGCGCCCGTTGGTCGCGGCGAGCAGCGCGTCGACGCCGTCGGTGGTCGACAGGTCGGCCTCGAGCGCCGTTACCGTGGTCCCGAACTGGCGGAAGTCGGCCGCCGCCGCCTCGATCAGCGCCTCGTCCGCAACGACGAGGATGTCATAGCCGTCCTGCGCCGCGATCGTCGCGAGTTCGAAGCCGATGCCCGTCGAGGCGCCGGTGATGACGGCGAATTTGCCGTGCGGTGATGCTGTAGCCATGGGTCGATATCCTCTCAGTTGAAGCCGGGCTTGAGCACGACCTTGGTCACTTCGTTCTGATCGTCGTGGAACATCTTGTAGCCCTGCGGCGCCTCCTCGAGATCCATGCGGTGCGAGATGAGGAAGGTCGTGTCGATCTTCTCCTCAAGGATCGCGTTGAGCAGCGCGGGCATGTAATGCTGGACGTGCGTCTGGCCGGTCTTGAGCGTCAGCCCCTTCTCCATGAACGCGCCGAGCGGGAACTTGTCGACGAGCCCGCCATAGACAGCGGGCATCGAGACGCGGCCGCCCTTGCGGCAGGCGATGATGGCCTGGCGGATCGCGTGTGCGCGATCGGTGCCGAGGAAGGTCGACTTCTTGATCTGGTCGATGACGTTGTCGACGAAGAAGCCGTGCGCCTCCAGCCCGACGCTGTCGATCACCGCATCGGGACCGATCCCGCCGGTCATCGCCATCAGCGCCTCATAGACCGCGCTTTCCTCGAAGTTGATCGTCTCCGCGCCGAAGCGCTTGGCGAGCGCGAGGCGCTTAGGGAAATGGTCGATCGCGATGACGCGCTCGGCGCCCATCAGGAACGCCGACTGGACCGCGAACAGCCCGACCGGGCCGCAGCCCCAGACCGCGACGGTATCGCCGGGCTCGATCTGCGCATTCTCCGCCGCCTGCCAGCCGGTCGGCAGGATGTCGGAGAGAAACAGCACCTTGTCGTCCTCGATCCCGTCGGGGATGACGATCGGGCCGACATCGCTGAACGGCACGCGGACATATTCCGCCTGGCCGCCCGCATAGCCGCCGGTCATGTGGCTATAGCCGAACAGACCGCTCATCGGCTGGCCGTACAGCTCCTGCGCGATGTCCTGATTGTCCGCGGGCAGGCCGTTGTCGCAGGCGGAATATTGGTGCTTGCCGCAGTGATAGCAGCTGCCGCACGCGATCGTGAACGGCACGACGACGCGCTGCCCCTTCTTCAGCGTCGACTTGGGGCCGGTCTCGACGACCTCGCCCATGAATTCGTGGCCGAGAATGTCGCCCGCCTGCATCGTCGGGATATAGCCGTCATAGAGATGCAGGTCGGAGCCGCAGATCGCGGTCGACGTCACCTTGATGATGCAGTCGCGCGGGTTGAGGATCTCGGGGTCGTCGACCGTGTCGACGCGAACGTCGTGGCGGCCATGCCATGCCAATGCACGCATCAGGCGAACTCCTCGTCATGCTGTTTGCGGGTGAAGGAGCCGGTCGCGATCTCGCCCGTCTCCATCAGTTGCTTGAACCGGCGCAGGTCGCGGCGCGCCTGGATCGCGGGTTCGCGCTGGAACATCTTGGCGACGATCTTGCCGACGATGCCGGCGGGCGGATCATAGACGATCGTCGCGGTGACGACGGTGCCGCGCGCGCCGGCGTCGCGGAACTCGACCCGGCCGCTGTTCGCGACATCGGCGCCCGGTTCGGAGGTCCAGGCGATCACCCGGTCGGGCGTCTCGTCGGTCACGACCGCGTCCCATTCGACCGTGCGGCCAGCCGGCGCCTTGACCACCCAATGCGACCGCGTGGGGTCGATCGGGGTGATCGACACGACATTCTCCATGAAGCGCGGCAGGTTGGTGAAGTCGCGGAAATAGGCGAACAGCTCGGCCGCCGGGCGATTGATCGTCACCGTGCGGCCGACGATGCTGTCCCCGGTCGTGGTCGGCAGGCCCTCGGCGGCGATCGGGTCGCCCTTCTTCCAGGTCGTCGGGGGCGCGTCGTCGGTATGGTCGGTAGGGGACTGCGACATGTCCGTTCTCCTGTCCAATGATGCTGTCCCAACGCGTCAGTCTGGCGGGGAGCCGGTGGGCGCCGGGCGGTTCGTCGCAACATAGCGACGGCTCGTCGTCAGCCACCCGGGAAATTGATGTCGCTCAGTAGATTTCTCTCGGCGGGGCGGCGGGGAACCCCGACGCATAAAAAACTACCGACCGGTACAGAAGGCTGTTGACGTTCGGGTCGATCGGTTTGTATACCGCTCGGTATCGAAGGTTGCTCCGACGTCGGAACGACACTGTCACCACGACCGCACCCGCGCTGCCCCATGCCGTGCCGATGGACCCTCCATCGACGCAGGTCCGGTGCTGCCCGATCCGAAAGGGGATATTCATGGCCTATCTCGACCTCGACACGCATTTCGCCGCACCCTGTGGCACGCGCAAAGCCGCGCGGGCTGCAGCCGCCGCGCCAGTAAATCCGGCCGCGAACCTCGCCGCGGATCTGGCCGCCGATCTGGTGGTCGATCTCGCAGGTGACGCCGCCGACGAGACGGCGGGGTTTTCCGCGCTCGAATGGAGCGTCATCGCGCTCGCCAAGCGCGACACGCTGCGCAGTCTTGCCAGCCCCGGCGCGGTGTCGCGCGCGATGGGCGGGCTGTTCGGGCTGGGCAGCCGGTCGCAGCTCGCCGATCCGCGGCTCGAGGCGTTGCGGCGGATGGCGGTCTATGCGTGGCGGCGCGGCTTCGCGCTGCCGATGACCGAGATCCGCGCGTTTCTTGCCGCGGGGTTCGTCGAGGCGCAGATGGAGACGCTCGTGGTCAGCGTCACCGGGATGCGCGTCGGCGCGACGACCCGCGCACAGCTCGACGGCTGATACCCCGCGCGAGACGGCTTGACGTCACAATGTGACAGATCCACGACAGTGCCAGAGCAGGGGGCAACGACCCCTTGCCGCACAGGAGAGGATCTATGAAAACGACGTCCGCCGTTGCGGCGATGCTGGGCACGACCCTGGCGATCGCATCCCCCGCGCAGGCCCAGACCGCAAGTGGCGCGACCGCCGCCGCCGCACCGGTCAACCGCATGGTCGTGTTCGGCGACAGCCTGGCCGACGGGGGCTATTATCTGACGCTCGACCCGCGGCTGCCGCGCGACGCGGGCAGCTTCACGACCAATCCCGATCCGGTCGCCCCCGAAGTGGTCGCGGCGCGGCTCGGGCTGCCGCTGACCCCGGTCTATGGCCAGGGCGGGACCAATTATGCGGTCGGCGGCGCGCGCGTGACCGCGGCGAACGCGCTGTCGATTCCGATCACGACTCAGATCACCAACTTCCTCGGCGCGGGCGGCACGTTTGGGCCGCGCGACCTCGTCTATGTCCAGGGCGGCGGCAACGACTATTTCGCGTTCCTGGCCGGGGGCGGCGCGAACCCGGAGATCCTGACCACCGCCGCGACGCAGCTCGCCACGCAGGTCAGCCGGCTGCAAAGCGCGGGCGCGCAGCGGATCGTGACTATGGCGGTGCAGACCGGCGGCGCGGCGGGGCTCGCCTTGTTCAACCGGACCTACGCCGCGGCGCTGGCGGCGGCGAACGTCAACGCGCTGTATTTCGATACCGACCGGCTGTTCAACGAGCTGGTGACGAGCCCGGCGACCTATGGCTACACCAACATCACCGGGGTCGCCTGCACCGTGCCCTCGTCGCTCGCCTGCACGCGCGCGACCTTGGTCACGCCCAATGCGAACGAGACCTATATCCTCGCCGACAGCGTCCACCCCGCGGGCATCACGCAGCGGATCCAGGGGCAGGCGATCGCCAGCCTCGTCCAGGCGCCCGAGCAGATCGCCGGGCTCGGCTATGCGGCGCAGGCGATGTTCCGTGCGCAACGCGACCTGCTCGAGGGGCCCGAACGCGGCGGATCGCAGCGCGACGGTCGCGCGCTGTCGGTGTTCGGCGGTGCGGCCTATCATTATTACGCGAGTGGCAATTCGGCGCAGCGCGTCGGCATCACCGAGCGGGGCTTCAGCGGGACGCTCGGCGCGGACCTCGCGATTGGCGAAGCCTCGGGCGTCGGGATCGCAGGCGCCTATTCGGACGGGACGGGCGATTTCCAGAACGGGGCGGGACGCTACAAGCCGCGTGCCTGGTCCGCGAGCGGCTATGCGCGCGGCGAACTGGGGCCGGTCCGGCTGCTGGCGGACGGGACCTATGGCGAGATCGACTATCGCCAGATCCGGCGCAGCGTGCAGCTCGGGCCGACGATCCGCACGCATGACGGCGAGACCGACGGCAATTACGTCGCGGGCCGGATCACGGGCGCGCTCGACCTGGTCAGCACCGGCGGCCTCGCCTTCGGGCCCGATCTGGCGGTGCAATATGACCGGGTACGGCTGGCGGGCTATGCCGAGGCGGGCGGGCTGTCGACCGCGGCGGCGTTCGGTCGGCAGCAGATCGAGAGCCTGACGGGCCGGTTCGGCGCGGTCGTGCGGTCGCTGCCGGGCGAGCCGGTCCGCGTGTTCGTACGGGCGGGCTATGAGCGCGAGTTCGACGACGATCCCCGCACGCTGACGATGACCCCGACCGGCGCGCCGATCCGCTTCACCAGCAGCGTCGAACGCGCCGATCGCAATTATATGAGCTATGCGATGGGGGTCGACGGACAGGTTGCCGGCGCGCTGTCGCTGCGCGCGGGCGTCGCGGGCTATGCGCTGCGCGACGACCGCGACAGCGTGACCGCGTTCGCCGGGCTGTCCGCGGCGTTCTGAACGCGGGCGTGCCGGACCGGGGCGTACGCGTCCCGATCCGGCCCGTGCGTCAGAACCCCTTCTTCAGCGACACGAACACCTGGCGCGGCGCGCCGGCCAACAGCGTCTGGTTGTCGCCGCTGGCGGTGAAGCCGTTCGAGCCGATCGTCGAGATATAGCCCTTGTCGGTCAGGTTGGTGACGCTGCCCTCGATCGACACGCCGTGAAGCGGGCCGTCCCCCTCGAAGCGGTAGCCGATGCTGGCATCGACGAGCACGCGGCCCGGTACCGACTGGTCGTTCAGATAGGTGAAGTAGCGCTTGCTCATATAGTCCGCGCCGACCCGCGCGGTGACGCCCGACTGTTCGAACACGATCTCGCCCTTGACCATGTGCTCGGGACTGTCGACCGCGGTCTTGCCGTCGGTCGCGACCAGCACCGTGCCGCGCGCATCGAGCACGTCGTCGGCATATTGCGAGTTGTTGTACGAGTAGCTCGCGAACAGCGACAGCGGCGTGAACACGCGGTAGGTCAGCGCGACCTCCGCGCCATAGGTCCGGACGCTGCCGACATTGTTGAGCGTCGCCGGGTTGCCGATGATCCCCGCGCCATTGGCAAAGCCGAGCAGCCGGTTCGAGAAGTCGATATAATAGCCGACCGCCGAGGCCTGGACCGGGCCCTGGCGGAAGCGCAGCCCGCCTTCCGCGGTCTTCGAGCGTTCGGGCTTCAGCCGGTCGCGGATCGCGTTGAACCCGGCCTGCGTGGTCGAGAACGGCCCGGTCGTCGCCGACGAGACATAGGCGCGGACGTTTTCCTTATAGTCCGCGAACAGCTCGGTGCCCGGCGCGAGCTTGAAGAGCAGCCCGGCCTGGGGCTGGAACCAGTCCTTGGCGGAGATCCGCCCGACCGCGAGCGGCGAGGTCGTCGCGGGCAGCATGATCGCATGGTTGGTGACGGTAAAGCCCTTCCACCCGGCATTGAGGGTCAGCCGGTCGTCGGCGAGGCGGAGCGTGTCGCCGACATGATACTGGATCGTGTCGGTGGTGTATTTGCCGTCCCATTGCGTCGCATAGGGATTGTCCTGGAACTTCAGCACGTCGCGGTTGGGCGTCGCGGTATCGGTCATGCTGTAGAAGCGGCGTGCCTGGGTGAAGCTGTTGCTTTCATACCAGCCGCCGAGTTCGAGCGTGTTCGCACCCGTTTCATAGGCCAGGTTGCTGAGCGCTCCGCCGCGCTTGATCGCATATTCGGTGGTGCGGAAGCCGAGCGGGCTGGCGGCGGCGATCGGCGTGCCATCGGCATTGGCGGCGCCGGCCGGGGTCGGCGAATAGGGCGTGATCCACGATCCCTGGCCCTTGTTGTCGTGATAATAGCCGGTGGTCCTGAGCGTCAGGCCGGGGGTGAGGTTGGCGTCGAACGTCACCCCGCCCAGATAATCGCGACGGACGCCCGCGGCGTCGAAATAGACGTCGTCGACCGTGCCGATCCCGGCGGGAAACGCGGTGCCGACGCCCGCCCAGGGCTGCGCCGCGCCCGCCGCTGCTGCCGCCTGGTTCTGCGCGACCTTCGCAATCTGCAGCGCGAGCGGATAATTGTCGGCGATGTTGTCGTTGCCGAGCCCGCGGCGGCGGATGATGTCGTAGCTCAGATCCTGGTAATCCTGCTCGCGCCGGTCGGAAAAGTTGAGGAACGCCGACAGGCTGCCGAGGCTGCCCAGATCCTTGACGATCTTGCCGTTCGCCTGGTGCTGGCGCTGGACGCCCGCACCCTTCCACTTGTCGGTGGTGAGGAACCCGTAGCTCAGATAGCCCTTCAGCCCGCCGCCGAGATCGCCGCTGTCGATCCGCGCGAAGCCGCGATAGGTGTCGTTCGAGCCATAGGTGCCGCCGCCGGTGACGTTCAGCGTGTCGCGCGGTTTGTCGCTGAAGAACTCGATCGTACCGCCGAGATTGCTGGTCGAGGCGGTGCCGAGCGCGCCTGCGCCCTGCGCCACGTCGGTCCGCGCGACGTTTTCGGAAATGATCGCGCGGCTGATGTGCAGGCCGTTGACGTTGCCATAGCTCATGTCGCCGAGCGGCACGCCGTCGAGCGTGAAGCCGAGCTGGTTCTGGTTGAACCCGCGCAGTGAGATCCGGACCGCCCATTCATAGGCGCCGAACGGATCGGCGGCCTGGAAATTGACGCCCGGCAGCTTCTCGATCGCCTTCAAGGGGCTCGACCCCGGCGTCAGCCGCGAGAGATCGGCGGCGGTCACGCTCTGCACCTGGCGGCTCTCGCCAAAGCCGAGCACGACGATCTCGTCACCCGGCGGCGCGTCGGCGGCGGGCGTCGCGACCGGCAGCGATGCAGGGTCGCCCGCGGTCTGCGCGGCGGCGGGCGCCGTGACCGCGATCGCGACCGTGGCGACGCCCGTGAGCAAGGTGGAGAGATAGGTCATGAAGCGTCCCCTTGGCCGCGACCGCGCAGCCTCGGGGGGATCCATTAACCAGATCCGTGACGTGGCCGCGTCGTTACGGTGACGGTTCGATGTCGCCGCCGCGATGCGCCGTTGCAGCCCGCGCATCCAGTCGCGCATTCTTTTCACTTATCGCACAGTCGCTTGGGACCTATCGGGCCGGGTGAATGCGTTGTGCATCTTCGTGCACGCGAAAGATCGTCACAGAACGATCGCCAACAGGGACTTCGACATGACTGCCTATCGTACCGCGCTGGCGCTGGCCGCCTCGACCCTCGCCTTCGTGGCCGCGCAGGCCGACGCGCAGGTCGCGCCCGCGCCCGCGCCGGCCGAGGCCGCGCCCGCCGCCGCCGGCGCTGACGGCGCAACGCCGGTTGCGCAGGACGAGATCATCGTCACGGGGACGCGCGCGGTCGGCCGGTCGCGGCTCGACAGCGTGTCGCCGGTCGACGTGCTGAGCGGCGCGTCGCTCCAGCGCCAGGGCACGACCGAGCTCGGCGCCGCGCTGTCGGCGATCGCCCCGTCGATCGACTTCCCGCGGGCGTCCGCGGTCGACGGCACCGATGCGATCCGCCCGGCGACGCTGCGTGGCCTGTCGCCCGACCAGACGCTGGTGCTGATCAACGGCGTGCGCGGCCATACCGCGGCGCTGCTCAACATCGGCGGTTCGGTCGGCCGCGGCTCGGCGGCGGTCGATCTGAACACCATCCCGACCGTCGCGCTCGACCGGATCGAGGTGCTGCGCGATGGTGCATCGGCGCAATATGGGTCGGATGCGATCGCGGGCGTCGTCAACCTGCGGCTGCGCGAAGCGCGTTCGGGCGGCGGCGCGACGGTCAATTACGGCTTCTACAACACCGACATCGATACCGCGCGCGGCAGCCGCAGCACGACCGGCGAGCATGCCGTGACGGTCTCGGGCTGGCAGGGGCTGGGCTTTGGCGAGGACGGGTTCCTAACGCTGTCGGGCGAATATCTGAACCGCCAGGCGACCAACCGCGCCGATTTCGATCCGCGCGTCACCCCGACCCGCGTCACCGGACGCTTCGGCGATCCGCAGGTCGAGCAATATAGCGTCTTCGCCAATGCCGGCACGACGCTGACGGGCAGCTGGGGCCTCTATGGCTGGTTCGGCTATCAGGACCGCGACACGCGCAGCGCGGCCTTCCCGCGGCTGGCGAGCGCGACCACCGCGCTGGCCGGTTATCCCGACGGCTTCCTGCCGCTGATCAATACAAAGTCGCGCGACATCAATTCGGCGGTCGGGATCAAGGGCGAGGTCGCGGACTGGAGCGTCGACCTGAACGTTAGCTATGGCCGCAACAAGATCGGTTTCCGCACGCTCAATTCCGCCAACTATGCCTATGGCGCCGCGACGCCGCAGGACTTTTCCGACGGCGCGCTGATCTATGGCCAGCTGGTCGCCGGGCTCGACGTCAGCCGCAAGCTCGACGTGCTGCAGGGGCTCAACGTCGCCTTCGGGCTCGAGGCGCGGCGCGAGAGCTTCGAGATCCAGGCTGGCGAACGCGCCTCCTACACCACGCCCGTGACGGGCGCGGTCCCGGGCGCGGCGGTGGGGGCGCAGGGCTTTGGCGGCTTCTCGACCGACAATGTCGTCGACCGCAAT
This sequence comes from Sphingomonas sp. CFBP 13706, assembly GCF_014842355.1. NCBI lineage: Bacteria > Pseudomonadati > Pseudomonadota > Alphaproteobacteria > Sphingomonadales > Sphingomonadaceae > Sphingomonas > Sphingomonas sp. CFBP 13706. The sequence goes on from NZ_JACYVM010000004.1 coordinate 274,704, forward strand.
CGCCGCAACTTCAGCGCCTATCTCGATCTCGAGGCGCAGGTGACCGACGCGCTGCTGATCGGGCTGGCGGGGCGCGGCGAGGATTATTCGGACTTCGGCTCGACCGGGACCGGCAAGATCTCCGCACGCTATGACGTCGCACCGTGGATCGCGGTTCGCGGAACGGCCTCGACCGGTTTCCGCGCGCCGGCGTTGCAGCAGCAATATTTCACCTCGATCTCGACCGTGATCCAGAACGGTGCGCCGATCCAGACCGGCACCTTCCCCTCGGTCAGCCCGGTCGCGGCGCGGCTCGGCGGGCTGCCGCTCGAGCCCGAGAAATCGACCAACCTGTCGCTCGGCACGGTGCTGCGGTTCGGCGGGTTCGACCTGACCGTCGACGCCTATCGCATCCACATCCGCAACCAGATCGGCCTGTCGGAGAACATCACCACCGCGGCGAGCCAGTCCCCCGCGGTCAACGCGCAGATCGCCACGCTGCTCGCCGGATCGGGCGCGACCGCGGCGCGGTTCTTCATCAACGGTCTCGCCTCGACCACCAAGGGCATCGACGCGGTCGCGCATTACCGCGTGCGGACCGTGGCGGCGGGCAATTTCGACCTGACGGTGGCGGGCAACATCAACGACGGCAAGGTGACGCGCGTCCCGACCTCGACCTCGACGCTCGACCCTGCACCGACGCTGTTCGCGCGCAGCCGGATCCTGACGCTGGAGGACGGCACGCCGGGCGAGAAGGTCACCGGGTCGATCGACTGGTCGCTCGATCAGCTCGGCGCGCTCGCCCGCGTCACCTATTATGGCGACGTCAACCAGCCGGGGACGACGCCCGCCGCGGACGTGCACAGCGGCAAGCACGTCATCACCGATGTCGAACTGCGCTATCAGGCGACCAAGGGGGCGCAGCTCGGGCTGGGCGTCAGCAACCTGTTCGACGTCTATCCCGATGCGACCATCACGCAGAACAACTCCACCGGCGTGATCGGCTTCCCCTATTACTCGCCGTTCGGCTTCAACGGCCGCTATCTCTACGCCCGCGCCGGGCTGAGCTGGTAGGTGATTTCAGGCCGCATCCTGCTGGGGGTCGCGCTCATGCTCGGCCTCGCAGGGTGCGGCAGCTTGCCGCGGTTCCGGACGCTTCCCTGTGGCGGTACGGACGTCGGGGATGGCGGCAGGCCGCCTGCGATCCAAGTCTCGGCATCGGGCGAGCGCAGCACGACGATCGACGTGCTGACCTATAATATCGAGGGGCTGCAATGGCCCGCGCGGTCGGGGCGCGGGCGCGATCTCGCGGCGATCGGGCGGATCCTGCGCGATCTGCGCGTGGCCGGGACCGCGCCCGACGTGGTGCTGTTCCAGGAGGTCTTCTCGCGCGCGGCGGTGCGCGGGGTGGTCGCCACGGGCTATCCATCGCTCGCGAGCGGACCGTCGCGGACGCGGCGCAGCGTCTATTCGCAGGACGACCGGCTGCCCGGGCGTGCCAAGCTGGCCAAGGGCGAGCTCGGCGTGCGGCTGATGAGCTCGGGACTGGTGATCGCCAGCCGCTTCGCGATCACCGGCGTTGCGCGCGATCCCTATTCGCGGCGGGCCTGTGCGGGGTTCGACTGTCTGTCGAACAAGGGCGTGGTGCTGGCGACGCTCGCGGTGCCCGGCGTTCCCGAAGGAATAGACATCGCCAACACGCACATGAATGCGCGCAAGGCGTCGAAGGTCGCGCCCGCGCGGCACCGCGCCGCGCACCGCGCGCAGACCCGCGAGCTCGAGGCGTTTCTCGCCGCGCGCCGCACGCCGTCGCGACCGATGATCCTGGGCGGCGATTTCAACATGCGCCGCTCGCCCGCCCGGTTCGACGATTTCCGCCTGCATCACCCGTTCGGGCTGGTGCACGAATATTGCCAGGCGCGCGCGGCCTGTGCGGTGTCGCTGTCCTGGGACGGCGACGCTCCGTGGCTCGATACGCAGGATCTGCAGTTCTTCGCGCAGGGCACGCGCGTGCGGATTGTGCCGGTCGCGGTGCGCGCGATGTTCGACGGCGCGCCGGGCAGCCCGAAGCTGTCCGATCATGACGGGCTGCTCGTCCGCTACCGGCTCAGCTGGACAGGCGCCGCGCCGCCCGGCGGCGTCTGCGCGCGGATCGCCGAGCCGCGGGAAGCAGGGAGTCCAGCGGCGGGACAGGCGGATGGCCCGACCCGCGCGACGACCGGCGACAGATCCGTGCCGACTCGCTAGGACAGGCGCGTGACACCGCTTCGCCGCCTGCTCCGCGATCATCCTGCGCTTGCCGCATGGCTGGTCGTGGTCGCGCTGGCGATGAAGATCCTCGTCCCCGGCGGGTTTATGCCGGTGGTGGCGAACGGCGTGCTCACGATCCAGTTATGTGCCGGGGCGGGGCCTTCCCCCCTCGCGACGGCGACGTCGCAGACGACGCATGCGGCGATGCCGGGGATGACGCATGACCCGGATAAGACTCAGCATGCGGGCCGCGACATGCCCTGCGCCTTTTCCGGCCTGACGACGGCGGGGCTGGCCGCGGCCGATCCGGTGCTGCTCGCGCTGGCGATCGCGTTCGTCGTCGCAACCGTCTTCCGCGTCGCGACGCCCGTCGTCGCCCGCGCACCCGAGTTTCTGCGTCCCCCCTTGCGAGGTCCCCCGGTCCGCGGATGAGCGTTGCCGGCGCGATGCCCCGAACGGGCCGCGCGGTGACCCGATGCGATGCCGACCCTGTCCGCCAAAGCGCGGGCCGGTGGCGGCTGCCCGCGACCCCTATACGACCCGGTCCCGACGGGACCCGGCTGCGTCCGACCAGGAACTCTTCATGTCCCGATGCCATCTCATGGCGGCGATCTCCGCGATCGCCTGTGCCGCGCCGATCGCGGCTGCGCCTCTCCCTGCCGCCCAGGATGCCGATATCGCAGCCCGCCGTGCTGCGCTGCTCCGCGATCGTGCCGCGATCGATGCCGAACTGCGTCGCCTCGACGAGCCGACGGGCCCGGCGGAGGCGCCGCGTCGTACCGCCGCCGTGGCGATCGACGGCGACGACATCATCGTCACCGGCAACGCATTGTCGCTGACGACGCGCGTGACCGGGCAGACCGTCACGACGATCGACGACGCCGCGTTCCGCAACACCCCCGCGACGACGATCGCCGACATCGTCAAGCTGTCGCCCGGCGTCGTCGTCATCCAGGGCAACGGCCCGCGCGACGTCGGCGTGTCGATCCGCGGCTCGAACGCGCGCAACAGCTTCGGCGCGCGCAACATCCAGGTGTTCGAGGATGACTTCCCCGTCACCCAGCCCGACGGGCTGGCGCGGTTCGACCTGACCGATCCGCATGCTTACGGCGCGGTCGACGTGGTCCGCGGGCCGTCCTCCGCACGCTATGGCAATTACGCGATCGGCGGCGCGGTCAATTTCCGCACCCGACGCGGTCGCGACATCGACGGCGCCGAGATCGGCATCGACACGGGCAGCGACGGCTATGCCAATGTCTATGCGACGATCGGCGGTGCCGGCACGGATTTCGACTATGCGCTGTTCGGCAGCTTCGTCCGCGCGAACGGGTCGACCGGGCATACGGGGTATGAGACCGGCACGATCAACGCGCTGGCGACCTATGCCATTTCAGACCGCGACCGGCTGACCGCGAAGATCATCTACAACGAGGGCGAATTCGCGCTCTCGACACGGCTCTCGCTCGACCAGTATCGCGCCAATCCCTATCAGCGCGGCTGCGCGACGCGGGTCGGCGCGGCGCCGGGTTGCGGGACGATCTCGGTGCTCGCCAACGGCGTCAACGGCGTGCGGATCGCGCAGACCGCGGCCGAGGCCGATCTTGCGCGCAACGATCGCCGGACGATCGTCGGCACCCGCTACGAGCATGACCTGAGCACGACCGCGACGTGGCGGACGCAGGCGACGTTCGACAGCCGCGTCGTCAATCAGCCGACGAGCGCGACGCCGTTCAAGGGGACGCTCGACAGCTACAACATCACCAGCGACGTCACGCACCGCGGCAGGCTGTTCGGAATGGCGGCGACCAGCTTTGTCGGCGTCTTCTACAATTATCTCGATAACCAGAGCTACAGCTTCAACAAGACGCCCGCGGGCCGCGACGGGATCGGCGCGCCGACCCAGACGGTGTTTGGCGACGTCCGCAACATGGGCGCCCGCGCCCGCGAAGAGCTGAGCCTGACGTCGCGGCTCCAGTTCATCGCCGGCATCGGCGCGGAGCGGTCGATCCTCGGCGTGACGCAGACCGGCTATGCCTATCCGCTCGGCGCGAACCCTGTGCTGAGCGTGATCCCCGCCGAGCGCCATTTCTGGAACGTCGCACCCGAGGCCTCGCTCGTCTGGCAGGCGATCGACGCGGTCCGCCTGCACGCGCGCGTCGGCACCGGCTATGGCATTCCGCAGGCAGGCGCATTGTTCGTGACCGCGGCGGGGGTGCCGGGCAACAACGTGACGCTGAAGACCCAGCGCAACACCGGGATCGACCTCGGCGCCGAAGTCGCGCTCGGGACCAATCTGAAGGCGGAGGTGACGGGCTATTACGAATGGTTCCGCAATGAACAGGTCAGCCAGTCGGCGGGCGTCAACCTGCTCGCCTATACGACCAACGCGCCGCGCTCGGTGCACCGCGGCGTCGAGCTCGGGCTCAGCTGGACGCCGCTGCCCGCGGTCCTGCCGGGCGCGCGGATCGATGCGAGCTACAGCTATAACGACCACCACTATACCGAATTCGTCGAGCGGCTGACCTCGGGCGCGGCGTCGGCGACGTTCGACCGCGCGGGCAACCGCATCCCCGGGGTCATCCCGACCTTCGTCAACGTGCGGCTCGGCTATGACCAGCCGGGCGGCGCGGTGGCGGGGCTGGGCGGGTTCGTCGAGCTGACCCACCGTGATCGCTATGCGATCGACAATGGCAATCTGCTCAGCGTGGCGGGCTATACGCTCGCCAATCTCAACCTCCATTATGATCCGCCAAAGGGGGAGGGGGTGTGGTCGCGGCTGCGGCTGTTCGCCTCGGTGCAGAACCTGTTCGACACGACCTATGTCGGCTCGGCGTCGGTGATCGCGAACAGCCTGAACGCAGCGACCGGTCAGCAGAATCCGGCGGCCGTGCTGAGCGCCGCAACCGGGTCGATCTATGCCGGTGTCCCGCGCACCGTCTATGCCGGCGTGAAGGCGCGGTTCTGATGCGCGCGACCGCTCCCGCCGCCGCCGCCGCACGCTCAGGCGGACCCGGTCCCGGCCGCGGCTGGCCGGGCTATCCGACGATCTGGCGCTGGCATTTCTATGCCGGGCTCTTCTGTCTTCCGTTCGTGCTGTGGCTCTCCATCACCGGCTCGATCTACCTGTTCCGCCCGCAGATCGAGGCGCTGATCGATCGCCCCTATACGCATCTCCCGCTCGACGGCACGCGCGCATCGGCGGCGCGACAGGCCGAGGCGGCGGTGCGCGCGGTGCCGGGATCGGTGCTCCACCGCTATCAACTGCCCGAGCGTCCCGACGAGGCAGTGCAGGTGATCGTCGGCGCCGGCACCACCGAGACGCGCGTCTATGTCCATCCGAACACATTGGCGATCCTCCACAGCGTCGACGAGGACAGCCGGCTGATGCGGATCATCTTCCGCCTCCACGGCGAATTGCTGATCGGCACGCCCGGCTCCTATCTGGTTGAGCTCGCCGCCTCCTGGGCGATCGTCATGATCCTGTCGGGGCTCGTGCTGTGGTGGCCGCGCGACAGCGGGCTGGCGGGGGTGGTCTATCCACGGCTGCGTGCCGGCGGGCGGCGGTTCTGGCGCGACCTGCACGGCGTCACCGGGCTCTGGGTATCGGTCTTCGCACTCGCATTGCTCATATCGGGGCTGCCCTGGGCCGCGAGCTGGGGGAGTTACCTGAAGGCGATCCGGACGGTCGCCGAGGGGCGGGTGGTCAGGCAGGACTGGTCGGCGGGGCAGGCCGCGGAGCTGCGCGCGCGCGGTGCCGCCGATGCCGGTACCCGCGCGATGGTGGGCGCGCATGCCGAACATGGCGGGATGACGATGGCGCACCCCGCGGTCTCGGACGTGCCGCTCGACCAGCTGATCGCGACCGTCCGCCCGCTCGCGCTGGCGCCGCCGGTCCTGATCGCGCCGCCGACGGGCATGGGCCAGCCCTGGACCGCCAAGTCCGATGCCGCGAACCGGCCGCTGCGCACCGATCTGACGCTCGACGGCGCTACGGGCGCGATCCTGACGCGCAAGGATTTCGCGCACCGCCGGCTGATCGACCGGATCGTCGGTTACGGCGTCGCCGCGCATGAGGGACAGCTGTTCGGTTGGGCGAACCAGCTGCTCGGGCTGCTGACCGCGATCGGGCTGGCGCTGGTGTCGGTCAGCAGCGTCGTGCTGTGGTGGCGGCGTCGGCCCGCCGACACGCTCGGCGCACCGCCCACGCGGCCGCGACCGCGCGTCGCGGCGGGGTTCGTGGCGCTGCTGATCCTGCTGGGTCTCGCACTGCCGCTGTTCGGCGTGTCGATGCTGCTGGTGCTGCTCGTCGAGCGGCTGGTGCTGCGCGACTGGACGTCGGCGCGACGCTGGCTCGGTCTTCGGTGATCCGGCAAGCTCAGCCCGCGGGCACGTTCCGCGACAGCACCGCGCCGACTTCCGCCGCGAACCCCGCTAGCGCCGCGGCGGTCTCGCGCCCGCTCAACTGGCGCGGGCGCGGATCGATCGCGCACAGCGTACCGTAGAACGACCCGTCGGCGAGCGTGATCGGGAAGGAGACATAGCTTTTGAACCCATAGAGCGACGGCGCGGGATGCGTCAGCCAGCGGTCGTTGGTCGAGACGTCGTCGATGACGACGGCCTTGCCCGACTGGCGGATGTCGTCGCAGATCGTCGTCGAGATCCGCAGCTCGTCGCCCGGCGACATGCCGAAATCGATCTGGTCGAGCACCTGGCAGGCGATCCAGCGCGTGTCGGTGACGCGCGCGACCGCGACGAACCCCATGCCGGTCAGCGCCGCGACCTTTTCGAGGATCGCCCGCACGTCGCCATCGTCGCTTTCGAGCATGACGCTCTCGGCCAGTTGATCGTACATCCGCCCCATTCCCCGTTCGGCGCACGATCCCCCCGGAGATCGCGCTGCTTACGCTACGGCAGATGTGGGCGCGGCGTGAGAATGCAAGGGCAGGGGTCAGTCGCCCCGCTCGACCAGATGCGTCAGGAAATTGGTGAGTTCGAGCCGCCGACCCGCCTCCTGCGCGAAATCCTCGCCGACGCCGAGCAGCCAGAGCAGCGACCGGCGGTCGGGATCGTCGTGCAGCGCATCGAGCTGCGCCGCGCGCTGTTCGACATCGTCCTCGCGCTCGGCGAGCCCCGCCTCGATCAGGCTGCCGGCCTGGCGGCGGAGCGCGATCGCGATCTCGCGCGGGGCCAGTTCGGGGTGATATTGCACGCCCCAGAAAATCCCGCCGTCATGCCGGATCTCGGCCGCCTGGATCGCGGTGACCGCGTTGCTCGCGAGCAATGTCGCATCGTCGGGCAGTCGCTCGACCTCGTCGCCGTGGATTGCGGGCGCATCCCAGCTGTCGGTGCGGCCGGCGAGCAGCGGGTGATCGCGACCCGCCTGCGTGCGCGTGATCCGGCGCGCGATCCCGGCCTCCATCGTCCGTGGCATCTTGCGGACCTTGCCCCCCGCCGCGGCGACCGCGAGCTGCAGCCCCGCGCACGAGCCGAAGGACGGCGTCCCCGATGCGAACACCGCGCGCATGAAGGCGAGCTGGCGCTGCACCTCGGGCGAGTCGTCATAGACGTGGAGCGGCGAGCCGGTGACGAACACCGCGTCGAAATCGCCGATCTCGGCCGTCGTAAGCACGCGCGCGTCGTCGTCCGCGGGTGCGACGATCGTGATCTGCGCATCGGGCCTGAGCTGTTCGAGCGTCGCCGCATAGGTCTCGCCCGAGCTCTTTCCCGCATGCTCGCGGCGGGCGTCGCGCTGTTCGGGTGTTTCGCTTTCGGCCACTAGAAACTTCAGCACTATCAGTCCTCTGACCGCAAATGGCCGACAGGATAACGCGCGCGCTGGCGGTTCGCCCAAGACCGTCGGCAGATAATCCGCGCGCTTCCGTAACGACCTTCCGCGCCGGCTCCGTCGCGCAGGGTGCAGTGCAACAAAACCCCATCGCGCGGAGTTGCCAGCCTCATTCCATCCTTCCTGAACCACGGAGACTGTCATGTTCGGACTTACCAAGAAGGTGCGCTACGCCGTCGTCGGCGGCGGGCAGATTTCGCAGCAGGCGTTCATGCCGGGGATCGCGCGGACCAATAATTCGGAAATGACCGCACTGGTCACCGGCGACCCGGTCAAGGCGGACAAGCTGGCCAAGCTCTACAAGCTCAAGGCCTATTCCTATGCGCAATATGGCGAGCTGCTGGCCTCGGGCGAGATCGACGCGGTCTATATCGCGACGCCCAATTTCCTGCACATGCAATATGCCGTCCCCGCGCTCGAGGCGGGCATCCATGTCCTGCTCGAAAAGCCGATGGCGTCGAGCGTCGCGGAGGCCGAGCAGATCATCGCCGCCGAGAAGAAGGGCGGCGCCAAGCTGATGATCGCCTATCGGCTGCACCACGAACCCGGCACGGTCGAGATGATCACGCGCGCCCGGGCGGGCGAATTCGGCGACCTGCGCGCCTTCTCGTCGACCTTCATGCAGAACGTCCGCGAGGAGAATTCGCGTGGGCATAACGGCTATTGGGGCGGGCCCGTCCCCGACATGGGCACCTATCCGCTGAACGCGGTGCGCAACCTGTTCGGGCAGGAGCCGATCGCGGTCCATGCGGTCGGGACGAAGACCCCGGGTCGCGGCTTCAACTTCCACGACACCGTCGCGGTGACGCTGAAGTTCGCCGACGACCGCATCGCGCAGTTCACCGTCAGCTATGCGACCGCCTCGTCCGAGGGGTTCGAGCTGGTCGGCACCAAGGCGAGCATCCACGCCGCGCCCGCCTTCATGTTCGGGCCGACGACCGGCATCACCTATGTCGAGCGCACCGCGGACGGCAAGGAGAAGACGCACGCCTTCGATCCGGTCGAGCAGTTCGGCAACGAGACTCAGTATTTCTCCGACTGCATCCTGAACGACCGTCATCCCGAAGCCGACGGGCAGGAGGGCCTGTACGACATGCGTGTGCTGGCAGCGGTCGAGCGGTCGCTCGAGACGGGCGAGACGGTGACGCTCGAACCCGCGACGCGCACGCGGCATGTGACCGCGGATCAGGCGCTCAAGCTCAAGCCCGCCAAGGAGCCGAGCGAGGACGCGATGATCAGCATCATTCCGCAGTCCGCCTGACCACCGGCCGCGCCGCCCTTCGGGGCGGCGCGCGCCGTCTCAGGCGCCGACCCCGCGTTCATGCGCCCAGACCACCGCGGCGCTGCGCCGGTTGACGCCGATCTTGGCATAAAGCCGCGCGACATGGTTGCGCACCGTGTTGCGTGACAGTTCGAGCCGCTCGGCGATCGCGGCATCGTCGAGATCCTGGCAGATCAGCTCGAGCACCTCGCGCTCGCGCTTGCTGAGATCGAGCAGCGGTGCGTCCGAGGCGGCGCCGGGGCGCGGGTTCCGCAGCGTCGCCAGCTTGTCCATGATCGACCGGCCGAGCCAGTTGGCGTCCTTCATCACCGCCTCGATCGCCTCGACCAGCTCGAGCTCGCCGCGCCGCCGCGTGGTAATATCCTGATAGAGCCAGAGCACGCAGGCATCGCCGTCGATCCGCATGTTTTCGGCGGAGGCGAGACAGTCGAGCGCCTCGCCATTCTTGTGGAGCAGGCGGACGTCCTGTCCGCGGAACCCGCCCTGCGCGCGGATCTCGGTTTCCAGCTGTTCGCGCTGGCCCGCATCGTTCCACAATTGCAAATCGTCGGCGACCCGGCCGATCACCGCGCGATCGTCATAGCCGGTCAGCGTCTTGAACGCCGCGTTCACCTGCAGGATGCGATTGTCGTCGGTCTGGGTCACGACCATCGCCACCGGCGCCATCTCGAAGACCGCGGCGAAATGCCGCTCGCTCGCCTTCAGCGCATGTTCCGCGCGCCGTCGCGGCTCGAGGTCGGCGAAGGTGAACAACAGGCAGTCGCGGTTGCCGACCTCGATCGGCTGCCCCGCCAGGATGACCAGCGTGGTGTCGCCGCCCGCGAGCGGCAGTTCCGCCTCGAGCTGTGGCACGACCTCGCCGCGCGCGACACACGCCTTGACGAACGCCTTGCGCTCGACATCGGCGAGAAAGTCGAAATCGAACAGCGTCTTGCCGATGATCGCGTCGCGGTCATAGCCCGACAGGTCGAGAAACCCCTGATTGACCAGGACGAACCGCTGGTCGGCGATGCGGATGATCAGCGCGGGGGCGGGATTGGCATGGAACATTGCCTCGAACCGGTCCTCCGCGTCGAACCGCTCGGACACGTCGCTGATCACCAGCGCGAGGCAGTCGGGCTCGCCACCATCCTCGTCCATGACGATGTCGCGGACCTGATGGACCCAGCATGGTTCGTCCGCGTCGCGCGGCGTGACCTCGACGATCAGGTCGGGAAAGCTCTCGCCCGCGAGCAGCCGGAGCAGCGGATATTCGCGCCGCGGTACCTTGCGCCCGTCGCGGTAGCGCAGGGCGAACCGCGCGGCATAATCGTCCGCGGTCGCACCCAGCTCGCCGACGCCGCGGACGCCGTGCATCTTGAGCGCAGCGGGGTTGGCGCTCAGGATCACGCCGGTCGGGTCGATCAGGATCACTCCTTCGAGCAATCCGGCCATGAGCTGTTCGAGATGGTGCAGGGTGGGCGCATGCAGCGGCTTGCCGGGGGTACTGGTCATGCCTCCTCAGCGCTGGAGCGCACGACCGGTTCCGTCACGGTCAGACCCGACCTACCAACCGGACTAGTATCCCTGCACCAATGTCGCAAAGCACTATACGCGGCGGAACTGAACGTTCGCCGCACCCGGTCCGTTGAGCAGCCTGTACCAGTATCAACAGGAGCCTCATCATGAACCTCATCATCCTTCTCGTCGTCGGCGGACTCATCGGCTGGGTCGCCAGCATGATCATGCGGACCGACGCACAGCAGGGCGTTTTCCTCAACATCGTCGTCGGCATCGTCGGCGCGTTGCTCGCAGGCTTCCTGATCACGCCGCTCATCGGTGGCGCGTCGATCATGGACGGCGCGCTCAACATCCAGTCGATCCTGATCTCGCTGGTCGGCGCGGTGATCCTGCTCGCGATCGTCAACATGGTGCGCCGCGGTTCGGTGCGCTGATGAGGGGAGGGGCGGCCGCACCACGCGGCCGCCCTTCGTCGCATATTGATCTCGATTATTCGTCACGCCAGCCCAACATTGCGGTGTCTTTGCGCGTAGCCTAGATATCAGCGACTTAGTGTAAAGGGCGAGTAGACGGTCTTGAGCGATACACCCGACCGCGCCGACCCCGGCGCTCGTCCGTTGACGGCCGACGCCGAGCGGATCGCCGCCGAGCTGATCGGGCAGGACCTCGGCACCGACCCGTTCGTCGCGGCGGTGCGGGCGACGCGGATGCCGATGATCATCACCGATCCGCGCCTGCCCGACAATCCGATCGTATTTACCAACGACGCGTTCTGCCGGCTCACCGGCTATCCGCGCGAGGACATACTCGGGCGCAACTGCCGGTTCCTCCAGGGGCCGGAAACCGATCCCGCGACGATCGACCGGATCCGCGACGCGGTCCGCCGGGTCGAATCGATCGAGATCGAGATCCAGAACCACCGCAGGGACGGTGAGACGTTCTGGAACCGGCTGCTGATGGCGCCGGTCTTCGACACGCACGGCGTGCTCGCCTATTTCTTCGCCAGCCAGGTCGACGTGACGCTCGAGCGTGAGCGGCTGAAGGGGCTCGAGAGCAGCAACGCCTCGTTGATGGCGGAACTGACCGACCGGTTGCGGCAGCAGCAGGAGCATGAGCGCGAGCTCGCCTTCACGCTCAAGGCGGCGCGGTTCGGGACCTGGAGCCTGGAGATCGCAACGAAGCGGCTGACCGCATCGGATACCTGCAAGGAGATCTTCGGCCGGCCTACGGACGCGCCGTTTTCCTATGACGACCGGCTGGCCGCGATCCATCCCGACGATCGCGCGCTGAGCGTCGCCGAGGTCCGGCGCTGCGTCGAGGAGGGGACCGATTACGAGGTCGTCTACCGCATCTACCGCCAGGACGGCGAACTGCGGTGGATCGGATCGCGCGGACAGCCCTTTTATTCCGCCACCGGCGAGGCGCTGCGGATCGCGGGCGTGTCGACCGACATCACCGACCAGCGCCGCGGCGAGATGATGCGCGCGGCGCTGGTCGAGCTTGGCGACATGTTCCGCGACACCGACTGCCCCGACGACATCTCCTACCAGGCCGTCCAGATCATCGGCCGGACGATCGACCTCAGCCGCACCGGCTATGGCGAGATCGATCCGGACGCCGAAACCGTGACGGTGCACAGCGACTGGACCGCGCCGGGGGTCGACCAGCTTTCGGGCACGTTCAGGCTGCGCGACTTCGGCACCTATATCGACGACCTCAAGCGCGGCGAGGAGGTCTGTGTGACCGATGCGCGCGCCGACCCGCGGACCTACGCGACCAGCGCCGCGCTCGAGGCGGTGCAGGCCCGCGCGATCATCAACATGCCGATCACCGAAAACGGCCGGATCGTGGCGATGCTGTATCTCGCCAGCGGCTGGGCGCGGCATTGGCGCGCGGACGAGGTCGCGTTCGCGCGCGAGGTCGCGGATCGGACCCGCATCGCTACCGAGCGCCGTCGCACCGAACAGGCGCTCGCCGCCCTTGCTGCCTCGCTCGAGCAGCAGGTCATCGCGCGGACGAGCGAGCTGCAGACCGCCGAGGATGCGCTGCGCCAGTCGCAGAAGATGGAGGCGGTGGGCCAGCTGACCGGTGGTGTCGCGCACGACTTCAACAACCTGCTCACCGTGATCCGGTCGGCGACCGACCTGCTCAAGCGCCCCGACCTCCCGCCCGAACGTCGCGAGCGTTATATCGACGCGATCTCGGACACCGCCGATCGCGCCGCCAAGCTAACCGGGCAGTTGCTCGCTTTCGCACGACGGCAGGCGCTCCAGCCCGAGGTCATCGATGTCGGCCAGAGTCTGGGCAGCATCGCCGACATGCTCGGCACGCTGACCGGATCGCGGATCACGATCGCGATCGACGTGCCCGACACGCCCTGCTTCACCAATGTCGACCCGAGCCAGCTCGACACCGCTTTGGTCAACATGGCGGTCAACGCACGCGATGCGATGGACGGCGCCGGGCGGATCGACATCGCGCTGCGGACCGCCACGATGATCCCCGCGGTGCGCTCGCATCCGGCGGTCGAGGGGCAGTTCGTCGCGATCTCGATGCGCGACACCGGGTCGGGCATCCCGCCCGAAAAGCTCGAGCGGATCTTCGAGCCGTTCTTCACGACCAAGGGGGTCGGGCAGGGCACCGGCCTTGGGCTCAGCCAGGTGTTCGGCTTTGCCAAACAGTCCGATGGCGACATCATCGTCGAGAGCGAAGTCGGCTGCGGCACGGTCTTCACGCTCTATCTGCCGCGCGCGGAGGAGCGCACCGCGAATTTGCCGGGGGCGGTCCCGGAGGGGCTGGCGGACGGCCATGGCACCTGCGTGCTGGTGGTCGAGGACAATAAGGATGTCGGCACGTTCACGACCCAGTCGCTTGCCGAGCTCGGTTATGTGACGGTCTGGGCGGCGGATGCGCAGGAGGCGCTGGCGGTGCTGGGCGAGGACGCGGCGCGCTTCGACATCGTGTTTTCGGATGTCGTGATGCCGGGCATGAACGGCATCGATCTGGCCAAGGCGGTCCGTGCATCGCATCCCGGGCTGCCGGTGGTGCTGACGTCGGGTTACAGCAACGTGCTGGCGCAGGACGGTACCGACGGGTTCGAGCTGCTGCACAAACCCTATTCGGTCGAGGACCTGTCGCGCATCCTGCGCAAGGCGGCAGGATAGCGCGCAGGCAAAAGGCCGACCGGTCGAAACCGGTCGCCCCTTCGGATCAGGTGAGGCTGTGCTTGAGCGCGCTCATCTTGTCATGGCCTTCGCGGACCGAGGCATAGCCCTTGGTGACCGCGTCGAGCGATGCGGGCGACAGCTGGCCGTCCTTCATCGCGTCCTCATACTTGGCCTTGATGTGGTCCTCGCCGCGCTCGACCTCGAGGATGATCGCCTTGTCGTCCTTGCCGGTCAGCGCCTGCTTCAGGTCCATGAAGGTGCGATGCGCTGCGGCGAGCATGCTCGAATCCATCTCGGGCTCGCTGCCGAGTGCGCGGACCTGCGCCTGCAGGTTCGTCGCGACCTGGGCGCGATCGCGTGCGAAGTCGGCGAACATCGTCGCATACTGCGTGCTCTCGGCGTCCTTGGCCGCGTCCTCATAGCCCTTCATGCTGTCGAGGGTCGTCTTGATCAGGCCGTTCAGGACGGACACGTCGGTGTCGTTGCTCATCATTCGTCTCCTTTGGGAATGGCGGCTCAACGATCGTCACGCGATTAAGTCGCACCCGGATTTTGCCGTCTGCGCGGACAAGTATCGAGCATTGCGGCCGAATTCGGCGGTGAAACGGCTTTTGCGCCTGTACGGCTTGATCTATGTGATGGTCTGGCCACGGGGCCGGACCGCCGGTCCGCCACCGACGCGCCCGACAGTCTGGAGTGCCCATGGTCGCCGTTCCGTCCGCCGCATCGCCGCTTTCCGCCACCGACCGACGCGACGGCCCGGTCGAAGCGCTCGCGCGCGCGGAGTCCGCGGCGCAGGTCCGTGAGCAGATCCTGTGCTATCCCGGCGCCGTTCGCATTCCGGCACCCGGGATCGAGCTGTACGTCGTCCGCGATTTCCTGCCACTCGACGTGTGCGCGGCGCTGATCGCACTGATCGATGCGGATCGCGTGCCGTCGCCGGTCGTCGCCGACGATCCGCGTCCCGCCTACCGGACCAGCGAGACCTGTTACCTCTATGCGGGCCCCGACGCGGTGACGGCGGTCGAGACCCGGCTGGACGCGCTGACCGGGCTGGAACCGCGCTTCGGCGAAGCGCTGCAGGGCCAGCGTTATGCGGTCGGGCAGGAGTTCAAGCCGCACCACGACTTCTTCGATACCGGCCAGCTTTACTGGCAGGATCAGGTCGCGGTCGGCGGCCAGCGGACCTGGTCGGCGATGACCTTCCTCAACGAGCCCGTGGCGGGAGGCCGGACCAATTTCCCGACAGCGGACGTGATCATCGCGCCCAAGGCGGGCAATCTGGTGATCTGGAACAACATGGACGACTATGGCGCGCCGAACCCGGGGTCGGTGCATCAGGGCATGCCGGTCGAGCAGGGGGTCAAGTACGTGCTGACCAAATGGTATCGCGAGCGCCCCTGGGGTCAGTGAGGCACGGCGTCCGGCGCTGAGGCGGTCACCGCAAAGACGCTGCGCAGCGGCCGGGTCTCGGGCAGGATATAGACGATCCCGACCGTGCCCGTGAACAACGGCTTGATCACCCCGTCGTAGAATCTCGCGGGGACGTTGACGCAGCCATAGGAGATCCGGTTGTCGTCCGGCGTCGCCGAGGCCAGCCGTCCGGCGCGGTCGTCGATCCGGCGGCCGGCGATGACGCGGTGCAGCGACAGCGCGGCGGCATAGTCGATCCACAGGATGTCCTGCTCGAAATCGGCGCCGATCGACGCCTGGAACCGTCCGGCGGGCGTGGTCCGCTCGGCCGGCGTGATCGTCGCGAGCTTGCGCTGGCCTATCCCCGGCACGCTGTCGTCACCGCGGGCGAGCCCGAGCAGCGCGGGCGCCGTGCCGCGCAGCACACCCGTACCATCGAACGCGAAGACTACCGCGTTCACCTTGTCGATCACGACGAACGGCAACGTCTGGTTGTCGCGCGACTGCATCACCCAGTCGACCGTGTCGCGGGCATCGCTGGAGACCGCGGCAGTTCCGAAGCGCGCCGTCGCAGCTGTGCTGGCCGCGACCGGCCGCGCGCCGGCGGCGGACGCGACCCCGGCCGCCAGGGCGACCGCGACCAGCACGCCGCGCCGCGCTGCTCGCGACCCGAAGCCTGCCATATCAGTGGCGCGCCTGCTTGCGCGGATAGACCGGGACGACGGGCGTCCGCGGCACGGGTTGCGTCAGCTCCCCCAGCGACGATTGCGTCGGCGGCGTCACGGGGACCGGCGTCACGGGAGCCGGGGGGATCGGGAACGGTCCCGGACCCTCCGGCGGCACGCTCACGCCGCCATCGACCACCGTCCCGACCGGCACGTTCGGCCGTCGGACCTGGACCGGTGGCACCTCGAGGAACGGCCGCGTCGCGGTCGGCAGGACGGTGACGATCACCGGCGTCGGTGTCGGTGTCGGCGTCAATATCGGCGTTGGCGATGGCGAGGGTGCTGGCGACGGCGCGGGTGCGGGTGCTGGCGACGGGGCTGGCGCTGGAGCCGGTGCTGGAGCCGGTGCTGGTGCTGGTGCTGGTGCTGGTGCTGGTGCTGGTGCGGGAGCCGGAGCAGGGGCCGGTGCAGGAGCCGGCGCTGGGGATGGAGCTGGAGCTGGAGCTGGAGCTGGAGCCGGAGATGGAGCTGGAGCTGGAGCTGGAGCTGGAGCTGGAGCTGGGGAAGGAGAAGGTGCGGGTGCGGGTGCCGGTGCGGGTGCCGGTGCCGGTGCCGGTGCGGGTGCTGGCGAAGGTGCGGGAGCGGGTGCAGGAGCAGGTGCTGGCGAAGGAGCAGGCGCTGGGGCCGGTGCAGGCGCCGGCGCCGGCGCCGGAGCAGCCGTGATCGTCCCGGTGGTCCGGAAGCCCGCCGTGCAGCACGATCCCGCCAGCGCATATTGGTCCGCATTCGCGCCGGTCAGCGTATAGCCGCTATAGCTGACGCCGATCCCCGCCCCGGCGTCCGCGCTGTCGAACGTCGCGGTTGCGTCCGTCCCCGCGACCAGGGCGACGCCGCTCGGCAGACCTGACGTGTCCGACGCGTTGAACCCGCTCAGCACCGCTGCATTGGTGCCGTCCGCGACCTTCTGCGCGGACGGGAAGACCAGCATCCGCTGCGCGATCGCCGCACCCTCGGTCAGCACGAACTCGCTCGAGAAGTCGGTCGGTGTCGTATAGGAAACCGGGTTGTAGGTGATCGACACCGGCGCTGCGGTCACCGTCGTCGGCGGCGACAGCGCGGAGAACACGATCGTGCCGCCGTTGACGCCCGGCCCGGTGCCGTCCGCGCCTGCGATCAGCGTCAGCCCGACCGGCAGGCCCAGGCTCTGCGCCGGGATCGTCGTGCCGCGCGTCAGCGTGACCGCGGCGTCGATCATCACGTCATGCCCCGCGCACAGCGCGATGTTGCCGTCGGTCGTCGTGATCGCATGATAGACGTTCACGTTGCGCCCGGCGTTGAGCAGGATGCTGCCATTGACCGTCGTCAGGTCGGCGTTGACGTTCACGTCGCGGCCGCAGCAGGCGACGATATTGCCGTTGGTCGCGCTGATCGGCGCGTTGATGACGACGTCGCGAAACGCGTTCAACCTCAGCGTCGTCGGCACGCCCGACGCGGTCCACGCGACCGCGTCGTTGACGAAGATGTCGCCATTGCCCGTCGTCGTGTCGCCCGCCGCGGGCAGCGTGCTGATCGTGATGCTGGTCGTCACGAGCTGCGCCGACAGCGTCGAGCCCGAAATATTGCCGCCCGCGCCGATCACATAATCCTGCGGATCGATCAGCCAGGTGCCGGTCGTGCCGGTCCGCGCCAGCGTCGAGACCTTGGCCCCATCGGCGATGTTGACGGTCGCCGCCGACGTCTCGATGAAGCCGCCATTGCCGCCGACCGGCGCGCTCGCGTCGAGCTTGCCGCTGAGATTGGTGGTGCCGGTCTGCATGTCGCCGAGCAGCAGGATGGTGCCGCTGCGGTTCTGCAGCGTCCGCGCCTCGATGATGCCGGTGTTGTTGACCGCGGTGTGGAGCAGGTCGCCTGCGCCCTGCGCGGTCATCACGACCTTGCCGCCATCCGCGCGGATCAGCCCGCCATTACGGACCAGCGCGCCCACCGCGCCCTTGTCGACCGCGACGTTGAGCAGCCCGTCGCCCGCGACGTCGAGCGTGATCGCCTCGCCCGCCGCCAGCACGACCGTGCCGAAATTGGCCCGAATTACACCGCTGTTGCCGACCTGCGCGCCGAGCAGCGCGACATAGCCGCCCTTGGCGATGATCGTGCCGTCATTCTGGACGCCCGCGGTGCTGGTCCCGGCAAAGCGCGACTGGCCGGCCATGAAATCCGCATCGCTGATGTTCAGTGTCGATGCGACCAACCCGCCGACGTTCACGCTCGCGGTCTTGCCGAACACGATGCCGTTGCCGTTGACCAGGAAGACTTTGCCGTTGGACGACAGGTTGCCGAGGATCGACGACGGATCCGACCCGACGACGCGGTTGAGCGCGACCGAGCTCGTGCCCGGCTGGTCGAAGGTCACGCTGGCGCCTTTGCCGATCGAGAAGGACTGCCAGTTCAGCACCGCGCGATCGCTGGTCTGGGTGACCGTCATCGCCGGCCCGCGCGTCGCGATGCTCGCCTGGCCCGCGGCCACCTCGCCCCCGGTCGGCAGCGTCTGCGCCGTGGCGGGGCGCGCGGCGACCGTGCCGGCAAGGCTGATGCCGATCAGCCACGCGAACCGCGCGAGCCCGGTCGTGCCGAACAGCCCGCCGCGGCGCTGACGCGTCGGTGCGGTGGAGGGAGCGGCGGCGGCGGGGCGATGGCGGATCGATGCGGGGATCGGGGTCATGGGCGGTATCCTCGGGTGGCGGCGGATGGCCGCGAAATGTCGGTGCTGGTCGCGGTCGTGCGCGCGGGCGTCAGAAGCTCTTGGCGATCTGGAACCAGGCGCGGCCGGACCGGTCGGGGGCGGCGGTCGCGTCGGCGCTGCCCAGCTTGCGCGCATAGGTCGCGCGCAGCACGATGTCGTACGGTGCAGTCCAGGTCGCGCCCGCGCCATAGGCGCTGCGGACAGCATGGTTCGATCCGTCGAAATAGCGCCGCTTCACATAATCGACCTCGCCGACATCGACGAACGCGAACAGCTGCAGCGCGCCCGGGATGACCCGCGGCAGCGCGAGCCGCGCCTCGGCGGTCGCGACATAGCCCTGGTCGCCATAGGCCTCGCCCTCGGGATAGGCGCGCACCGCATAGGCGCCGCCCAGCTCCATCTTCTCGGAGATGTCGAGATTGTTGAACGCGACCTGCCCGCGGACCGAGCCGAACACCGAGACCGGCCCGCTGATCGTCTGCAGCCGCGCCAGGCTCAACTGCATCTTGCCATAGCGCCCATCGGTGCGCGCGGTCAGTGCGTCGACCGACCGCTCATAGGCGCCGCGAATATCGAGCGTGCCGACCGAGACGCTCAGCGAATAGGCGTTCCAGCCGCCGCCGAGCAGCGTGTCGTGCGAGTCGCCGCTCAGCCCGCCCGTGACGACCTGCGCACGGCGATAGGTGACCGTGTCGACGATCCCGAACCGGTCGTCGAACCATTTCGCATCGCCCGCCACCGTCACGTACAGGTTGCTGTCGCGCGACCGGATCAGCGGGTAGCTGGCATAGACGCTGGCGATCTCGGCATTGCCGCTGCCGTCGAGGCTGTCGAATTCCTTGCCGAGTTCATAGTCGAGATGCGCATAGGCGACGCCGAGCGTGACCTTGCCGATCGGTGCCTGATAGGAGGCGCGGCCGTAAGCGAGCCCCGAGAAGGACGTCAGTGCGCGCAAGCCGAGCACGTCGCCCGAGCCGGTCGGGTTGTTCCAGTTGACCGACCCGCCGACGCGGTAGGCGCCGGTATAGCGGTTGCCCGCATTGTCGGCCCCGACACTGCCCGTGATGCTGCGGCCCGGGGTGATGTCGACCAGCAGGTCCGACGTGCCGACTGCGGCGCCGGGGCTCAGCGTCGAGCGGACGCGCACGCCGGGCAGGTCGGACAGCATCAGCAGCCGGCGTTCGATCGGCGCGACCGCGACCGGGTCACCGACCTCGAGCCCGTCGAGCATGCCGTTCGCGACGCTGTCGGCGAGGCGGGATTCGTTGCGCAGCCCGACCGCGCCGAGGCGACCCTCGACGACCGCGATCGTCACCGTCCCGCTCTGCACGTCCTGCGCGGGCAGATAGGCCTGCGCGACGAAATAGCCGCGGCTGGTATAATAGTCGGTGATCCGCGCCGCGAGCGTCTTCAGGCCCGCGAGATCGAGGTTCGCACCGGGCGCGAACCCCGTTGCGGCGACCAGCGTCGCTTCGGGGAACAACGTCGCGCCGGTGACGCGGATCGCATCCACGCGCGCCGAGGGTCCGCCCGCGGCCGGGATCGCGACCGGCGTCTTGCGCGTCAGGCCGAGCTCGGGATCGGGCGTATCGGTCAGCGGCAGGGGCGGGATCTGCTGCAGCTGGCCACCGGCGCCGACCGGCACCTGTGCCTGCGCGGCCCCGCCGCCTGCCACGAGCGCAGCCATACTCACCGCCGCACACGCGGCTGCCCGAAGGATCGACGTCATTGGATATACCTCGAAAGTCACCGCGGATGGACGCTACGAACCTCCCATCCGCAGCAGCGGGAGTCGTAGTAGCAAGGCGTCGGAAGGGCCGCTGATGCGGCAATGTCGGTGGCGAAGGTCTTGATGAGAGGAAGGTCGGTCGTTGTATAAAACGAACGGCCGCGGTGGCTTAGTCCTTCGAATACAACTAAAATATACCCCGATTCCGTTACCGTTCTCTTAACGTTGATCTCTGTTCTTGATTTGAATCAAAAAAGAGGCCCGCGCGCAGGCTGATGCTGGGCGCGCGACCTGCCTTACCGGACGGCCGCAAACCCGATCACATGCCAAGCCGCGACAGCCTTATTGTCCTGACACGCAGAGGGCCGGGCGCGTTGGAGAGGTGGCACCGTGCAACCCGACCTTCCAAAAACCGTCCAAAACCCAAGCCGAACTCAAAAATTAACTGGTCAGGCCAATTGTCAGGAATTAAGCTGCCAAAAAAAGATCAGGGAGAGGGTTATGCAGACCAGATATGTCGCGGCGGCCGTCATCGCCGTCATGGCCGCGCCCGCTGCCGCACAGAGCGAGCGATCGGTCGTCCCCCTGGCGCAGGGCTGGGAGTTCCAGCGCGGCGGCGACGTCGATCCGGCGCAGGAGGCGCAGGCCCCCGGATCCTGGGAGCGGGTCAGCGTACCGCACACCTGGAACCGCGTCGGCTATTACATGCCCGACCCCCAGACCCATCTGAACCGTGCCGAGTCGGTCGACAAATATCAGGGCGTCGGCTGGTACCGCATGACCTTCACCCCGCCCGCGATGGACGCGGGCCAGCGCGCCTGGCTCCAGTTCGACGCGGCGAGCCGCACCGCCGAGGTCTGGCTCAACGGCCAGCGGATCGGCGGGCACAAGGGCGGGTTTTCACGCTTCCGGCTCGATGCCACGCGCGCGCTCCGCGCCGGGCAGGCGAACACGCTGCTGGTCAAGGTCGACAATACGCAACCGGCGCAGGGATCCTCGACCGCCGACATCCTGCCGCTCGCGGGCAATTTCTTCGTGCATGGCGGGCTGTATCGTCCCGTCAGCTTGATCGTCACGAACGCGGTCCATGTCGACATGCTTGATGCCGGCGGCAGCGGGATCTTCGCGACGACGAGGTCGATCGACGCGGCGATGGCGAAGGTCGACGTCCGCGTGCGGATCCGGAACGACGGCACGAAGACCCAGGCGGTCAACGCGGTGGTCAGGCTGATCGACGCGGGCGGCAAGACGGTCGCGACCGGGACCCGCCGCATCTCCCTGAGGGCCGACAGCGCGTCCGAGAGCGTGGAGACGCTGTCGGTCGCGACGCCGCATCTTTGGAACGGGGTCGCCGATCCGTATCTGCACCGTCTGGTGGTCGAGATCGCGACGCCGTCCGGCGCGGTGCTCGACCGGGTCGAGCAGGCGTTCGGCATCCGCGAGATGCGCGCCGACCCGGCCCGCGGCTTCATGCTCAACGGCAAGCCGCTGCGGCTCCACGGCGTCGGCTATCACCAGGATCGCGAGGGCAAGGGCTGGGCGACCGCGCCTGCGGATATCGAGCAGGATTTCGCGATCATGCGCGAAATGGGCGTGAACAGCATCCGGCTGACGCACTATCAGCACGGCCAGGTGATCCACGACCTCGCCGACCGCTACGGCATGGTACTGTGGGACGAGATCCCGCTGGTGTCGCGCTGGACCTGGGGCGACGATGCGGTCGCGACTGCCGGGCTGCGCGACGATGCGCGCCAGCAGCTGCGCGAGCTGATCCGGCAGAACGGCAACCACGCGTCGGTGTTCAACTGGGGCATCGCGAACGAGGTCGATTTCGGCAAGTCGCTGCCGGCGTTCATCACCACCAGCAAGGATACGCCCGCGCCCGATCCGCTGCCGCTGCTGCGCGAACTGAACGCGCTGGCGAAGAGCGAGGATCCGTCCCGCGCGACCGCGCTGGCGACCTGTTGCGAAGGCCGGCTGCTCGGCTCCGCGGACATTCCGATCACCGCGGTGGCCGCGGATCTCGGCGGGGCCAACCGCTATTTCGGCTGGTATTACGGACAGCCCGGCGATCTCGGCAAGCATCTCGACTCGCTCCGCGCGCTGCGCCCGAACCAGCCCGTGTCGGTGACCGAATATGGCGCGGGCGGCGCGACGACGATCCACACCGACAACCCGCTCGGCGGCAAGGTCGACCAGCGCGGTCGCAACCAGCCCGAGGAATATGAGAGCTACATCCACGAAACCGCCTGGGCGACGCTGTCCGCCAAACCCTATCTCTGGGGGACATGGCTGTGGAATTCGTTCGACTTCGCGACGACCGTCCGGCGCGAGGGCGATGCGATCGACATCAACACCAAGGGGCTGGTCACCTACGACCGGAAGATCCGCAAGGACGCCTATTATTTCTACAAGGCGAACTGGACCGCGACACCGACCGTGCACGTCGCCGGGCGGCGCTATGTCGACCGCGCCTATCCGGTCGCCGACGTCCGGGTGTACAGCAACGCGCCGCGTACCGACCTGCTGGTCAACGACCGCGTCGTCGGCACGCTGAGCGCCTGTCCGCAGATGATCTGCGCCTGGTCGAACGTCGCGCTGGCGGTGGGGGCGAACCGGGTCGTCGCGCGCGGCGTCTTCCCGACCGGCGCGGTCGACGACGCGATCGAATGGCGGGTGGCGGCGGATGCCGCGCGGTCGGTCCGGATCGACAGCGGCGCGTTGGTCGCACCGGAGATCGCGGGCAAGCGTTATGGCTCGGACGCGTTCTTCGACGGTGGCCGTTTCGGCGATATCAACGCCTATTCGGGCTATGGTCCGCGTCCCGAGAAGAAGGTCGTCGCGGGGACGACCGAAGGCGCGGTCGCCGAAACCTACCGCGAAGGCCGGTTCGGCTACCGCGTACCGCTCGCCAACGGGCGCTACACGGTCGAGCTGAGCTTCGTCGAACCCGCGCTCGCGGCGGGCGCACGGCAGTTCGACGTCGTCGCCAACGGCAAGCGCGCGATCGCCGCGCTGGACATCGCCGCGGTCGCGGGCGCGCCGCTCACGCGCGTCACGCGGCGGATCGTCGTGGGCGTCACAGACGGCATGCTCGACCTGAAATTCGTGCCGATCAAGGGCGACGCGATCGTGTCCGGTATCGAGATCACGCGATGAGCGCGCCGGGCAACCCGCGGCGCGGCTGGCGCAGCGTGCCGCTGCGCTGGCGGCTGATCGCGCTGGTGACGCTGGGGACGATCCTCAACTATCTCGCGCGCTCGACTCTGTCGGTCGCCGCACCGCAGCTCAAGACCGAATTCGGCATGTCGACCGAGGATTACAGCTGGGTCGTGCTGGCGTTCCAGGCCAGCTACACGGTGATGCAGACCGTCGCGGGCAGTGTGCTCGACCTGCTCGGCACGCGGCTCGGCTTCTTCCTGTTCGCGGTCGGCTGGGCGCTCGCCAACATGGCGCACGCGCTGGCGACCGGCTGGCCGAGCCTCGCGCTGTTCCGCGCGCTGCTCGGCGCGAGCGAGGCGGCAGCGATCCCCGCGGGCGCCAAGACGGTGTCCGAATGGTTCCCCCCGCGCGAGCGGTCGCTGGCGACCAGCGTGTTCCAGATGGGCACCAGCGTCGGCAACATGATCGCGCCGCCGCTCGTCGCCTTCTGTATCCTCGCCTGGAACTGGCAGGCGGCGTTCATCGTCACCGGCGGGCTCAGCCTCGTCTGGGCGTTCCTGTGGTATTGGGGCTATCGCAGCCCCGCCGACCATCCCGCGCTGAGCGAGGACGAGCGCGCCGCGATCATCGAGACCCGCGGCGAGGACGTCACCGCCAAGCCCGCGACGCGCGGCGACCTGTTGCGCAGCCGCAGCTTCTGGGGGATCGCGGTCCCGAAATTCCTGGCCGAACCGGCGTGGCAGACGTTCAACTTCTTCATCCCGCTCTATCTGGTGTCGGTGTGGAAGCTCGATCTGAAGAGTATCGCCTTATGGGCGTGGATGCCGTTCCTCGCCGCCGATTTCGGCAGCCTGGCCGCGGGCGTGCTGCCGAGCTGGCTGATGAAGCGCGGCGTGCCGCTGGTCGCGTCGCGCAAGATCACGATGACGATCGGCGCGCTGTGCATGATCGGGCCGGCGTGCATCGGTCTTGCGGACTCGCCCGGTGTCGCGATCATCCTGTTCTGCATCGGTGGCTTCGCGCACCAGATGCTGAGCGGCGCGCTGGTGACGCTCTGTTCGGACATGTTCGACAGCCGGACGGTCGGCACCGCGACCGGGATGGCGGGGACGTCGGCCTGGGTCGGCGGGATGCTGTTCACGCTGCTGATCGGGCAGAGCGCGGATGCGTGGGGATATGACCCGCTGTTCGCGGCGTTGGCGGCGCTCGATCTGCTCGCGGCGGTCGTCTTGTGGAGTTTGCTGCGCGCTACGCCGCGCACGGGGTTGAGGGTTTAAGAGGATGACTAGTGTGTTGATGACGCAGACGATGCGCTGGTTCGGGCCGAACGATCCGGTGCGGCTGGACAGCATCCGGCAATCCGGCGCGACCGAGGTGGTGACCGCGCTGCACGAGGTCCCGAACGGCGAGGTCTGGACGCGCGAGGCGATCGCCGCGCGCAAGCAGATGGTGCGCGACGCCGGGCTCGACTGGACGGTGGTCGAGAGCCTGCCGGTCGACGAGGGCATCAAGACCCGCTCGGGCGAATGGGACCGGCTGATCCATGCTTACCGCGAGAGCCTGCGCAATCTCGCGGCATGCGGCATTCGCGTCGTCACCTATAATTTCATGCCGTTGCTCGACTGGACGCGGACCGACCTCGCCTGGGAACTGCCCGACGGATCGCGCGCGCTGCGGTTCGAGGCGATCGTGGTCGCCGCCTATGACCTGTTCATGCTGCAGCGGCCGGGCGCCGAGCAGAGCTATGCGCCAGCGGTCCGCGACGCGGCGGCGGCGCGTTTTGCCGGCATGGACACGGCGGCGCGCGCGGATCTCGAACGGACGATCCTCGCGGGCCTGCCGGGCAGCGAGGAGGGCTTCACCTCGGCCGCGTTCCTTGAGGCGATCGGCCGCTATGACGCGATCGACGCCGCGCGGCTGCGCGACAACCATGTCGCGTTTCTCGAGACGGTGTGCCCGCTGGCGGACGAGCTCGGTATCGCACTGGTCGTCCATCCCGACGATCCGCCGTTTCCGATCTTCGGCCTGCCGCGCGTCGTCAGCACCGAGGCCGACGTGACCGATCTCTTCACGCGCGTGCCCAACGTCTCGAACGGGCTGTGCCTGTGTACCGGGTCGTTCGGCGTGCGCGCCGACAACGACTTGCCCGGCATGGTCGACCGACTCGGCTCGCGGATCGGCTTCCTGCACCTGCGCTCGGTCCAGCGCGAGGCCGATGGCGCGTTCCACGAAGCCGATCATCTGGAGGGCGATGCGGGCATGGCCGCGGTGATGGCGGCGGTCCACCGGCTGTCGGTCCGCGAAGGCCGCAGCATCCCGATGCGCCCCGACCATGGTCATCAGATGCTCGACGACCTGACGCGCACGACCAATCCGGGCTATTCACTGCTCGGCCGGATGCGCGGGCTCGCCGAACTGCGCGGACTTGAACGCGGTATCGCCTTTGCGGCAGGAGCCCTTGCATGACCCGTCCTTTAGAGCTTCACCCCGACCGGCTGTTTCCCGCCGATCCGACCACCCGCGCGATCGCCCGCACGCTCTATGCGGAGATCGCCGACCTGCCGATCGTCAGCCCGCACGGCCATACCGATCCGACCTGGTTCGCCGACAACGCCAACTGGACCGACGCGACGTCGCTGCTGCTCGCGCCCGACCATTATCTGTTCCGCATGCTCTACAGCCAGGGCGTCGATCTGGACGCGCTGACGATCCCGCGCCGCGATGGCACGCGGAGCGCCGATCCGCGCGCGGCGTGGCGGCTGCTCGCCGACCATTATGCGCTGTTCCGCGGCACGCCGTCGCGGATGTGGCTCGACCATGTGTTCGCCGAGGTGTTCGGGTTCGACGTCGCGTTCGAGCCGGCGACCGCGGACCTGTATTTCGACACGATCGGCGAAAAGCTCGCGACCGCGGCGTTCCGCCCGCGCGCGCTGTTCGACCGGTTCCGGATCGATTTCCTCGCCACCACCGAAGGCGCGCACGACAGCCTCGACGCGCATCACCGGATCCGCGAGAGCGGCTGGAACGGCCGTGTCGTCACCACCTATCGCCCCGACGGCGTGATCGATGTCGAGCACGAGCAATTCGCCGGCGCGCTGCGCCGCTTCGGCGAACTGACCGGCGAGGACGTTTATGGCTGGCAGGGCTATCTCGCCGCGCACCGCAAGCGCCGCGCCGATTTCCGCGCGGCGGGCGCCACCGCGACCGATCACGGCCACCCGACCGCCGCGACCGCGAACCTGTCGACCGCCGAATGCGAGGCGCTGTTCGCGCGTATCACCGGCGACGACTGGACCGCGGCCGACGCCGAGCTCTTCCGCGCGCAGATGCTGACCGAGATGGCGGCGATGAGCGTCGAGGACGGCATGGTCATGCAGATCCATCCCGGCTCGGTGCGCAACCACAATGCCGGGCTGTTCGCCAGCCATGGCCGCGACAAGGGCGCGGACATTCCCGGACGCACCGACTATGTCCACGCGCTCAAGCCGCTGCTCGACCGGTTCGGGACCTCGACCGCGTTGTCGATCATCCTCTTCACGCTCGACGAGACGGTCTACACGCGCGAGCTGGCACCGCTGGCGGGGCATTATCCGTGCCTGAAGCTCGGCCCCGCCTGGTGGTTCCACGACAGTCCGGAGGGGATGTGGCGGTTCCGCGAGATGACCACCGAGACCGCGGGCTTCTACAACACCGTCGGCTTCAACGACGATACCCGCGCCTTCCTGTCGATCCCGGCGCGGCACGACGTCGCGCGCCGGATCGACTGCGGCTATCTCGCGCGGCTGGTCGCCGAGCACCGGCTGGAGGATTGGGAGGCAGCTGAGCTCGCGCGCGAACTGACGAGTGATCTGGTCCGCAAGGCATACCGGCTGTGAGGCTGTCCAGGGCAACGCGATCCGCGCTCGCCGCCGACGTGGCGCAGCCGGCATCCTCCACCGCGACCGGCGGGCGGATCGTCCATCTCGGGATCGGAGCGTTCCACCGCGCGCATCAGGCGGTCTATACGCAGGATGCGTCGACGCCGGACGAGGGCTGGCGGATCACCGGCGTGTCGCTGCGCTCGCCGCAGGTGCGCGATACGCTCGCCCCGCAGGACGGCCTCTACACCGTGACCGAACGGTCGAACGGCGCCAGCGCGACCCGGCTGATCGACGTGATCGACACGCTGCTGGTCGCCGCGGAGGATCCCGGCGCGGTGATCGCCGCGCTCGCCGACCCTGAGACTCGGGTCGTGACGCTGACCGTCACCGAAAAGGGCTATTACCGGCATCCGGCGACCGGCGCGCTGCTCGTCGACGATCCGGCGATCGCGCACGATTTGAGCGGCGGCGTGCCGCGGACGATCTTCGGCTTTCTGGCAGCGGCGCTCGATCGGCGGCGCGGCGCGGGGGCAGGGGGACTGACGCTGGTGTCGTGCGACAATCTGTCGGGCAATGGCGCGCTGTTGATGCGTCTGCTGCTCGCGTTCGTCGAGCGTCGCGATGCGGATCTGGCCGGCTGGGTGCGCACGCACGTCACCGCGCCCGACACGATGGTCGACCGGATCGTGCCCGCCTCGACCGAGGCCGACCGTGCGGGCGTCGCGACCGCGATCGGGGTCGACGACGCCGCCGCCCTTGTCACAGAACCGTTCCGGCAATGGGTGATCGAGGACCGCTTCGCCGGCCCGCGCCCGCGCTGGGAGGCGGCGGGGGCGCAGATCGTCGACGACGTCGCGCCGTTCGAACTCGCCAAGCTGCGGCTGTTGAACGCGAGCCATTCGACGCTCGCCTATGTCGGGCTGCAACGGGGCCACGCCTTCGTCCATGAGGCGATCGCCGACCCGGCGCTGCGCGCGTTCGTGATCGCGCAGATGCAGGAGGAGGCGGTGCCGAGCCTGACCGCGGCGGCGGGGCTCGACCCGGCGGCGTATATCGACGCGATCCTCGACCGCTTCGCCAATGCCGATCTGCACCACCGGCTCGATCAGATCGCGATGGACGGATCGCAGAAGCTCCCACAGCGCTGGATCGCGACCGTCGCCGGACGGCAGGCGCAGGGGCTCGACAGCCCGAAGCATCGCCTCAGCCTCGCCGCGTGGATCGCCTATACCGCCGACGCGCCCGCGATCGCCGACGATCCGCTGCGCGATCGCTACGCCGCGATCTGGGCGGACACGGCGGGCGACGCGCGCCGGGTCGTCGCGCGGTTCGTCGGTGAGCTCGGCATATTCCCCGCCGATTTCGACCACGCGGCGCTGGGCGATGCGGTGGTAACGTGGCAGGCGCAGGGGCCAGAGGCCGCGCTGCGCGGCGCCATCGGAGAGCCCGTCGCATGACCGGTACGATAGTGTGTTTCGGCGAAATGCTGTTGCGGCTCGCCGCGCCCGATCGCGGGCATCTGTTCCAGGACGCCCGGCTCGACGCGCATTTCGGCGGCGCGGAGGCGAACGTCGCGGTCGCGCTCGCGCGGATCGACGTGCCCGCCGCGGTCGTTACGACGCTGCCGCATGGCCTGATCGGCAATGCGGCGCTCGACTCGGTCCGCGCCGCCGGCGTCGACGTCTCGCGGGTGATGCGCGCGGACGGTCGGCTCGGCCTGTATTTCCTGTCGCCGCCGAGCGGGGCGCGCGGCGCGCAGATCGTCTACGACCGCCTCGACAGCAGCTTCGCCGCCACCCCGTCGAGCGCCTATGACTGGCCCGCGATGCTGGACGGCATCGACTGGCTGCATCTGTCGGGGATCATTCCCGCAATCGGTCCGGGTGCCGCGCAACTGTCGCTCGATGCGATCGCGGCGGCGCGGGCGGCGGGGGTCAGGGTCTCGTTCGACGGCAATTTCCGCGCGAGCATGTGGGCGCGCTGGTGCGCCGATCCGCAAGCCGTGCTGGTCGATCACGTCGACGGTGCGGACCTGCTGTTCGGCAGTCACCGCGACATCTCGCTGCTGCTCGGCGAGGACCATGCCGGTGACACGCCGGACGCGCGGCGTCGCGCGTGCGAGGCCGCTTTCGCACGGTTTCCGACGCTTACCTGCATCGCCTCGACCGCGCGTCGCGTGATCGATGCCGATACGCACGCCCTGTCCGCGCGCGTCGATCGCCGCGACGACTCGTTCGAGACCGAGACGATCCTCGTCACGCAGATCGTCGACCGGATCGGCACCGGTGACGCGTTCGCCGCGGGCGTGCTCTCCTGCCTCGACGACGGGTGCGAGGCGGCCGCGCGCCGCGGGCTCGCGCTCGCCGCGCTCAAGCACGGCACCGCGGGCGATCACAGCCGGACGACGCTGACCGATCTGGCCGACTTCACCGGGGCACCCGCCGACGTGCGGCGGTGACAGGGCTCAGCCGGGGTTGGGCGTTTCCGCGACGGGGGTGAGCGCGCGGCCGGTCTCGAACCACGCGCGCAGATTGTCGACGACCAGCCCGCCCATCGCCGCGCGCGTCCGCTTCGACGCCGAACCGATATGCGGCAGCAGCACCGTGTTCGGCAGCGCGCGCAGGCTGGCGGGGACATTGGGCTCGTCGTCATAGACGTCGAGCCCGGCGGCGAGGATCGTGCCCTGCTGCAACGCCGCGATCAGCGCGTCCTGATCGACGACGCTGCCGCGCGCGACGTTGATGAACACGCCCTGCGCGCCCAGCGCCCCGAGGACCGCGGTGTCGACCAGATGCTGCGTCCCCTGACCGCCGGGCACGATCGCGATCAGCACGTCGCACGCCGCCGCCAGCGCAACCGGCGTGTCGTGATAGTCATAGCCGACATCGGCCTGCCGCGACCGGCCGTGATAGGCGATCGGCACGTCGAACGCCTCGAGCCGCCGCGCCACCGCCTTGCCGATCGCGCCAAGCCCCAGGATCCCGATCCGCCGTCCGCGCAGGCTCGGCGACAGCGGAAACGACTTTTCCGCCCAGGCGCCGTCGCGGACATGGCGA
This sequence comes from Sphingomonas sp. CFBP 13706, assembly GCF_014842355.1. Classification (NCBI taxonomy): domain Bacteria; kingdom Pseudomonadati; phylum Pseudomonadota; class Alphaproteobacteria; order Sphingomonadales; family Sphingomonadaceae; genus Sphingomonas; species Sphingomonas sp. CFBP 13706. The sequence goes on from NZ_JACYVM010000004.1 coordinate 305,349, forward strand.
TCGGCCTGCGGGATTCCGCGCAGCGTCGCCAGCAGCAGCCCGATGGTCAGATCGGCGACCTCCTCGTCGAGCACGCCGGGGGTATTGGTCACGACGATCCCGCGCGCCGCGGCGGCGTCCGCGTCGATCCCGTCATAGCCCACGCCGAAATTGGCGACGATTTCGAGCGCGGGCAGCCGGTCATACCAGGACGCGTCGATCCGCCCCGCGAGCGAACTCGCCGCAAGCCCGCGGATGCGCGGCGCCACCGTCGCAAGGAACGCGTCGGGGTCTTCCTGCTCCCATAGCTGGTGCACGACGAACCGCTCGCCCAGCGCGTCGACGACGCTCGGCAGCATGGGGGCGGGGATCAGGATTTCGGGTCGGTTCATGCCGGGGGTGTACGCACAAACGCCGCGGGCAGACACCCCTTTCCGGGGCCCCCGCGGCGGCCGCCGCATGTGAGAAAACTGCCCAACCCTATGTCGCCGCTACGCAAAAGGCCGGGATCGCTCTCGAATTGCTATGCGGCGGCCGATAGCTGGAGGGCCACGACAAGGAGTGTGGCATGGCAGCGTGGCATCGTTCGCGGCGCGCGGATCTTGGTCTGCGCGCGGTGGGACTTCTCCTCTGCGCAATGGCGTACATCGCCGTGTGGTGGCTGTCCGCCCTCGCGCTTTCCCCTCACGGCTCGGGTGCGTTGGCCTTCGCGCTCGCCGCGATCGGCTTTCTGGGGGCGAGCGCGGGCAGTGTCATGGTGCTACTCGGGCATCACCTCTTCGACGGTATCGCGGTCAGCGAGCGCTGGCGGCCCCGCGTCCGCGCCACGCCAGCGACCACGCGCTGAAATGCGACGAGCCGTTGCGGCCACACTGGCGCCACTATGGGGTTTCGGGAAATCGCTCTCGAATCCCTATGCCGCGGTTCGTAATTCGGGTTTGCGGGCGCCTGGACGCCCGATCACACAGGCAAAAGCGCGAACATGTCGTCTGAACCCACGCCGGAGCCCCGCGCACGCGGGCGCGTCATTCCTCTCGGCCAGAACAAGGCGGGCCACGGGCGTGTGACCCCGGCACGCGGCGCCACGGTTGAAGCGAAGACGGACATGCCCGCCACCATGACCCGAGCCTGCGCACGCCGCGCGACGCGCGATCCGCGCTGGCCGCATATCGCGGCGGCGCTCGCCGATCTGCGCGAACGGCATCGCCACGCGGTCCGAATCGTCGATGCCGACTGCGCATGCGGGACGCTGCTGATCGAGATCGTGCGTTACGCCCGCGCGCTCGGCTTCACCGCGATCGAGGGGCAGGGCGTCGACGATGCGCCGGCGCTGATCGGCCGCGCCCGCGCCGCTGCAGCGCGGCTGCACGATCCCGCGATCGGGCTCGACTTCGAAGGTGGCGGTCTGGCGCAGGCGCTCGCCCGCGAAGCCGATTTCCCCGCCGACATCGTGCTGTGCCACGACCAGGACGGCGGCATCGCGCGGCTGCTGGCGGCCGCGGGCACCCTCGTGATCGCCGATCCCGTCGCGACGCGCGTGCGGAGTGAGGCGGCATGACGCGGCGCGACCTGCAATGGAAGGCGGGCGGCTTCGCGCTGATGGCCGTCTCCTGTGCGCTGTGCATGGCGGTCGACGGATCGCCGCTGATGCTCCTCTTCTTCCCGCTCGCGCTGCTCGGGTTGCCGCTGATGATCCACGGCAAACGCGTCGGGCAGATGGTCCGGGCGGAACGCCGCGGGCACAGCCACACGGTCGACGCCGTCCATGCCGCGCGCAGACGTCGGCGCGGACAGGGCAGCGATGGCTTCGGCCGCTGACCAGCAGAGGACCTGTTACGGACATCGTCGACGATCGCATGTCACGCTCGTGCAACCTGTCGGCTTTAGCGATCCTGGATGAACACGCCGTCGCCGCTGTCGCTCGACGTCTGATCTGAACCGGGCATGGTCCGCGGGCGTTTGCGGACCATGCGCTCCTCCTGTGGGTTGCCACGATGACCGATGTTTCCCGTCGTACACTGCTCGGTGCAGGGCTGACCGGTGCCGCGCTATCCGCGATCGCGCGCGCTGCGGCGATTGCGCCCGATGTGCAGACCGGCTCGATCATGGATGTCGAGCATGTCGTCATCCTGATGCAGGAAAATCGCGGTTTCGATCATTATTTCGGCACGTTGCGCGGCGTCCGCGGCTTTGCCGACCGATTGCCGATACCCGTGCCCGCACCGTCTGCGGGAGGGGCCGCGGCGCCGGTCTGGTATCAGCGCGACCGGACGGCACCGGGCGGCGCGCGGACCGTGCTGCCCTTCCATCTCTCCACCCGCACCAATTTCGACCTGATGCGGATGGAGGGGACGCCGCACAGCTGGCCCGATGCGCAGCGCGGCTGGGACGAGGGGCGGATGGCGCACTGGCCCGAGGCGAAGAGCCAGCGCGCGATGGGCCATTACCGGCGCGAGGATCTGCCGTTCCAGTTCGCGCTCGCCGAGGCGTTCACGCTGTGCGACGCCTATCATTGCTCGGTGCAGACGGGGACCAACACGAACCGGCTGTTCCTGTGGAGCGGCACCAACGATCCCGGCGGCACGCAGGGCGGTCCGGCGATCGGCAATTCGCATGACAGTTTCCCGGCGGATGGCGGCGATCCCGACCCCTATCGCTGGACCACGGTCGTCGAGCGGTTGCAGGCCAAGGGGGTCGACTGGCGCATCTATCAGGACATGGCCGACAATTTCACCGACAACCCGCTGGTCGGGTTCGCCACCTTCCGCGCGGCGCATCATGCGGGTGGCGATGCGGCGCTGCGCGACCGGGCGCTGACGACGCACGGGCTCGACGCGCTGCGCGCCGACGTGCTGGCCGGGCGGTTGCCGCAGGTGTCGTATGTCATCGCCACCGCCAAGGGATCCGAGCATCCCGGTCCGTCGAGCCCGGCACAGGGTGCGGCCTATACCGCCGAGCTGCTCGACGCGCTCACCGCGGACCCGAAAATCTGGGCGCGGACCGCCTTGTTCGTCATGTTCGACGAGAATGACGGCTTTTTCGATCATGTCCCGCCGCCCGCGCCGCCGTCGCACGCTGCCGACGGCACGGTGCTGGGCGGATCGACTGTCGATCTGACCGGCAGCTATCACCTCAACCCGAGCAAGGGCGACGCGGCGCTCGACCTCCCCGCCTATCGCGGCCGCGCCTATGGCCTGGGGCCGCGCGTGCCGATGTACGTCGTCTCGCCGTGGAGCCGGGGCGGGTGGGTCAATTCGCAGGTGTTCGACCACAGCTCGGTGATCCGCTTCCTCGAACGGCGGTTCGATGTCCACGAGCCCAACATCGCGCCGTGGCGCCGCGCGGTCTGCGGCGACCTGACCTCGGCGTTCGACTTCACCGCCGCCGACGTCGCGCCCTTCGCCGCGATGCCCGATCCGCGCGCCGATGCCGCGCGCGCCGCGGCGATCCCGCGGCAGGTCAGCCCGCAGGCACCACTGGGTGAGTCCCTCCCGTGGCAGGAACCCGGCATCCGCCGGTCCCGCCCGCTGCCCTATGCGCTGCGCGTCGGCGAGACGATCACCGGTGACGCGATCCGGCTGCACTTCACCACCGACGGCACGCAGGCCGCGGTGTTCCACGTCTATGACCGCCGGGGCCTGGACCAGCCGCCCCGCCGCTTCACGGTCGAGCCCGGGCGCACGCTGGACGGGCAATGGGGATTCGACGCGGAGGGCCGCTATGATCTCTGGGTGCTCGGCCCGAACGGCTTCCACCGCCATTATGCGGGACACCGTGACGACCCGGCACTGGCGTCGCAGCTCGTCTGGCGCACGACACCAACCGAACTGGCGTTAGTGCTCCCCGCCGGACACCGCGCGCACGGACTGGTCGCGCACGTCGAACGCGTCGGGGCGGCGGCGCAGGTGACCGGGCTGGTCGACGCGCGCTACCGCTGGCCGCTCCGCAACAGCCATGGCTGGTACGACGTCACGATCACGGCGGCGACCGCGCCAACCTATCGGCGCCGCGTCTCGGGGCGGGTCGATGCGCCCGGGCGGATGACGTGCAGCGATCCGTTCGTCACCGGGGCTCAGAACGCCGGCAGCACCGCGCCCGCATAACGATCCGCGATGAAGCGCCGCGTCTCGGGGCTTCGCAGCGCGGCGATCAGCTTGACGACGCGCGGATCCTTGTCGCCACCGGGCAGGCCGACGACGAAATTGACATAGGGGCTGTTCTTGTCCTCGATCGCGAGCGCGTCGCGCACCGGGTTGAGCTTCGCATCGAGCGCATAGTTGGTGTTGATCAGCGCCAGATCGACCTCGCCGAGCGTGCGGGGCAGGGTGGCGCCCTCCAGCTCCTTGAACTTGAGGGTCTTCGGGTTGGTCGCGATGTCGTTGAGGCTCGACAGCGGATTGGTCGGGTTCTTCAGCGTGATCAGCCCGGCCTTTTGCAGCAGCAGCAGCGCGCGGCCGCCATTGCTCGGCTCGTTCGGGATCGCGACGGTCGCGCCGTTCGGCACCTGCGCGATCGTCTTCCACTTACGCGAATAGGCGCCCAGCGGCTCGACATGGACGCCCGCATAGGGAACCAGATGCGTCCCGCGCGCCGCGTTGAACTCGTCGAGATAGGGCTTGGTCTCGAAATAGCTGACGTCGATCTGCTTCTGCTCGACCTGCAGATTGGGCTGCACATAATCGTTGAAGACGCGGATCTTGAGATCGACGCCCTGCTTGGCGAGCGCCGGCTTGATCGATTCAAGGATCTCGGCATGCGGCACCGCAGTCGCGGCGACGGTCAGCGCGGTGCCGTCATCCGTCTTGGCGCCACCGCATGCGGCGAGCGCGAGCAGCGAGAGCGAGAGCGAGGCGAGAAGCGTGCGGCGGTTCATGGCATTTCCTAGAATCGTTGGATCAGCGGCGGGTAAAGTGGCGGGCGAGCGCGTCGCCGGCATATTGGATGATCTGGACGAGGACGACCAGCAGGACGACGGTGACGACCATCACGTCGGTCTGGAAGCGCTGATAGCCGAACCGGATCGCGAGATCGCCGAGCCCGCCCGCGCCGACCACGCCGGCCATCGCGGTGAACGAGACGAGCGCGACCGCGGTGACGGTGGCGCCCGAGATCAGCCCCGGCATCGCCTCGGGGATCAGCGCGCGGGTGACGATCTGGCGGGTCGTCGCGCCCATCGCCTGCACCGCCTCGATCGTCGTCCGGTCGATCTCCTTCAGCGATCCCTCGACGAGGCGTGCGTAGAAGGGCGCGGCCCCCACCACCAGCGGCGGGATCGCGCCGGCGACGCCCAGCGACGTGCCGACCAGCAGCACGGTCAGCGGGATCATCACGATCAGCAGGATGATGAACGGCACCGAGCGCAGGATGTTGACGGCGATCCCGAGCGCACCATTGGCAAGCCGGTTCTCGATCAGCCGCCCCTTGCCGGTCAGATACAGCAGCACGCCGAGCGGCAGGCCGAGCAGGATCGTCAGCACCAGCGACCCGCCGAGCATGACGAGCGTGTCGAGGCACGCCTGGCCGATATCGGACCAGTCGACATTTTCGAAGAAGGTCATCAGCCGTTACCTGCTGGGGAGATCGGCAAGCCAGTGAGCGGCAGGCGCGCGACACGGCGCATCCTGGCCGTCATTCCCGCGGAGGCGGGAAACCAGACTGGCAGACGCTTCGATCGGATCGCCGAGGTTGCGGGTCTGGATCCCCGCCTGCGCGGGGATGACGGGCTTGGGGTGGATCTCAGGACCTTCAGGCCGGGGCTGGTTGTGATCATCGCACCCGCTCTTCGTCCGCAAAAGACGCGGCGCCGTCCCGTTCCCGATGAGAGAGGGATTGGAGCATGCGCCGGGTCGCCGGATGCGCGGCGTTGGCGAAGATGTCGGTGACGGTGCCGGTCTCGACGACCTGGCCGCGTTCCAGCACCGCGACGCGGTCGCAGACGTAGCGGACGACGTCCATCTCGTGCGTGATCAGGACGATCGTCAGCCCGAGGTCGCGGTTGAGGTCGCGGAGCAGCGTGAGCACCGAGCGCGTGGTTTCGGGGTCGAGCGCGCTGGTCGCCTCGTCGCACAGCAGGATGTCGGGGTCGGTGGCGAGCGCGCGGGCGATGCCGACGCGCTGCTTCTGGCCGCCGGACAATTGGGCGGGGTATTTGGCGGCGTGATCGGACAGGCCGACCCGGTCGAGCAAGGCCGCAACCTTGCTCTCGCGCGTCGCTTTCGCGACGCCGGCGAGCACCAGCGGGAAGGCGACGTTCGCCGCGACCGTCCGCGAGGAGAGCAGCCCGAAATTCTGGAAGATCATGCCGATCCGCCGCCGGAGCGCGCGCAGCTCCGCCGCCGACAGGTCTGCGACGTCGATCCCGTCGACCTCGACGCGCCCGGACGTCGGCCGTTCGAGCGCATTGATCAGCCGGATCAGCGTCGACTTGCCCGCGCCCGACTGACCGATCACCCCGAACACGCCGCCCGCCGGGATCTCCAGCGACACGCCGTCGAGCGCGGCTGCATCGCTCGCCGGGTAGGTTTTGGAAACGTCGCGCAGGCGGATCATGCGGACCCCATGACCTGCACCGCGAACCGCTCCATTTCCTCAGCCTGCGGGCTCATCTGGAGCAAGAGCAGGTCGAGCCCGGCGGCCTCATATTCCGCGATCCGCTCCTTCAGCTGTTCGGGCGTCCCGACCAGACTGGGGCGCAGCCCGCGGTTCGAGACCGAATATTCCTGGATCTTCAACTCGCGTTCGAGCTGCGTGCCCGATAGCCACTGGTCGAAATTGGCATAGCCCGCGGGCAGTTCGGTGACGCTGGTGATGCGCTCGAGTTCGCGCTTTGCCTCGGCCTCGCTGTCGCGGACGATCGCATAGGCGGCCATGCCGTACTGCATCGGTGCGCCGCCCGCGGCTTCGCGTCGCGCCGCCATGTCGGCGATCTTCGGCGCGATCGCGTCGGCCGGGTCGCCATGCATGACATAGGCGTCGCACTTGGCCGCGATCATCGCCTTCGCCTTCTCGCTCTCGCCGCCGGCATAGACGGTGGGGCGCTTGACGGGCTTGGGCGAACAGATCGCCTGCTCGGTGGTGTAGAATTGCCCGGCAAAGTCGAACCGCTCCTCGGTCCACAGCCCGTCGACGACGGTCAGCCATTCGTCGGTCCGCGCATAGCGATCGTCATGCTGGTCGAACTGGAGGCCATATTGCTTCGCCTCGTCCGCCCACCACGACGACACGACATTGAGCGCGAGCCGCCCGCCCGAGATGCGGTCGATATTGGCCGCCGCCTTGGCGAACAGCGCCGGGTGGTGGAAATTGGGGCGCACCGCGACCATCAGCTCGATGCTGTCGGTCACCGCCGCCAGCGCCGCCGCGGTCGACCACGCATCGAGCGCGGGCTGTTCGACACCCTTGATGTCGTTCAAATTCAGCTCGGCGATCAGCGTCAGGTCATAGCCCCAGCGCTCCGCATTCTGCGTCAGCGCCTTGGTATAGGCCCAGCTCGCCTCCATCCCCTCGTCGGGGACGTTGCGAAGCCAGCCGCCGAAAACCGGAGTCCAATAGCCATAGCGCATCAACGAGTCTTCCCAATCTGTTCGATCAGGTAATCGACGAGCCGGTCATGCGGATCCCAGCCGAGGACGTCGAGCGGCTTGGCGACGAAATTGGACAGCGCGTTGATGTCGTAGAAGCGCGCGACGCCGTCGCGGTCGTCGATCATCACCTCGACCCCGCCGACATCGAGATCGACCGCGCGCGCGATCGCCTCGGCGGCATCCTTCAGCACCTGCGACGGCTCGACCGCGGCCATCTTGATGCCCGAGCCGGGTACGACGCACGCATCCGCGGGGCAGAGATCGAACGCGCCGCCGCCCGCGACGTCGATTGCATAGAGGAACTTGCGGTCGAGCGTCTCGATCCGGGTGATCGCGCCACCCCGGACGGGGACATATTCCTGCACCAGCAACACGCCGTCGACGCTGCTCGGCAGGCCATAGTCGGTGACCGCGGCGCGGAGTTCGTCGAGACTGTCGAAGCGGATGATCCCCGCGCCCGAACCGCCGATATTGGCCTTCACGACCAGCGGGAAGCGCAGCGTCTGCGCCGCGGCGACGACGTCGGCGGCGCGGTGGACGATACGCGTCTCGGGGATTGCGAGGCCGAGCGACGCGATCAGCGACAATTGCCGCGCCTTGGAGGCGTCGATCGCGAGCACGTCGGCGCCGTTGATCACGCGCGCGCCGGTGCGGCGCCAGTGATCGAGCATCGCCATCGTGTCGAAGATCGGATGCTCGTCGCTGCGCAGGAAGCTCGACATCGCGATGCGGTTGAACACGACGCGCGCCGGCGCGGTCTGGTCCGCGGGGTTCCAGAACCCGTCCGGCGTGGCGCGCGAGAACTCGACGCCGCGCGCATCGAGCGTCGCGAACAGCGGCACGAACCAGGCGGGATGTTCGTAAAGGACGGCGAGATCGGTCATGAAGCCTCGGATGAATTGAGCGCGCCCTCTGCCACGCCGACGCGCGCACCGCCATCGATAGCGGCTTTGGCCCGATCAAGCCTGGGTTTAGCGGACGGCGCCGGCGCCAGCGGTCGCTCCAATCGATCCGCGCGATCGACCTGCGCGATCTCGACGAGGCACGCTTGCGGCGCGCTCGTCAGCGTGGCGACGATTCCGACCGGGGGGTGGGGAGGGGCGGGCCTCGCGGCGCAGCGCCGACGGCAGGCGCGCTCAGTCGATCGCGGCGGGCCGGCGGAGGCGCCGTGCGGGGCTGGGGCCTGGCGTGAACGCATCGCCCGGCACCCGGTGCTGGAGCAGCGGAAGCAGCGCGATCAGCCGGGCCTCGTCCTCGGTCGGGGTGGCGGTGCGCGTCGTCGGCGCCGGAGCGGCGATCGATCCGCGCTCGACGAAATGACTGCCCCAGCGATCGGCCAGCGCCAGCACCCGGTCGATGAACGGGCCCGGGGCACAGGCGACGACCGACGGGAAGGGTAGGCGCGTCGTCGGCCCTGGCCGCGCCGCCGCCGCGATCGCCTCCTGACCGAAACCGACCGACAGCGGCGACAGCAGGACCGCGCCCTCGATCGCCTGCAGATAGCTGCGCGGCGACAATTGCGCCCACCACGCGACCGCCAGACAGGCGACCCCCTGCGCCAGGATCACCGCCGGCTCCTCGCGCCGGGCAAATGCCGCATCGAGCTGCAGTGCCCAGCGACCGCTCTGAAATTTCGCGAGATCCAGTTCGATCGTCGGCACCGCGGCGTCGGGGACCGGATCGCCCCGGATCACGACGATCACGGCATGCTGGGTATCGATCGAAGCCTTGTCCCTGACGGCCATAGCGGATCACCTCGGATAGACCTGCAGCAGCGCGCGACCATCGATCTCCGACTCGCAGTCTCGCGCCACGATTACGAAGCGTAATCCGGCCCGGACGATAGGCAATAGTCTTGCGTCATCTTATGCCGGCGATGCGCCGGATGGCGTCCCGACGCCCCGCTCCGCGGCGTGGCCGTGCTGCCTTCAGGCATTCTGCCCTGCCTGCTTTCACAAGCCGCCCTATTCCCGACATATAATACCGCTCCACTCGATGTCGCCCGCTGCGTGAGAGTGTGACGATGATCGATCCCCCCGCCATCCCGATCCGCCGTTCGTGAGGGTTCACGCGCAGGTCCGCCTGTACCCGTCGATGCTCGTCTGCCTCGGGGGCGGCGTGGTCTGTCCCGCGGCCGGATCGACTCAGGCGATCCCCGTGCCGGCATCTGCGTCGGGCGACGACATCATCATCACGGGCCAGCGGAGCGCGGGCAGCGCGGTCGGGGCGATCGATCCGACCGCGACCCTCGATCAGGCCGGGATCCAGTCGCTGGGTGCGACCGATCTCAAGACGCTGCTCGAACGCCTGAAACCACTGACGACGTCGGCGAGCGGCGGCGATCCGGTCTATCTGCTCAACGGTCGACGCATGTCGAGCATGAACGAACTCTACAGCCTGCCGCAGGAGGCGATGGAGAAGATCGAGGTCCTGCCCGAGTCCGAGGCCGCACGCTTCGGGTTTCCGGCCACCGTCCGGGTGATGAACTTCATCACCAAGAAGCGGTTTCGCGCGGTCACCTACCAGCAGGCCACGGGGGTCACGACCGAAGGCGGGGGCGAGACAAGCTATGCCGAGGTGACCGCCGCGCGGATCGACGGGCCGCGCCGCGCGACGCTGACGCTGTCGCATCTTCGGCTCAACCCGATCCTGCAGAGCGAACGCGCGATCCTGCCCGATCCGGACACGCTCTATGCGCTTGGCGGCACCGTCACGGGAATAGGCGGGGCCAGTATCGATCCCGCGCTCGATGCGCTCGTCGGGGCCCCGGTCACGATCGCCGCCGTGCCGGACGACCCGGCGGGGCGCGACACTCTGGCGGGCTATGCCGCCGGCGCCGGCGCGCCCGCGGTCACTGATATCGGGCGTTATCGCTCGCTCCAGCAGCGCAGCGACAGGATTTCGGTCGACGGAACGCTCGCGGCGCCGATCGGGCGGACGATGAGCGGATCGCTCAACCTGTCGATGGAGGCGCAGCGTAACGTCGGCGTGAACGGCCTGGCGCCCGCGCTGCTGAGTGTGCCGGGAGGACGCGGCGCGCTGCCCTTTGCGAATGATGTCCTGCTCTATCGCTACCTGCCCGATGCGGTGCTCCGGCAGCGGAGCACCAGCCTGACACTGCATGGATCGGGCATGGTCCAGGGCAGTATCCGGCGCTGGGGGTGGAACGTCACGACCAGCTATGACCGGGTGCAGGGGGTGGCGCGGTCCGAACGCGGCGTGCCGATCGACGATCTGCAGGCCACGATCGATGCGGGGGGCGATCCGTTGGCGCGCGTAAGTTCCGAGGCGGCGGCGCTTCGGCTGGCCGATCGCAGCCGGACCGTTACCGGCACATTGCTGACAAAGGCGGTCGCAAACGGCCCGCTGGTCCGGTTGCCGGCCGGCGACGCGCAGATCACGCTCTCGGGGGATTATGCCCGGTCGACCAGTTCGGGCAGCCTGCCGGGCTTGCGCGACACGACGCTCGATTTGACGCGCACCACCGGGGGCGCCAGCGTCAACGCGGATCTGCCGATCGCCTCTGCCAATCAGGACGTTCTCGCGTTTCTCGGACAGCTGTCGGTCAACGGCATGATCGGCGTCTCGGACGTGTCCGATTACGGCCGGCTGCTCAGTTCCAACTACGGCCTGACATGGTCGCCGGTGCGGCCGGTCCAGCTGATCGCCTCGGTCAATGCCGCGCAGACCCCGCCGGCGATCGCGCTGCTGACCAACCCGACGGTGACCACCCCGAACACGCCGTTTTTCGATTTCACCACCGGCACCAGCGTGCTCGTCACGACGATCGCCGGCGGCAATCCCGCGCTCGACCCGGAACGCCGGCGGCTCGTCACGCTGGGTGTCGCCGTGTCGCCGATCAAGGCCCGCGATCTGCGGCTCACGCTCAATTATCTCCAGACGCGCATCGACAATCAGACCGCGACGCTGGGAAGTGCCACCCCGGCCTTCCAGACCGCATTTGCCGGGGCGTTCCAGCGTGATGCGGCAGGACAGCTCGTCAGCGCCGATCTGCGGCCGGTCAACATCGCCCGCGAACGCGAAACGAAGATGCAGGCGACGATCAGCCTGTCGACGCCGATCGGGCGTGCGCCTGCGCCGCTGACGCCGCCCGTCGGCATCGCCGCGAAGGATGTGCCACCGCCGGCGCCACCCCGGCCCCGGCCGCACCTCAACATGTCGATGACTACGACGTGGCGGCTCGACGATCGCCTGTCGTTGCGGAGCGGGGGGCCGGCACTCGATCTCCTCGATGGCGACACGCTGACCGGCACCGGCGGACGACCGCGCTGGGAAACCGAGCTGAACCTCAGCGGATCGCTCGGGGCTGCGAGCATCGGCGTGTACGGCCGTCTTCAGGGGCCGACCCGGATCCGCAGCGACCTGGCGGCGTCGGATCTGCGCTTTTCAGGCCGTACCTGGCTGGTGCCCTATAGCTCGCTCAAGGTCGACCAGATCGTCAAACGTCCCTGGGCGAGCAACATGACGCTGCAGCTGACGGTCGAAAACCTGCTCAACGACCGTATCGCGGTTCGCGATCGGCTCGGGCGGACGCCGAACCGGTTCCAGGCGGCGTATATCGATCCGGTCGGCCGGTCCGTCAGGCTGGGCCTGCGCAAGCTCTTCTGACACCGCCCGGTACGGCGGAGGATATCGATCCCCGGAGCGCCCCGATCAGGCCGCGAGCGCGCTGATCGTCGCGCGGTTGCGGCCGTCGCGTTTGGATTGATACAGCGCCATGTCCGCCGCCTGGATCAGTGTCGCGCCCTCCCGGTCCATGATGTCCGTCCAGGTCGCGATGCCGAACGACATGCTGGTCGATCCCAGCGCGCGGTTGCCGTGGCGGACGGCGATCTCGGCGATCGCCTGCCGGACGATATCGACGCGCTTGGCCAGCGCCTCGGCGGTCGTGCCCGGCGCGATGATGGTGAACTCCTCGCCGCCGAAGCGACAGACGACATCGCCGTCGCGGAACCGGCTGCGCATCTCGGCGGCGACCTGCTGGAGCACCGCGTCCCCCGCGTCGTGACCGAACTCGTCGTTGAACCGCTTGAAATGATCGACGTCGCACATGACCAGGCTGAGCGGATTGCCCGACCGCGAGGCGCGGGCGATCTCCAGCTTGAGCGCCTCCTCCATGTAGCGGCGATTGAACAGGCTGGTCAGCGGATCGCGGATCGTCTGTTCGCGCAGCGACCGCTGCAGGCGATGGTTGACCAGCGCCGAGGCAATGTTCTCGGTCAGCACGTTCATCCGAAAGCGGTTCTCGGCCTCGATCCGGCCGCGCAGATAGAGCACGCCGATGACCTCGCCGCCCGCGAGCAGCGGTTCGCAGTGATAGACCTCGCCCTCGGCGACATGCGCGCAGACGATGTCGCGGCGCGGATCCACGACCGAATGGCTCTGGCCGCGGCGCAGTGCCCAGCACCGCTCCGGCGCGAAGCCGTCGTCCGGCACGACGATGTCTCCCCAGCTGGCGACCGGGACCAGGCAATTGCGCGAGTTGTTGTGCGCGTACAGCGCGCCGGGAATGTCGGGCAGGACCTGCGGTACGAACACCCGGATGATCTGGGCCAGCTCGTCGTCGGTGCGCGCGGCCTGCATGCGATGCGCCATGCCGCCGAGCAGCTCGATCACGTCGCCGCGTTCGCGCAGCGTCTTGGTATTGCGCTCGAGCTCGGCGTTGACGACCTGCAGCTGGCGCTCGCTCGTGCCCCGATCGGAAACCGCGCCCTCCAGCCGGTCGGCCATCGCATTATAGCCGATCGCGAGGCGGTTGAATTCGCGCGATCCCATCGCGGTATCGATCCGTGTCTGCTCGTCCCCGCTGCCGAGCGCGGTCATCGCGCGCAACATGGTTTCCAGCGGGCGGCGGATACCTTGCACCAGCAAGGTAAAGCCGCCGATGACGATCAGTGCGACGGCGATCGCGCCGAAGATGGCAAGCCGCTTGCCGCGGCGCAGGCGCTGCGCCGCCGCATCCTGCCGCGTGGTCTGCAACGCGCGTTCCTCTTCGAGAAAGGCCTCCCCGCGCACGCTGATCGCATCCATCAGGTCGCGCCCACGGCCGCTGGCGATGATCGTGACCGCTCCCGCAAAATTGCCCCGGCGGGCAAGGTCGAGCGGCTGGCGCAGAAAGGCGGACCGCTCCTTCATCAGCAATGCCATTTCCCGCGCACGGGCATGCTGGCGCGGGTTGTCGCGGGTCTGGCCCGCAACCCGCGCGATGGTCCGGGCGGCGCTGTCCAGGCGTTTGGCGAAGGACCGCGCATAGGCCGGATCCCGCGTGATGACGAACCCGCGCTGGCCCGATTCGGCCTCGCGCAGATCGTTCAGCGCCGCCTCGGTCGTCTCGATGACCTGCGCGGAATGGGCGGCCCATTGGAAGCTCTGGCTGGCCTGGTACGAGGCGTCGGCGAGCAGCCCGGCCAGCGACCCCAGTGCCAGGACCACGATGAGGCCGATCGCGACGATCCGCGCAGTAAGCGATATGAACATTGCGCTATGTTAAACAACAAAGACTTAGCTTTTGGTTACTCGCCATCACACGCCGCGCCGCGCCCGGTCTACTGCGTCAGCACCCCGAGCTCCGCGATGGCCAGCCGCGTCTCGCCCTTGGCGGTCCGCGTGAAGGCGATCTCGATGTAGCGGCCACGGTGCGGCCGCGCGAAGGCGAGGCGTTGCGGCGCCTGGTTGGCGGCGATGTTCGAGAACTCGCCCTGCTCCTGCGGCGCGTCGGCCAGCCCCGGGTCGTCACCGATGCGCACGCGCCAGGCGGCGGGGTCGCCGGCCCCCTGCGGCGCGTGCCAGCCGGGCTTCAGCACGAACCCGCGCAGTTCGACGCTACGCCCAAGATCGATCGTCACCGAACACGGCTTGCCGTCCGCACCGGTCAGCGGCGCGACCCAGTCGGTGCGGTTCTTCTCGTCGATCAGCAGCTCGGCCAGCGGCGCGCTGGCCCGCAAGATCTTCCAGTCGCTCTTGCGGATGTCGAAGTTGCGACGCCCCACGCTGCTGACCGCACCCTTGGCCGCGTGGATGCTGATCGCCTGGACGATCCCCGCATCGCGCATCGTAAACGGCGCCGTGTAGCGCGGCGATGCGATCGTCGGCACGCTGCCGTCGGTGGTGTAGGCGATCGCCAGCCCGGGGGAATCGCTGGTCAGCGTGACCACGCCCTCGCGGTCGCGGACGATGTGCGGCGGATCGAGCAGCACGGGCGCGAGATACACGCCGAATTCGGTGATCGCCGGCGCCGCGGCGGCTGCGGTGATCCGCAGCCTGACCCGCCGCGCGGTGATCGGCGCGTCGAGCCGGATCAGCCGCTGCGATCCGATGCCCTGCTTGCTGGCGATTTCGGTCCAGCCGGTCGGGCCCTGCGCGTCGATCGCGAACCGGTCGACGCGCAGCCCGAGCGGCAGATGCTCCGCCAGCCTGACGACATCGAACAGCCTTGGCTGTTTAAGGTCGAGCGTCAGCGTCGGGACCGGCGCCCGATCGGCGCTGACCCAGAAGCTTTCGGGATTGCCGTCGAGCACCAGCGCCGCGTCATGCCCGGCGCGCACGCTGCTCGCAGAGGCGATCGCACCCTTGCTCAGGTCGGTGGCGTACATCGCGCGCATCGCCGTGCCGAACGCGGTCAGGTTCGCGACATCCTCGTCGGTCACCAGCCCGCGCGTATCCGGGGCCAGGTTCAGCAACAGCCCGGCACTGCGCCCGACCGTCTCGAAATAGATCTTCATCAGATTGGCGGGGCTGCGGCTCTGCCCGTCCTCATAGGCGTGCCAGAACCAGCCATAGCGGGTCGAGACATCCGCCTCGGCCGGCCACCAGATCGCGCCGCCGCGAACGCCGGCATTGCCCTTTTCCTCGGTGAAGCCCTTGTCGTCCATCGTCGCCCAGCACGGATCGCCGGCCTCGCCCTCCTCGTTGCCGACCCAGCGCAGGTCCGCGCCGACCGGATCGAAGGTGCAGGCCATCGGCTGCAGCGCGTGGACGAAGGCGATGATCGACGGCCAGTCATAATAGGGGACCGCGTCGATCTTCCGCACTTCGCGCGCACCGCCATAATAGCCGTCGCCGCCGTTCGCGCCGTCGAAGAATACCTCGTAGATCGGTCCGTATTGCGTCAGCAGCTCGCGCAGCTGGTTGCGGAAGAAGGTGATGTATTCGGGCCGGCCATAGTCCGGATGGTTGCGATCCCAGGGCGACAGGTAGATCCCGAACTTCAGCCCCTGCCGCCGGCATGCGGCGGCCAGTTCGCCGACGATATCGCCCTTGCCGTTCTTGTAGGGGCTGCTCGCGATGCTGTGTTTCGTGAACTTGCTCGGCCACAGGCAGAAGCCGTCGTGGTGCTTGGCGGTGACGATCAGGCCGCGCAGGTTCGCCGCCTTTGCCGCGGCGACGATCTGGTCGGCATCGAACTGCTTGGGGTCGAAGATCGCGGGATCCTCGTCGCCATAGCCCCATTCGCGGTCGGTGAAGGTATTGATCGTGAAGTGGACGAACGCGGTCTGTTCCAGCCGGTGCCACGCCAGTTGCCGCTTCGACGGCGTGGCACCGTAAGGCACCAGCGCCGCACCGGTGGTCGCCGCGCCAATGGTCGCCGCGAACGTGCCGCCGGGAAAGGCCATCGCTGCGCCAAGCGTTCCGGCCGTGAAGGCGATTGCGTCGCGCCGCGATGGGCGCAGGGGATCGGTCATCGAATGTCCTTCAGCGTAAAGCGTACCGTGTCGACGCCGTAGAGCGGTCCACCGACCGGCGGCGCGACGATCAGGCACAGGTCCGTGTCGGTCGTCCCACCCGCCAGCGGCGCGGTCAGCGTGAACCGGTTCGGCGTGGTCGCCGGATCGGGCAGCGGCACCATCGCCAGCGCGGGCCCGTCGCAGGTCCGCGCATGCACCATCAGCGTCCCGAAATGCGTCGGGTTGTAGCGCCACGCGACCATCTGGCGCTGCGGCTGGCGCAGCGCGAAGTTGCGCGGCAGCCGGCCGAGCGAGACCGTGATGCCCCGGATCTGTCCGAGCGGCGCGGCGCGGTACAGCCAGCAGCCGTCATAGATGTTCATGCTGTACGCCGGCCCGCCGCCCGTCGCATCCGGCGTCAGCGGCAGGCGCAGCCGGATCCCCGCGCCGGCACAGGTTTCGAGGCTCGCACTCGCCCGCGTCAACAGCGCGGCGGGTGCGGTATCGAAGCTGCGCACGGCGGCGAGCGCGCGGCCGTCAGGCGCGAACGTCACTGCGCGGACGACCGTGTCCGGCGCCACGCTCAGCGGTCGGGCATAGGCGCGCGAGGCCGATGACGGCGCCGCGCCATCGGTCGTGTAGCGGATCGTGCCATAGCCGGCCTGGTTCGCCATGCCGATCGTGACCGTCTTGCCGCGCACCGCCGGACCGACCCCGCCGACCACGGTGTAATCGACCGCGTAGGCGCTGTCCGCGGCGGCGATCCCCTGCCGCTGATAGCGGTTGAGCTGGGGATCGAGCCGCGCGAGGAAGCCCGGCCAGTCGCGCGCGGCGCGGGGCGACCAGGCCATCTCCGCCAGTGCCGCGATGCGCGGAAACAGCGCATGTTCGCGCTGCGCGGGGGTGACCATATATTCGGCCCACAGATTGGCCTGCGGCCCCAGCACGTGATGCGCCTTTGCCGCGGCGATCGCAGCGGGCAGGGGGTCATAGGCATAGACGTCGGCCAGCGTCTGCACCGCCATGCGTCCCGGCGGCTCGTCATCGCGCCCGCTTTGCAGATTATCGAGATACAGGACCGGGCCCGGCGACAGCACGACGTCGTGTCCCATGTTCGCCGCCTCGATCGCGCCCGCCTCGCCGCGCCATGACATCACCGACGCGGTCGGTGGCAGCCCACCCTCGAGGATTTCGTCCCAGCCGATCAGGCGGCGCCCGCGCTTGGCGAGGTGCGCGCCGAGCTGACCGACGAACCAGCTCTGCAGGCCCTTTTCATCTGCGATGCCGAGCGTGCGCATCTTCGCCTGGACCGCGGCCGATGCCTGCCACTGCTCCTTCAGCGCCTCGTCACCACCGATATGGATATAGGTCGACGGGAAGATCGCCATGACCTCGTCGAGAACCTGCTTGACGAACGTGATGCTGCGATCGTCGACGTTGAACAGATAGGGGTTGATGCCCCAGTCGCCCGACACCGGCGGCCGGTCTCCCGTCACGCCGATCTGCGGATAGGCGGCGACCGCTGCCTGTGCGTGGCCGGGCAGGTCGATTTCCGGCACGATCGTCACCGCGCGTGCTGCGGCATAGGCGACCAGCGCGCGCAGCTGGTCCTGCGTGTAGAAGCCGCCATAGCGGCCCGCCGGCGCACCCGCGTTGGGCGTGGACGAGGCGCGCCAGGCGCCCATCCGCGTCAGCTCGGGATGACGCTTGATCTCGATCCGCCAGCCCTGGTCATCGGTCAGATGCAGTTGCAGGCGGTTCAGCTTGTGCTGCGCCATCATGTCGATGACGCGCTCGATCGATGCGATCGGCTGCATGTGGCGCGCGACGTCCAGCATCACCCCGCGCCACGCAAAGCGCGGGGCATCGTCGATCGCCACGACGGGGACCGCGACGCCCGTCCCGAACCGCGCATCGGGGGACAGCATCTGCGCCAGCGTCATCGCGCCATAGAACAGCCCGGCATCGGTGGCCGCGGCGATGCGGATCCCCGCGGGCGTCACGTCGAGCCGGTATCGCTCGCTGCTCCCCCCATTTGCGGCGGGCAGCCGCATGAAACTGATCGCCCCCGGTCCGCGGTCGGCCACGCTCAGCGTGATGCCGCGCGTCCGGGCGACGATCTCGACCGCGCGCCGCGCCGCACTGGCAGCGCCCGTGTCGCCGGCAGGGACGACGATCCGCGCACCATCGTCGATGCGGACGCTACCCGTACCGGCTGTCGCATGCGCGGGCAGCGGCAGCAGCGGGGAGGGGCCGGCGACCGCGGGCTGGCAGACCGTAACCAGCGCCGCCGCAACGCACGGCGCGATGACGAGGGCCATGCGCCGCCGGCGGATCGCCCCTTGGTCCACGCGCATCAAAAGCGCGTCGTTGCCGAAATCGAGATCTGGCGTCCCAGCGTGTCGTAACGCTGGGGAATCGTGTTCCCGCGCGACAAGGCGTAATCATAGGTGTTCGTCAGGATCGGCTGCTGGCGGTCGAAGATGTTGTTGACCGCCGCGGTCAGCGTCATCCGCTTGGCGATGTTCACGCCCAGCGACAGATCGAAATAATGATAGGCGGGGATCCGCGTGAAGTCGGAGACCTCGGTCGCCGGCGTCGAGTTCGGGCCGCCATTCTGACCCGCGGTCGTGCCACCGATATAGCGCCACGCGACCGACGCGCTGAAGATCCCGTCGTCGCTCGAATAGGTGGTGCGGACATTGTGGATCCAGCGCGGCGTCGGCTGCGGGCAGGATCCGCCGAAATAGCCGACGCAATTGGTCCGCGGCTGATCGGGTGCGGCCTGGCCGCCCTGGTCGGTGGTCAGCGTGCCGTTCATCAGGAAGTCGAGCTTGCCCGCCGTCCCGCCCAGCCGCGCCGAATATTGCGCCTGGAAGTCATAGCCGCTCGCATAGAGCCGGTACGCATTCAGATTGCCGCCTTGGATATAGCCCGCCGTCGTGCCCGTGCCGTTCAGCTGATAGGTCGTCGGATCGCGCACCAGCCGGCTGCAATAATAGGGGTCGCCGGTGATCACGCAGCCATCGACTGCGAAGCTCGCACCCAGATAGCTGATCACGTTGTCGACGCGGATCTTGTACCGGTCGACCGAGAAGCTGAACCGCGGCAGGAACCGGGGCGTCAGCACCAGGCCATAGGTCAGCGTCTGCGCGTCCTCGGGATCGATCGGCGTGCCGTTGTTGCGCTGGCGGCAGACATCGTCGACGCAGCGCAGGCTGCCCGGAATACCCGCGGCCAGACCATTGCCATATTGCGCGTCGGGCAATCCGGTCAGGCGACACGCCTCGATGCTGGCCCTTGGTGCGACGCCGTTGACGCTGGCACAGGGGTCGACGATCGTTGCATTCTGATAGCCGACGACCTGATCGGCCTCCCTCAGGCCGGGCGCGCGCGCGGCGCGGTTCCGGCCGACGCGGAACGTGACGTCCTCGCTCGGCGAATAGACCGCCTCGATCTTCCAGGTGTTGAAGGTCTGGGGATTGGTGCTGTATTTCGACAGGCGATAGCCGCCATTGACCTGCAGCAGTTTGAAGAACGGCACGTTCTGCACCAGCGGCAGCTGGGCTTCGGCATTGCCCTCGACGACGTCCTGCGTGGTCAGGCTGTCGGGCACGCCGCCATAGACTTCGATGAAGCGCGTGTTGCGCGTCGTCCGCTCCTCCTGCCGGCGATATTCCCCGCCGACCGCCACCGCCAGGCCCTGTTCGGCGAATGGCGACCGGATGCCGTAGCGCGTGAAATCCGCCGTCAGATTGGCGGTCACGTCATAGAATTTGGCGCGCAGGTCCTGCACGCCGAGCCCCTCGTCGAACAGATAGTCGCTGAGCGCGGCGCTGCCGGGATTGTTGGCGGTGAACACGTTGAGCGGTACGCAGGACGGGTCTGTGCCGTCGACCACCGACCGGCACGTCGGCACGCCGTTCACGTTGACGACGTCGAGCGCGCGGCTGACCTTGGCGGCGACCGGGTTGCCGCCGGGCTCCCATAATTGCCGGCTCGTGCTGTAGACGCCGCCGACGTCATACCGCCAGCCCTCGGCGATCTCGCCGCGAACCGACGCGTTGATGCGCGTCTGCGTGTTCTTGAAGCTTTCCTTGTCGCGGTCGCCGGCCAGCCCCGGAAAACCATATTGGACGCCGAGCGGTGCCGACGCGCCGGTCCCGGCATTCGCGCCGCAGATCGTCTGCGCCTGCGATGCGGACATCAGCGGATTGTCGCAGTTCACCCGGTAGCTGCCCTGGACATAGGGGCCGTAGAGCAGGTTCTCCGATGTATCGCGAAGGTACATCACGCCCGCCGAAAACTCGGCCGCGGGCGACGCCTTGAAGTTGATGAAGCCGCCGCCGTTGAAGCGCTCATAACCACGCGCAGCGAGCCGGTCCGCCTGGTTCGCATAGCCCGGAATCGTCGATGCGGGCGCGAAGACGCCGGGGCTGCCGGTGACGTTCGAATAATTCACGCCGTTCGCCGTCAAGGTCCCGTTGGGCGACGCCGCGGTCACGCCGCAGATCAGGTTGTTGACCCTGAGCGGGTTGCCCGTGTCGCGGCGCAGCTGACAGCCCGACGCGTCGCGGTCACGGAAGAAGATGCCGTCCGCGGTCCGGTAGGTGCCGTAGACCGAGACATTCAGCCGATCGTCGAGGAAGTTGTGACCGTAGGTCGCGCTCAGATCCGCGCGGCCGCCATCGTTGGTCATCCCCGTCGGCGTGGCGATCCCGTAGCGCTGGGCGACCGGTGTCGAGGCGTTGGCGCGGTTGTCGTGATTGTAGAAGCTGTAATTGCCCGACAGCTGCAACCCTTCGAAATCGCGACGGATCACATAGTTCACGACGCCCGCGATCGCGTCCGACCCATAGACCGAGGATGCGCCGCCGGTCAGCAGGTCGATGCGCTCGACCAGCGAGACCGGGATCAAATTGGTGTCGACGGATTCGGTCCCGGCGATCCGCTGGCCGTCGATCAGTGACAGCGTGCGGTTGAAGTCCAGCCCGCGCAGCTTGACGCCGCGCTGCTGGCCGTTGCTCTGCTGATAATTCTGCTGCGCATCGGGCTGCACCTGACCCAGCCGGTTCGTCACCTCCTCGAGATTGACCGCGCCCTGCGCCTTGATCTCCGCGGCACCGATGCTGGTGATCGGGCTCGCCGACTTCAGATTGGGCCGGGTGATGCGCGTGCCAGTGACCATGATGTCCGCCGGTGCCGGCGCTGGCGTTTCGGACGTGGGGTCGAGCGTGACGGGGGCGGACCCGGTGGGCGGGGCGGGGGCTGCGCTATCCTGCNACCGCAAGGCCAGTGTCGCGCAACAGGCGCTGAAACGCGTCGGCAGCGGTCATCGACCCGGCCAGCGCGGTCGACCGGCGGGTGCCGACCCGCGCCTGATCGAACACGATCTGGACCCGGGCCTGCTGCGCCAGCGTCTGCAGTGCCTGGGCCAGCGGTTGCGGCGCGACGTCGACACGGACCATCGCCGACTGTGCAGCGAGCGGCGTCGCTGCCACCGCGGCGATTGCGACGACGCTGGTCCGCACCAACATCGATCCGAAAGAATGCCCAACCATGATCTCGCCCCCCTGTTATTACGCTAATATGACGGGCGACATTGCGAAACGCTCACCGACATTGATATTTTTATAATCTTTTTATCCAGATGAGTCGATCTGGTATTGTTTATGTCTGTTGTTGGTCTTTTTGGGTGCGCTTGGCGGAAGATGCATTCGCGCTCATGAGGATGGGGTTCACCCTCCCGATACTGTCACGTCTGGCACATCGGTTGATCGTTAGCGTGCCACCCGATTTTCCGAACCTTCGAGGCGCGCCCAGCGCCCTTGAAAGGCCAATCGCGCGCCGCAGCGGACTGAACATATCTGATCCATGTTATGTATCGACAACATGCTGCAAGCCGCTCACAAATAAGGTTAATTCCCGGAAACCATCGGGGGAACGGCACCAATATGTTACCAAAAAAGCCTCAAAAGACGGATATAAATATAAAAAGACATTTTATGAAACTTATGTTGCGCAGGGAGATTGATCGACTTAAGCCGACCCCCGAAACGACATTGGGCCAGCAAGCGCCCCGGTTTCTGTGGGGAGTATGTGATGCGCCAAGTGATCAATTTTGCAGTGCTGCGCTCGGTTCTGGCGGCATCGACGATGCTGGCGACACCGGCCTTTGCGCAGGACGTGCTGCAGGACGCGACGAAGCCGGTGCCCGCCGAGAGCCAGACCCCCGCAGCGCAGGCGGCCCCGACACCGGACGCCGCGCCCGCAACCGAAGCGGCGCCCGCGCCCGCCACCCCGCAGTCCGACATCGTCGTCACCGGCTCGCGGATCATCTCGTCGGGCTTCACCGCACCAACCCCGACCCAGGTACTGAGCGCCGAGTCGATCGCCAAGAACGCGCAGCCCAACGTCTTCACGACCGTCGCGCAATTGCCCTCGCTCCAGGGCAGCACGGGCGCC
The DNA here is from genome assembly GCF_014842355.1 of Sphingomonas sp. CFBP 13706. Lineage (NCBI taxonomy): Bacteria > Pseudomonadati > Pseudomonadota > Alphaproteobacteria > Sphingomonadales > Sphingomonadaceae > Sphingomonas > Sphingomonas sp. CFBP 13706. Next base: position 328,060 of record NZ_JACYVM010000004.1, read on the forward strand.
ACCGTCGGCGCCAACGGCACCTCGACCGGCGTGCAGGGGCTGAGCGCGCTCAGTCTTCGCGGCCTTCAGCCGATCCGCACGCTCACCCTGATCGATGGCCAGCGGGTCGTCGGCGCGAACGTCACCGGCGTCGCCGATGTCAGCCTGTTCCCGCAATTGCTGATCGAACGGGTCGACGTCGTGACCGGGGGCGCCTCCGCCTCCTACGGCTCCGACGCGGTCGGCGGCGTGGTCAATTTCGTGACCAATACCCGCTTCACAGGCTTCAAGGCCAATCTCCAGTCGGGCATCAGCACCTACGGCGATGACGGCAACTACACGGTCCAGGCCGCGGTCGGGAAATTGCTGTTCAACGACCGGCTGCATCTCATCGGCAGCGGCGAATACAGCCACGAGGACGGGATCGGATCGGCCGGCTTCGGTGTCGGATCGAACCCCGACGGCAGCGGCCCGGGCGGGCGCAACTGGCTGGTCTCGCGCAACCTGATCAACCGCGGCATCACCAATGACGGCGGCCCGCAATATCTCGATCGCAGCTTTACCCAGGCGAACAATACCGCGCTCTACGGCCTGATCACCGCCGGTCCGCTCTAGGGCACCGCGTTCGACGTGAACGGCAATCCGCGCCAGTTCGAATATGGCTCGAACGGCGTGCCGCTGAAGGATGCGAACGGCAACGTGCTCGGCTGCTACAATGGCGTCTGCGAAGGCGGCGACCGGTCGGGCAACGTGACCAATGCCAATTCGCTCAAGTCGACGATCACGCGGCTCAGCGGCTATGGCCGGATCGGCTTCGACATCGATCCCGACAATGAACTCTACACCACCGTCAACGTCGCCCGGGTGACGACGGGCAATATTCCCAATGTCGGATCCGCGCAGTTCGGCAACCTGACGCTGCAATGCGCCAACCCCTATGTCCCTACCTCGGTCCAGGAGGCCTGCGCGGCGAACGGGATCACCCAGTTCCGCTACGGCGTCGACAACGCGATCTTCCCCAACTCGATCAGCGTCCGTACCGAGCGCGAGCAATATCGCTTCGTCGCCGGCGCGAAGGGCAAGATCCAGGCGTTCGGCGGCGACTGGCGCTATGATGCCTATTATCAGCACGGCACGGGCATCACCGACATCACCGTCCGCGATATCCCGCTGATGCCGCGCTACAATGCCGCGATCCAGGCGGTCCGCGCGCCCGATGGCAGCATCACCTGCGCCAATCCCGCCGCGGTCGCCAGCGGCTGCGTCCCGCTCAACATCATCGGCGGCCAGACGCCCAGCGCCGCGGCGCTCGCCTATATCCTTCCGGGCAACGGACCATATCAGCATACGCGCCAGACCCAGGACGTCGCGAGCTTCTCGGTCAGCGGCGAGCCGCTGCAACTGCCCGCCGGCGCGCTGTCGGTCGCGTTCGGCAGCGAATATCGGCATGAATTCTATCAGGTGAACGCCGATCCCTACGGCAATGGCGTCGTGACCAGCGGCGCGTACGATGCGCAATATCCCAGCGACCCGCTGCTGAACCCGCAGGGCGGCAACTGGTATGCGGGCAATTACCGCGACGGCCGCGGCGCCTATAGCGTGTATGAATCCTTCCTCGAGGTGAACGCCCCGCTGTTCAACTCGGACGGGGTCGGCAAGGCGAACCTCAATGCCGCCGGGCGCGCGACCAACTACAGCACGTCGGGGACGGTCTATACGTGGAAGGTCGGCGCGACCTGGGACACGCCGGTCGACGGCATCCGCTTCCGCGGCGTGACCTCGCGCGATATCCGCGCGCCCAATCTGAGCGAGCTGTTCGCCGCGCCGGTTACGAGCAATCGCACCGGCACGACCGATCCGTTCAATCCGGGTCGCACGCTCACCGTGCTCCAGACGACCACGGGGAACACCGCGCTGCGCCCCGAAGTCGCGCGCAATACCGAATTCGGCGTGATCCTGTCGCGTCCGTCCTGGGCGCCGCGGCTGAACATCTCGGTCGATTACTACCGCATCAAGATCAAGAGCGCGATCGCGGCGCTCGATGCGCAGACCCAGATCAACCTCTGCTTCGCCGGCGTGACCTTCACCTGCAACAGCTTCGACATCAGCGATCCGAATAACGCGTCGGTGACCGTCCAGCCGTTCAACTTCGCGTCGATCTTCACCGACGGCTTCGACATCGAGGCGAGCTACCAGGTCCCGTTGTCGGGCATCGGCCTGCCGGGCCAGGCGTCGCTGCGCGGTCTGGCGACGCATGTGAAGAACTTCATTTCGGATCGCGGTCTGCCCAACACGATCCCCATTCAGGGTGCGGGCGTGAATCTGGGGCAGGGTGCGACGCCGAGCTGGAAGGTCCTCGCGGTCCAGGACTGGACGACCGACCTCTTCAGCATGACGCTGCAGGAGCGGTGGATCAGCGCGGGCGTGATCAGCAACGAATATATCGTCTGCCAGACCAACTGCCCGGTCTCGACGATCGATCACCCGACGATCGATCGCAATCACCTCGATAGCGCCTTCTACGTCGACATCAGCGCCTCGTACAAATTCACCGACGCGGTGCAGGGCTATGTCAAGGTGGACAACATGTTCAACAAGGACGCCGCTACCGTCCCCAGCGATATCACCAACCCCGGTCTCTACGACGTCGTCGGACGCGCGTTTCGGGTCGGCATGCGCGCGAACTTCTGATGACCCCGGCCCGGTATGCCGTTGAGCATGACCGGGTCGGTCATCGGATCCGATTAACTGGGGAAAGCCGATGCTGCCGTTCCTGCTGATGGCCGCCGATATCCAGGCGCCTGATCTTCAAGCGACGCCACCCGCCGTCGAGACGGCGATCGCGGCGATGACGCTCGAGGAGAAGGCCGCGCAGCTCGGCAGCAGCGCGCCGGCGCTGCCCAGGCTCGATCTGCCCGCATATGATTACTGGAGCGAGGGGCTGCACGGCCTCGCGCGCAACGGGATCGCGACCGTCTTTCCACAGGCGATCGGTCTGGCGGCGAGCTGGGATACCGCGCTGCTCGATCAGGTCGGCACGGTCGTCTCGACCGAAGCGCGGGCGAAATACAACGCCGTGCGCTCGACGCGCGACCGGCGGCGTTTCGCGGGGCTGCACATCTGGTCGCCCAACCTGAACATCTTCCGCGATCCGCGCTGGGGGCGGGGGCAGGAGACCTATGGCGAGGATCCCTATCTGACGGGCAAGCTGGGCGTCGCGTTCGTTCGCGGCATCCAGGGGCCCGATGCCGCGCATCCCAGGGCGATCGCGACGCCGAAGCATTTCGCGGCGCATTCGGGGCCGGAGGCGGGGCGCAACAGCTTCGACGCGGATATCTCCCCGCGCGACATGGCCGGGACCTATACGCCGGCCTTCCGCATGGCGGTGACCGAAGGCCGCGCGCTGTCGATCATGTGCGCCTATAATTCGCTTCACGGCGTACCCGCCTGCGCGTCGTCCGTGTTGCTGACCGACCGCGCGCGCGGCGACTGGGGGTTCGACGGCATGGTCGTGTCGGACTGCGATGCGGTCGGCTATATCTCCGTTTTCCATTATTACCGCCCCGATCTGCCCTCGGCGGCCGCGGCGGCGCTGCAGGCGGGCACCGATCTCGATTGCGGGCCGAGCTATGATGCGCTGCCCGCCGCGGTTCGGAAGGGTCTGGTACCCGAAGCCGCAATCGACACGTCGCTGCGTCGTGTGCTCGCGTCGCGCGCGGCGCTCGGCATCGCCTTTGGCCAGCGCAGCCCCTGGACGCGCATCGCGCCGTCGCAGGTCGACACGCCCGCGCACCGCGCACTCGCGCAGACCGCGGCGGAAAAGTCGCTGGTGCTGCTCACCAACAAGGACCGGCTGCCGCTCAAGCCCGGGACCCGGATCGCGGTGATCGGGCCCAATGCCGACTCGCTCGACGTGCTCGAGGCGAATTACCACGGCACCGCCAGCGCGCCGGTCACGCCGTTGCAGGGCATTCGCGCGCGTTTCGGCGCCGATCGCGTCACTTATGCGCAGGGCAGCGGGCTGGCGGCGGGCGTCGCCTTGCCCGTGCCCGAAACCGCCCTGTCCGCGAACGGCAGGCCGGGGCTGACAGGCGAGTATTTCAGCGACGGCGCGATGACCCGGCGGATCGCGACCCGGCAGGACCGCACGATCGACTTCGACTGGGATCGCGCACCGCCCGTTCCAGGATTGTCGGGCAAAGGCTACGGCGTCCGCTGGACCGGGCAACTGACGCCGCCGGGCCCCGGCCGCTACCGGCTGCGGCTCGACGTCCCCCGCTGCTTCGACTGCGAAGGCCATGATCCGGTTAAGCTCTGGCTCGACGGCAAGCCGCTGATCACCGACGACGGCAGCGATAGCGCAGTCGAGGCGGAGGTCACCGTCACCGACGCCAAACCGCACGACCTCCGCATCGACTATGTGCACGCAAGCGAGGATGGCGGGATCGGCCTGCGCTGGGTCGCGCCGATCGACGCGCAGCGCGGCGAGGCGCTCGCCGCCGCCGGTGCAGCGGATGTGGTCGTGGTGTTCACCGGCCTGTCGCCAACGCTCGAGGGCGAGGCGCTGCGGCTCGACGTGCCGGGCTTCCTCGGCGGCGACCGCACCGCGATCGAACTGCCCGAGCCGCAGCGCGCGCTTCTGGAAACGCTCGCCACCGCCGGGAAGCCGATCGTGGTCGTGCAGCTGACCGGCTCCGCGATCGCCGATCCGTGGAGCAGGGACCATGCCGACGCGGTCGTCGCCGCCTGGTATCCGGGCCAGTCCGGCGGGACCGCGATTGCGCGGATGCTGGCGGGCGATATCAATCCGGGCGGGCGTCTGCCGGTGACGGTCTATGCCACGACGCGCGATCTACCGGCCTATATCGATTACAGCATGAAGAACCGGACCTACCGCTTCTTCAGCGGTACGCCGCTCTACCCGTTCGGCCACGGCCTCAGCTACACGCGCTTCGCCTATGCCCCCAAGACGGCGCCGATCGCGACGGTGACCGCGGGACAGCCGCTGGCGGTCAGCGTCACCGTGACCAACACCGGCAAGCTCGCCGGGGACGAAGTGGTCCAGGCCTATCTCGCACCCGTCGACCCGCAGGAACAGGGGCGGACGATTCCCGTGCTGCAACGCCAGCTCGTCGGGTTCCGCCGGATCCCGCTGCGCGCCGGCGAAGCCCGCACCGTCGACTTCGCCATCGACCCGCGCAGCCTCAGCATGGTCGAGCATGACGGCACGCATGCCGTCGTGCCGGGCCGCTACCGGCTGTTCGTCGGCGGCGGGCAGCCCGGGGACGCGGCGGGGATCTGGACGGACGTGACGATCACCGGGACGCGGACCGTGCTGCCGAAATAACGCGAACGACACCCAAGGGGAGCCTGCGAGATGAGTGCCATCAGGATCTATACGGCGTCGCTGTGCGCCGGCGTCGCCGCCATGCAGGGGCCGGCGCAGGCGGCGGCACAGCAGGTCGACTGGCCGTCGTCGCGGATCGCGCACCCGAAGCGGGCGGCGATCGGGCCGTATAACGCGGTGTTCCTCGCCGGGTCTGACGGTCTCGAACGTCCGGTACAGGGCTATGCCGCCGACGAGGCGCTGCCGCCGATGCCGCAATGGACGATGCGCGCATGGATCAACCCGACGCTGCTGCCCAAGGGACGCGTGCCGGTCGCGGCGATCGGCAACCCCGCCGGCGCGGCCGCACGGATGTTCGCGCTCGACGATGGCAAGCCCGTTTTCCAGATGGGCGCGACGACGCTCCGCGCCGCTGCGCCGATCACCCGCGAGTCCTGGCACCTGCTGACCGCGACCGCGGATGCGGGCCGGGTGCGCTTCTTCGTCGACGGGCGGCTCGTCGGCACCGCCACCGACGCGGCGATGCCACCGGCCACCGGCGTCGTCGCGCTCGGACCGCGCCTTCCCGGTCAGCCCGGGTTTGCGGGGCGGATCGCCGCGTTCGCGCTCGACCCCGTGCTGCTCGCCGCACCCGCGATCGCGTCGCTCGCCCGGCGCCAGCCCGACGCGGCGCTGATCCGGTTCGAGGATGCCAGCCCCTCCTGGCCGCTGCAGGTGAAGACGCAATATGGCCTGACCGCCCCGCAACCGGCCTGGGAATTCCCGACCGGCAAGGCGCCCTTTTCGAAACCCGTCGCAAGCCCCGTATCGACCGCCCCCGCACTCGCACCGACGCGCGAGGGGCATTATGCCGTCAATGCCTGGCGCCTGGTCGCGGCGCCGACCGTCGAAGTGAACGGGGCCGCGATCTCGCAGCCGGGGTTCGATGCCCGCTCGTGGCATGCCGCGACCGTGCCGGGCACGGTGCTGACGACGCTCGTCGATCGCGGCGTCTATCCCGATCCGACGATCGGCCTGAACAACATGGCGATCCCCGAAAGCCTGTCGCGGCAATCCTGGTGGTATCGCAGCGAATTCACGCTGCCCGCGACCCCGGCCAAGCGGCTGACGCTGACGTTCGACGGCGTCAACTATGCGGCGCAGGTGTGGGTCAACGGCACCGCGGTCGGCGACGTGAAGGGCGCCTTTATCCGCGGGCGGTTCGACGTGACCGACCGGCTCCGGTCCGGGCAGCGCAACAGCATCGCGGTGCTGGTCGCGCCGCCGCCGCATCCCGGCATCGCGCACGAACAGTCGCTCGCCGGCGGGCGCGGCGACAATGGCGGCGCATTGATGAGCGACGGTCCGACCTTCGGCGCGAGCGAGGGGTGGGACTGGATCCCCGGCGTGCGCGATCGCAACACCGGGCTGTGGCAGGGTGTAGATCTCGCCGCGACCGGGTTCATGACGATTGGCGATCCGGCGGTCTCGACCCGCCTCCCGCGGCCCGACAATGCGGTCGCAGAGGTCTCGATCGAGGTCCCGGTGACGAACCACGGCACCGCGCCGGCCTCGGCGACCGTGCGCGCGGCGTTCGACGATGTCGCGGTCGAACAGCGTGTGACGCTTCCGGCCGGTGCCAGCCAGGTCGTGCGCTTCACCCCGAGCAGCTTCCCGCAGCTCGCGGTGCAGAAGCCGAAACTCTGGTGGCCCAACGGCTATGGCGACCCGGCGCTGCACCGGCTCGATCTGACGGTGGCGAGCGACCGGGTCGTGTCCGACCGCCGCAGTCTCGATTTCGGCATGCGCAGCGTGACGTATGAACTGTCGTCGCTCGACACCGCGGGGGCGTTGCGGCGTGTGCTGGTCGATACCGCGCTCGCGCATGATCTCGGCACGCCGGTGATCGACGAACGCCACCCGGCGCTGCGCAAGGTCCGCGGCGGCTGGGCGAATTCGCTGATGCCGGGGGCGGAGACATCGCCTGCGGTCACTGCATTGCCCGACGATCCGCTGTCGCCGCAGATGGTGCTGCGCGTCAACGGCGTCCGCATCGCCGCGCGCGGCGGCAACTGGGGCATGGACGACATGATGAAGCGGGTCGGCACCGACCGGCTGACCCCCTATTTTCGGCTTCACCGCGAGGCGGGGATGAACATCATCCGCAACTGGATGGGGCAGAGCACCGAAGAGGCGTTCTACGCGCTCGCCGACCGCCATGGGCTGATGGTGCTCAACGACTTCTGGGAGTCGACACAGGACAATGACGCGGAGGCGCAGGACGTGCCACTGTTCGTCGCCAATGCGCGCGACGTGGTGCGGCGCTATCGCACCCATCCGTCGATCATCCTCTGGTTCGGCCGCAACGAAGGCGTACCGCAGCCGATCCTGCAGACCGCGCTGCAGGACATGGTCTGGCAGGAGGACGGCACCCGGCTCTACAAGGGCAATTCGCGGGTCATCAATCTCGGCGGATCGGGGCCCTATGAATGGCACCCGCCCGAGGATTATTTCAGCGGCTATCCGCACGGCTTTGCGATCGAGGTCGGTACGGCGAGCTTTCCGACGCTGGAATCGTGGCAGCGCACCGTCCCCGTCGAGGATCGCTGGCCGATCAGCGACACCTGGGTCTATCACGACTGGCATCAGGAACGCGGCGTCTCGATGGCGAGCTTCGTGCGCGCGATGGACACCGAATTCGGTCCGGCCCGCGATCTCGCCGATTTCGAGCGCAAGGCGCAGATGCTCAACTACGAATCGCACCGCGCGATCTTCGAAGGGTTCAATGCCGGGCTGTGGACCACCAACAGCGCCCGGATGCTGTGGATGACGCACCCTGCCTGGCCCTCGAGCGATTTCCAGATCTACTCGTCGGACTATGACACGCACGCCGCGTTCTACGGCACCAAGAAGGGGGCGGAGCCGGTTCATATCCAGATGAACCAGCCGGGCCGTCAGGTGGTGATGGTCAACACCACGCGCCAGCCGCTGACCGGCGTCAGGGCGACCGCGCGAGTCACCGATCTGACCGGCGCGACCGTCGCGACCTACGCGCAGACCGTCGACCTGCCCGCCAACGCCACCGTCGCGCTCTTCCCGCTGGCGCTCGATGCCGCTCTCGCGAAGGGGCCGGTGCTGGTCCGGCTCGACGCGTCCGCCGCCGACGGGAGCCGCGTGTCGGAGAATTTCTACTGGCAAGCGGCGAACCCCGCGGATCTGCGTGCGCTGTCCGCGATGCCGCAGGCCACGCTTCGGGCTGATGTTGCGGCAGGGTCGGCGGCGGCGGGCGAGCGATCGCTCCGCGTCACGCTGTCCAATCCGGGCACGACTCCCGCGTTGCAGACCAAGCTGACGCTGTTCGATGGCAAGGGCGTGCAGATCCTCCCGGCCTATTTCAGCGACAACTATGTCTCGCTGCTGCCCGGAGAGACGCGTGACGTCACCGTCGCCTATCCGGGCGACCGCGGCGTCGCCACGGTGCGGCTGCGCGGGTGGAACAGCCCCGCGACGACGATCGGGGGCAAATAGGCTAGACGACCAGCGACAGCAGCAGCGTCAGCCCCAGACCGACCACCGAGATCAGCGTCTCGCACACGGTCCAGCTGCGGATCGTGTCGGCGACGCTCAGCCCGAAATACTCCTTCACGAGCCAGAAGCCGCCATCGTTGACGTGGCTGAGAATCACCGATCCCGCACCGGTCGCGAGCACCAGCAGTTCGGGCCGGATACCGGGATTGGCCGCGGCCAGCGGCGCGATGATCCCCGCGGCGGTCGCCATCGACACCGTCGCCGACCCGGTCGCCACGCGCATCAGCGCCGCGATCAGCCAGGCGAGCAGGACGATCGGCATATGGACGCGGGTCGCCGCGGCGACGATCGCGTCGGATACGCCGCTGTCGATCAGGACGCGGCCGAATCCTGCGCCCACGCCGACCACCAGCGTGATCATCGCGGTTGGCGCGAGGCAGTCGTTGGTGAACTTCTGGATCGTCCCGAGGTTCATCCCGCGCGCGAGCCCCAGCGTCCAGTAGCTGACGAGCACCGCGGCGAGCAGCGCGACGACCGGCGTGCCGACGAAGCGGAGGATGCCGTCGAGCCGCGATCCGGGCAGCGCGATCATCGTCGCGAGGCTGCCGGCGAGCATCAGCACGACGGGCAGCAGCAATGTCGCAAGCGTGATGCCGAAGCCGGGCAGGCTCCGCGTGTCGTCGGCCTCGACGACCGCTGCTGGGGCGATCGGCTGCGGTGCGAGATGCCGAATCACCAGCCGGCCATAAAGCGGTCCGGCGATCGCGGCGGTCGGGATGCCGACGATCAGCGCGAACAGCACGGTGAGCCCGACATCCGCATTATACGCCTGCGTCGCCAGCAACGCTGCCGGATGCGGCGGGACCATCGCATGCACCACCGACAGCCCCGCCGCCATCGGCAGCCCCATCCGCATCGGATGCTGCCCAAGCCGCCGCGCCAGCGTGAAGACGATCGGCACCAGCAGCACGAAGCCGACCTCGAAGAACACCGGCAGGCCGACGATCAGCGCGACCGTCATCATCGCCCAGTCGGCGCGTGCAGGGCCGAAAAAGCCGATCACGCTGTCGGCGATCCGCTCCGCGCCGCGGCTTTCGACCATCATCTTGCCGAGGATCGTGCCAAGCCCGACGACCAGCGCGATATGCCCGAGCGCGCCACCGACGCCCGCCTCGAAGCTCTTGACGATCGATCCGAGCGGGATGCCGACGACCAGCGCGAGCGCGAGCGACACCAGCGTCAGCGCGATGAACGGGCTCAGCCGCACCCGCACGATCAGCACGATGAGCGCGACGACCGCGATCGCCGCCTCGGTCAGCAGCATGCCGCCCGGCTGCATTTACGGTTTCTTCCAGGCGACGCAGTCGACCTCGACCTTGCAGTCGACGACCATCTGCGACACGACGCAGGCCCGTGCGGGGGGATGCGCGCCGAAATATTCCTGAAACACGCGGTTGAACGACATGAAGTCGCGCGCGTCGTCCAGCCATACGCCGCAGCGTACGACATGCTCGGGGCCATATCCGGCTTCCTCGAGGATCTTCAGCACGTTGCGGATCGCCTGATGCGTCTGCGGGATGATGCCGCCGTCGATCACCTCGCCATCAACCATCGGCACCTGGCCCGATACGAACAGCCAGCCATCCGCGCCGACCGCGCGCGCGAACGGCAGATGCTGGCCACCGGTGCCGCTGCCGCCTTCGACGCCATAACGCTTGAGTCCGTCCGTCATCTGATCATTCCTTCACTGGGTAATGGGGTTTGCGCGGCGCAGCAGCCGGCCCGCGCGGGCGCCGGTCGGTCGGCCGAGCGCGAGCGTCGCGACGCCGTTGACCCAGACACCGACCACGCCATCGGCTGCGGTCGTCGGCTCGTCATAGGTCGCACGGTCGGCGATCCGCGCGGGGTCGAACAGGACGAGATCCGCGGCGAGCCCTTCGCGGACATAGCCACGATCGCGCAGGCCGAAGCGATCGGCGGGAAGCCCGGTCATCTTGCGGATCGCGGTCGCCAGCGGGAACAGGCCGCGGTCGCGCGCATAATGGCCGAGCACGCGCGGGAAACTGCCCCATAGCCGCGGATGCGGCCGCGGATCGCAGGGCAGGCCGTCCGACCCGACCATCGTCAGCGGATGCGCGAGGATCCGGTCGACATCGCTGTCGGTCATGCAGTGATAGACCGCACCCGCCGGTTGCAGCCGCGTTGCGGCGGCGCGCAGGTCGACGTCCCATCCGGCCGCGATGTCCGCGAGCATCCGCCCCGCCTGGGCGGGCTCGGCGTCCGACCAGGTGATCCGGATCGGCGTCTCCGGCACGACCTGCTTCAGATCGAGCGTCGAGGAGCTTGCCGTATAGGGGTAGCAGTCGCACCCGACCGGCTGATGCGCATCGGCGTCCTCGAGCATCGCGAGGATTTCGCCGCTGCGACCATATTGCGGTGCGCCCGCGCATTTGAGATGCGACACGATCACGCGTGCGGCGGCGTGCCGGCCGATCGCGAACGCCTCGTCCAGCGCGGGGACGATCGCCGCCGCCTCGCTGCGCAGATGCGTGCAATAGAGCGCGCCGGTACCGCGCAACGCCTCGGCGATCGCCATCACCTCCGCGGTCGAGGCGGCGTTGGCATTGGCATAGGCGAGCCCGGTCGACAGCCCGAACGCGCCCGCCGCCAGCCCGTCCTCCAGCTCGCGGCGCATTGCCGTGCGTTCGCCGTCGGTCGCATCGCGGTCGAACCCGTCCATGTGTCGCGCGCGCAGCGCGGTATGGCCGATCAGCGCGACGACATTGGTGGCAGGGACCGCGGCGTCGACCGCCTGCGCATAGGCCGCGAAATCGGAATAGCGAAATTCGTCCGCGCCACCGAGCAGCACCAGCGGGTCGGGCAGGGGGGCATGCGCGCTGAGATCAGTGCCTGCGCTGATCCCGCAATTGCCGACCACCACCGTCGTCACGCCCTGCGTCACCTTCGCGGTCATCGCGGGCGCCGCGATCACGACCAGATCGTCATGCGTATGCGCGTCGATGAACCCGGGTGCGAGCGCCAGGCCCCGCCCGTCGATCGCGCCTGGCGGCGGCGACGCGGCGGCTGCCGCGACCCGCGCGATGATCCCGTCGCCTATCTCGACGTCGGCGCGGAAGGCCGCGCCGCCGCTGCCGTCATACACGTCGACACCGGCAATGACTGTCGCCATCATTTCACCTCCCAGAGGTTCCAGAGGTCAGTGCCACGCGTCTGTCGTGGCCGGGCTGGATCGACACTGTCACCGCGGGTCGAAATAATGTAAACAATTTTCTTTATCTGGGAGGTCTGCCGTGAGCGACGTCGGTGTGAAGCTGCACAAGGGTATCGGTCGGGATGCGGCCGCGCGCTGGAACCTGCTCGCGGGGGACGTCATGTTTCCGGCGGCGGTGCTCGATGCACGGCGGATGCAGCATAATCTCGACTGGATGCGCGCGTTCATCGATGCCTATGGCGTGTCGCTCGCACCGCATGGCAAGACGACGATGGCGCCCGCGCTCTTCAAGCGCCAGATCGATGCCGGCGCGTGGGGCATCACGGTCGCCACCAGCCAGCAGGCGCAGGTCGCGGCGGCGCATGGCATCGACACCATCCTGATCGCGAACCAGATCGTCGGCGACGCCAATATCGCCGCGATCGTCGATCTGCTCGCCGATCCTGCGCTGCGGCTGATCTGCATCGTCGACTCTGCCGCCGGAGTGGCGCTGCTCGGGGAGGCGTGCCGCGCCGCCGACGTGTCGCTCGACCTGCTCGTCGAACTCGCCCCCGAACCCGACCAGTCGGGCTTCCGCACCGGCGTCCGCGATGCCGCCGCGCTTGCCGGGGTGCTCGACGCGGTCGCGCACTGGCCGGGGCATCTCCATCTCGCCGGGGTCGAATTCTACGAAGGGGTGCTGAGCGACGAGGCGGAGGTCCGGCGGTTCATCCGTCGTGCGGTGACGATCACGCGCGATCTGCTCGCGACGGGGCGGATCGCGCGGACGCCCGCGATCCTGTCGGGGGCGGGCTCGGCCTGGTACGACGTGGTCGCAGAGGAAACCGCCGCGCTGGCAAAGGCCGGCGATGTCCAGGTCGTGCTGCGCCCCGGCTGTTACATCAGCCATGACGACGGCCTGTACCGCATCGCGCAGGAACAGATCCTGAAACGCAATCCGGTCGCGCCGAGCTTTGGCGACGCGCTGCTGCCTGCGCTCCGCATATGGGCGGTGGTGCAGTCGATCCCCGATCCGGCGCGCGCGGTCATCGCGATGGGCAAGCGCGACGTCGCCTTCGATGCCGGGCTTCCCCGGCCTGCGACGCTGTTCCGCAAGGCGCGCGACCGCCGCCCGGTCGACGCTCCCGCGCACTGGGCGGTGACCGGGCTGATGGACCAGCACGCCTATCTGGCGATCACCCCCGGTGATGACATCGCGGTCGGCGACGTCATCGCCTTCGACATTTCGCACCCCTGCCTCACCTTCGACAAATGGCGGCGGGTGCTGGTGGTCGATGAGAATTTCACCTGCGTCGAGGTGGTCGAGACCTTCTTCTGATCCCGACCTCGACAGCGGGCGTCAGCGCGGCGCCGAGGGCGGACGGTCCTCGGCGCGCGTGCCGAAGCGCGACGGCTTCGCGCCCATCGTGAATTCGAGCTCGCCGCCCTGGATCAGGTCGGCATGCGCGATCCAGTTGCGGGTCCAGGGCTTGCCGTTCCAGCGCACCGACTGGACATAGGGCCGGTCGGGCGCATTGCCGATCGCGCGCACCCGGAGCGTCTTGCCCGCGCCGACGCGCATCTCGCCGCTGTCGAACAGCGGCGACCCGAAGACATAGATCCCCGTCGTCGGATCGACCGGATAGAAGCCGAGCGACGACAGGATGAACCACGCGCTCATCTGGCCGCAATCGTCGTTGCCGATCACGCCGTCGGGATCGTCCTTGTACATCTCGGTACACAGCCGGCGGACCATCGCCTGGGTTTTCCACGGCGTCCCGACATAGGCATAGAGATACGCCACATGATGCCCGGGCTCGTTGCCGTGCGCATATTGCCCGACCAGCCCGGCAATGTCGGGTGGCGCGTTGGCGGGCAGGGTCGAGGGCGCGTTGAAGAAGGAATCGATCTTCGCGTCATACGCCGCATCGCCGCCGAAATGCGCGATCAGCCCGTAAATGTCGTGCTGGTTCAGGAAGGTCGCCTGCCAGCCATTCGCCTCGGTATAGTCCCGCCACCGCGGCTGCGGCATGTGGCCGAGCTGGATCGGATCATAGGCCGCCCACCAGCTTCCGTCGGCGAAGCGCGGCCGGGCAAAGCCGATCTTCGGGTCGATCACGTTGCGCCAGTTGCCGCTGCGCTTGCGGAGCAGCGCCGCATCGTCGGTCTTGCCGATCGCGTCGGCGAGCAACGCCATCGCATGATCGTCATACGCATATTCCTGCGTCCGGCTGACCGACTCCTTGATCTTGTCCGCGGGGATATAGCCGAGCCGCATGTAATGATCGCGGCCGAGCGTCGCGAGGCTGTCCTTGTACTGCGGGTCGAAGGCACGCCGGCGGATATTGGGCCAGGCCGCCGCATAATCGGCCTTGATCCCCTTGGCATGCGCCTCGGCGAGCACCGCGACCGAATGCCAGCCGTTCATGCACCCGGTCTCGAACCCCTGCAACGGCCAGGTCGGCGGGCCATAGGGGCTCTGCTGCGTCTGGCGGATGAGATCGTGGACGAAGCGCTCCGCCATGTCGGGACGGACCAGCGTCATCAACGGATGCAGCGCGCGATACGTGTCCCACAGCGAATAGGCGCTGTACGCGCGTTCGGTCGCGGGAAGGGTGTGGACCTGCTGGTCGAGCCCGACATAGCGACCGTCGCGGTCGCTGAACAAGGTCGGGCCCATCAGCGTGTGGTAGAGCGCGCTCGCCATGATCGTCCGCTGCGCCGGCGTCCCGCCCGCAACCCGGACCATGTCGAGTTCCTTCGCCCAGATCCGCCGCGCGGCGGCGCAGGTCGCGTCGAACGTCCAGCCCGGCGCCTCGGCCAGCGCGCCGCGCGCCCCTGCGACGTCGACCGCGGAGATGCCGGTCTTGACCAGGATCGGTGCCGCGCCCGCATCGTCGAAGAACAGCGCGACCTTCAGCCGATGCCCGGTCACGCCGCGCCCGCCGCCTGCGACCGGCGTGTCGCCGTCGCCATAGAATTGCACGCGGTCGGGCTTGCGCGACAGCTGCATCGCGAAATGGATGCGGCGCCCCTCCGCCCAGCGGAAGACCTGGCGGCTGCCCGTCAGCAGTCCGTCCTCGCCGATCGCCAGCGACGCGTCCTCGATCCGGATCGCCTCCTCCGCGGTCTCCTGCTTGCAGTGCGTCAGGTCGATCAGGATATGCCCCGGACCCTTGGCAAAGGTGTAGCGGTGCAGCCCGGTCCGCTCGGTCGCGGTCAGCTCCGCGAGCACACCCGACTCGAGCTTGACGCGGTAATAGCCCGGCTCGGCATGTTCGTCGGTATAGCGCTGGCGATAGCCGTCGGACGGCGTCTCGCGCGGCCCCGCGACGAGCTTCAGCGGCCTGCGCGTCGGCACCAGCAGCACGTCGAGCATATCGCCGATCCCGGTCCCCGACAAATGGGTGTGCGAGAAGCCCATGATCGAACGGTCGGACTGGTGATAGCCCGAACAGGCATCCCAGCCATGGTTGTTGGTATCCGGCGAAAGCTGGACCATCCCGAACGGCAGGGTCGCGCCGGGGAAGGTATGGCCATGCCCGCCCGTGCCGATGAACAGGTCGGGCTTGGTCACCCCCGGCGACTGCGCGCGTGCGGCAAGGGGAAGGGCCGTGCCGAACGCGGCAAGGGTCGAGCCGGCAAGCAGCTCGCGACGGGTGGCGCGGATCACGCGGTGGTCTCCTAAAGGTCGGGCGGTCGGGGGAATCAGAAGGTCTCGCGCAGCAGGGCGGGGCGGCGCCGCTCGAGATCGAGGATCAGGTCGCCGAACAGCCCGTTCGCCCAGGCGAACCAGGGCCGCGAAAAGCGTTTGGGGTCATCCTTGTCGAACGATTCGTGGATGAAGCCGGTGCCCGCGTCGGTGGTCTTGAGCCAGCGCAGGCATTGCCGGATTTCCGCATCGTCGTCGCTGGTCATCGCGCGGACGATGATCGACATCGGCCAGATCATGCCCAGCCCCTTGTGCGGGCCGCCGATCCCGTCCGCCGCGCTGCCGGTGAAGAAATACGGGTTGCGCGCGCTCCAGGCGGCCGCCCGGGTCCGACGGTACAGCGGATCGGTGCGCGACGCGGCGCCGAGCAGCGGCAGCGCCGACAGGCTCGGCACGTTCGCATCGTCCATGAAGATCGCATTGCCGAACCCGTCCACCTCGAACGCCCAGACGTCTCCGCCCGTGCCCGTGCCGCCCGTGCCCGTGCCGCCCGCGCGATCTGCCATCCGGCCATGCGTGCGCAGCGCCGCGTCAACCTCGTCGGCGAGCGCGATGCACTCCGCCGCCGCGGCGCTGTCGTGCCGCGCCTCGACATGAACCTTGGCGAGCATGCGCAGCGCCGACACCGCGAACAGATTCGACGGGATCAGGAAGGGCAGCGTGCAGGCATCGTCCGACGGGCGGAACATCGAATGGATCAGCCCCACCTTGCGTGTCGGCGCACCGACGCCTTTCAGCATCAGCGTTTCGGTCGCGTGGCGATTGACGCGCTCGAACCGGTACGGGCCGTCATCGGTCTTGCGCTGCTGCTCGCGCATCGTCGCCACCGCCCGCGCCATCGCCTTGGCCCAGAGCGCGTCGAACGGCGCGGTATCGCGCGTCTCGCTCCAGTAGCCATAGGCGAGCCGCATCGGATAGCAGAGCGAATCGAGCTCCCATTTGCGTTCGGCAACGCCCGCGCGCATCTCGGTCAGGTCGTCGATCGCGCCCAGGTTCGACTTGGCCTGCGGATCCGCCATGAAGGCATTGGCGTAGGAATCGATCAGGATGCACCGCGCCTGGCGCTGGATGACGCCGTGGAACAGGCGGCGCAGCGCCGGGTCGCGGCGGCAGAGATGGACATAGGTCTGCATCTGCGCCGAGCTGTCGCGCAGCCACATCGCCTCGATATCGCCGGTGATGACGAACCCGTCCGGCTTGCCGTCGACGATCCCCAACCGGACCGTCGTGTCGAGCGTGTTGGGATAACAGGTCTCGAACAGATGGCGCAGCGCAGGATCCGCGATCCTCGCCTTCACCCGCACGATCTCCTGCTCGACCGCCGGGCTGACGAAGCGACGCTGATCGCGCGGCGGCCGGGCGCCGCCAGCAACGGGCGCCGCCGCCGCGACCCCGAACGCGGGCGTCGCCGCTGCCGTGCACAGCGCCGCAGCGCCGGCCTTCAGCATGTCGCGGCGAAGTAGTGCAGCAGATGACACCCCGATCATGCGGCCGACATCTCCGCACACGCAAGTCCGGGATGAACATTGCTCCGTACACGCTCCACCAATCGCCTGGTTTCCTTGCAGGCGATGCCTCGTGATGCTGCCAATGCGCCTCTCCAATACACGTCCGTGGCCGGCGTCCTCGTCGGGATTGCCGGAAAGATACTGTCGAACCATTGAACGGAGGCGCGACCTGATGTGCTGGGGTCGAGGCTAGGGGTCGACGTACCGGGGCGCAAGCAGATTAAGAAATTTAATTTTCTTTCGTGCGGTGGGTTTTCCATGCGGCTCCAGCGGGGTGGTGCGTGATAGGGCCCGAGCGGATCGATGATCCCGGCCGGGCCCATCGACTTTTCTTTCGCCGGACGTGTAAGAATACGTCGGAGGGGCATATCACGATGGACAAACCGATACGGGAAGCGCGCGGTGCGCGCCTCGCAGTGTCGTTGTCGGGCACGAACCTGGCGCGTGCGAGCGACTATAATCAGCGCGTGGTTCTGCAGGCCATCCGGCTCAGCCCGGAGACCAGCCGTGTCGAGCTGAGCCGGACGACCGGGCTGACCGCGCCGACGATCGCCAACATCACGCGCCGGCTGATCGACGCGGGTCTGGTGAAGGAGGTCGGCCGCCTTCAGGGCCCGCGCGGGCAACCGGCGATCCAGCTGACGATCGAGCCGCTGGGCTGCGTCGCGATCGGCCTCAACATCGATCGCGATCACCTGACGCTGGTCGCGCTCGATCTCGCGGGTCAGGTGCGCAGCCGGATCGCGCAGGATATCGCCTTTGCGATGCCCGAGGACGTCGTCGCGTTCGTCGCGCACAACCTCGAATCGCTGCTCGCGGAGGCCGGGGTCGGACGCGACCGCGTGATCGGCGTCGGCGTCGCGGTGCCCAATGATCTGGGCGTCATCACGCTGCCCGGGCGGCCGTCAGACTATGATCGCTGGGCGGGCCTCTCGATCCCCGCGCTGCTCGCCCCGGTCATGCCCTGGCCGACCGTGATCGAGAACGATGCGGCGGCGGCGGCGATCGGCGAGGCGCAGGCGGGGGCGGGGTCACCGCTGGCGAGCTTCTTCTATATCCTGATCAATTCCGGGCTCGGTGGCGGGTTGATGATCGACCGCCATTTCGTCGAGGGCGCGAACAAGCGCAGCGCCGAACTGGGTTTGCTGCCCGACGCGACCAACCCGGCGCCGGGCGCGGTCGTGCAGGACATCGTCTCGATCTCGGCGCTGCTGCAGATGCTGAAGGACGCCGGCCTCGATGTCGAAAGCCAGAAGGACATCCGGCCCGCCGATCCGCAGACCGACCGCGTGCTCGAACGCTGGGTCGATCTCGCCGCAAAGGCGCTGATCGCACCGCTGATCAACATCACCTGCCTGATCGATCCCGACGCCATCGTCATCGGCGGCCGGCTCGACACCGCGCTGCTCGACCGTCTGATCGCCCGCCTCGCCGGCGAGTTGGCGGTCACCGTACAGCCCCCGATGACCACGATCATCCGCGGCGCGCTCGCCGCCGACGCACCGGTCATCGGCGCCGCGCTGCTACCCTTCCTCGACAAGCTGCTCCCCTCCGACGCCATCCTGATGCAGGTCGGCCGGTAGGGGCGTGAAGAGCCGGAATACGGCCCTTCACGCAGCGTCTGCGGGGAAGGTGCCCCCGCGGCTTACTGGCCCGCGATCAGCTTCGTGTAGGCGGCCACCGGCACCGATTCTCGCGTGCCCTTGGTCGGTTCGATCTTGAAGAAATAGGATTCCGTCCACGCGCGACCGCCGCCCCAGGCCATCGCATCGAGCCAGACGTCACTGTCGGTCTTGATCGACTTGACGACGTTCGCCGCGATCGCGGTGCAGGATGCGGGCAGCCCCTTGGAGCTTCCCAGTGCATATTCGCCCAGGATCGCCCGATACCCCCGCTTCCGCGCAGCGGCAGCGAAGATCTTCAGTCCGCCGTCGCCCGCCGGTTCGCTGACGCACTCCGCATTGGTACCGCTGGAGCCGGTGTCGAAATAGCGATGCGGCGACAGGATGATGCGGTTCAGCGGATCGATGAGGCCGCCCGAGCGATCGATCGCGCACGCGGCGCTCTCGCAGTCCCTGCTGGCCGGTTCGTTCTTGTCGAACCGGAATGACGCAGACCATTGCGGCCATTCGACGAGGATGCGGTGCTTGAATCCCGCCTTGCGAATGCCCGCGACGATCTGGTTGGTATCGCGAACCCATTGCATCCAGTCGTTCGTCACCACGGGATCGGTGAAGAAGCGCGGCTCGTTCATCAGGTCGATCATGACCATTTCGGAATTGTCGAGCTTGCGCAGGATCGGCAGCCAGAATGCGATCTGCTCCGCCGGTGTCGGCCATTTATAGTCATGGCGGTCGAGGATCACGGGCACGTTGCGCGCGCTGGCCGCCTTGACGACGTCGACCACCCGCTGGAGGACGACGGGGTCATTCATCTGGCTGCCGTTGAACGGCAGGCGGATGCTGCGGAACCCGGCCTTGTCGACGTACCAGGCGACGTCGGCCACGGTCGGGCACAGGGCGCCGTTCGCGACGAACGAACATCCCGCGAGATTGACGCCGAACCGCGGCGCGGCCTCGGCGGCCGTGGCGAAGGACAGCAGGGCCGTGGCAGCGGCGATGACGCGAGGAAGAATCATCTTACTTCACCTACGAGGTTTGGATGGAATGCCGTGCTCTCGATGTGAAGCACAGTGCGATCCTTCAAATAGCCAATTTGTGTTAAATTTTTCTTCCGCAACAAGGCGTTGCCGCGGAATTTAAGGTCAGAGATGCTCATACGGGGGGGGCGATGACTCAGGCTTTAAAGTTAACCATGCCGACAGTGTTCTCGCGTGGCAGGACCCGCGCGGAATACCTCGATGATGAGCGACTGTGACCCAAGCGGAAAGCCGTGGCCTTTGTTGTGGCACCTGTTGCGATGAAGGCGCGCGTGATGTCCAGGTTGGTTAAAATTCATGAGATAATCTGCAGCCACCTTGAGTGGCTGCGCATCGCGGCAGCTCGATACGATCAAAGAGGTGCGGCCCATGGCGATGCCAGCGTTTTATCAGCCAACACGCGATCGCCAGGCCGGAGGCTTTTCGCCTCATTCACCATCTTGGTCAGGAGAGGGTATTCTGGCGACCATCGGGTCGCGTCGTTGATCTGCAGACGGGGAGGGCATAGGGGGTGGGGACAGCGCTTTGCGTGTTTTAGGCTCAGCTGGAGACCGGTATGCTATTCCGAGAAATGGTCAGAAAGGTGTTCCTATGGCCCGGAAAACTCTCTGATAAGAATGCTGCGGACGATCGCGCGCCGATCGGATCGGAAACCTGTAACCGTGGACAGGAAAAGTCGAAGGGTAAAAGGCTTTCCGTCGAGTGCGACCCATGGTGAGGGTAGGGAGCGTCCAATCAAACGTGTCGGTTGGCAGCACGGTTGCAGCCGAATCTATGCCGCTTAGCGTCAAGGGCAATTATGTCGCCGTGGCGCTGATTCTGGTAGCTGTCTTATACAATGCGGTTTTGGCAACATTGGTCGCGCGAGGTGTGCCGTTAGGCTACTCCAGTGTAGCAGCGGTTGAGGTTTTGATAACGTTCAGTTGTTTGGCACTTTCGCTTTCGACTGGTGTTTCTAGTCGTGACGTTATGCCACTCGCCCTGCTTTGGTTTATTGTCGCGCTTGCTTTAATTGCATCGATATCTTTTAATAAGATATACATTGGTAGTATTCGAAACTTCGCGCTGATAGCTGTCTTTGGCATGCTGGGTCAGAGAATGGATATGAATTTCATTCGAAAGGCCTTTTTTATTGCATCTGCAATGACCCTTGTTGTTTTGATATGGGAAATTGCATCCGTGGAAAGCTATGCATCGTTTTTCTCGCCAGCGCTCTATTACGAGCTGACGCGGGGGACCGCGAGAAGCGAATTTGACGAATCCGGCCTTAGTGTAGGGACTATCGTTTTCGAGGGGCGTTTCAGTCTGGGGATTTTCTCTGGACGCCGCACCTCGTCAATATTTCTTGAGCAGGTTTCAATCAACTCATACGCTATCGTTTGCATGACATTTTTGAATGGTTTGTGGGGCCGCCTGACGTTTGCGGAAAAGGCTTTGCAGATTGCGACTATTATTCTCATTATTACCAGTAATAATGCGAGAATGGGCGCGTTGATGTGCCTGGTTATGCCAATCGGATATTTTGTATTTCCGTGGCTTAATCGTAATTTTATATTTGCAATACCGTTCGTAATTGTAGGTACAATATTCGCATTATCCTCTTACCTTCAGAACGCTGTTGGAGACGATATAACTGGCCGGCTAGGTGTCACGTATCGCCTTCTCGACAACGTTAAGTTGACAGACCTGTTTGCAGGAAATCCGCTCGTAGTAGAGAAAACGTTTGATAGTGGTTATGCTTTTATCATGGCCTCAATCGGCTTGTTTGGCGGTTTTGCCTACCTTCTGTTTTTGGTGTATTATCCAAGGCATGAAACCGACGAGCAGCGAAGGGCTTCGTGGAGTCTCGCGATTTATATCCTTGCCTGGCTAACCGTGGGCGGAACCGCGACATTCTCGATAAAAACTGCAGCACTGTTATGGTCGTTCATTGGTTGTCTGAGTAAGCCGTCAGCGACGGTTGCGATCAAGCCGGCGGCGGCAATGTCTTAGTTGGTTCGGGCGGGTGCTGCCTACCAACGGGAAATGGCGATGATACCGAAAATTGTGCACCAAACAGCTCAGTCAAAGGATTTGACTTGGGAAGCAAGAATGGTGACCCGCCGTATCGCAAAAATCTTGCCAGGGTGATCAGTGTGGCTCTGGGATGATCATAACAATCTGTGCCCGATCCAGCAGCACCTTCCTCAGCACGCAGTGCAATATGATGCAATCGTCCGTGGTGTAATCAAGGCGGATATTACTGGAATATGCAACATGCATCCCTTCGGTATGTTCTGCGCGCATGCCGAATACAAATTGACAAGACCTTTTGACGATAAGCTTACGGCATAGGATTGTATCTTCGGTGTTAAAGCGGGCGACATATCTATCAGTCACGGTACCTATGGTTTAGATACGAATTCCGAACCTGGGAATGCATGCTTTGACGCGTCGCGAGGTCATCCATCTTCTAGAGCGTTGCGGCGACGCGCGGCATGGAGGTGAGCGAGTTCAACGAGACCGGCCTGTTCAACAACGCGGCGGGGTTCGAATCGCGCTTTTCCTTTGGCGTCTTTTCGGGCGCGCGGACCTCGTCGGTGTTCCTCGAACAGGTCTCGAACGCGAACTTCGCCGGCATCCTCTGCGTCTTCCTCGTCGCCACATGGGGGCGGCTGAGCGTCGCCATCCGGACGACGATGGTGGCGACGATCCTGCTGATCCTGCTCTCGAACAACACGCGGACCTCGTCGGCGCTGGCGGTCGTGACAATGATGGGATATTTCATATTTCCCCATCTGTCGCGGTGGTTCACCCTCCTGATCGCACCGGTCCTGGTCCTGCTGGCGTTTCTCGTCGTCGGTGACAATGTTGAGCATACCGATGATCTGATCGGCCGGCTGGGCATCACCACCGAGGCGCTGCGCAAGCTCGACATTCCGACCATATTCGGTGCGAATGCGATGAAGGCGCGGCATCTGATGGACACCGGCTTCGGCTATGTCACCGCCTCCAGCTCGATCTTCGGACTGATCGCGATCTGGCTGTTCTTCTCGCTTGGCCAGCGCGCGACGGACACCGCCTCGAAGCGCTGCGCCTGGGCGACCGCGGTCTATCTCTTCGCCAACATGATGATTGGCGGCACCGCGATCTTCTCGATGAAGGTCGCCGCCCCCTTGTGGATGCTGGTCGGGTATATGGCGGCCACCGCGCCCAAGCCCCAGACGTCGCGACCGAATGGCTCCGCGCCTCGAGGAACGGTCGCGGCCTGAAGCACGGCCCGGCGTGCCGGCTATCCGGGGAGTATTGGCGTCGGTGTGCTATGTCGGGACCGATTGGCTGCATAAAACCTAATTCAATCTGATACGTAGCTTTTCCATGGCAAGCAGCGAATCTCCCTCAACGGCAACCCGGTCTGCGGAAACACTCCCCGACGATCCTCCCCTGCAACCGCCGGCCATCGAGCCGGCCGATCGGGAATATCTGGTCGCCGCGAGCACGATTCCGGGTTCGCACTATGGCGCAAGGATCGGGAGCAACGCGGCGCTCTGGGCGCTCGCCAACCAGCGTCAGGACATCGACAAACGCT
Organism: Sphingomonas sp. CFBP 13706; assembly: GCF_014842355.1. Classification (NCBI taxonomy): domain Bacteria; kingdom Pseudomonadati; phylum Pseudomonadota; class Alphaproteobacteria; order Sphingomonadales; family Sphingomonadaceae; genus Sphingomonas; species Sphingomonas sp. CFBP 13706. The sequence continues at coordinate 351,551 of NZ_JACYVM010000004.1, forward strand.
TGTCGGTCCTCACGGCCCGTAACCAACGAAGCATCCGTACGGCACGATATTCGGCGATCGCCGCGGTCGTTCTGGGGATCATGAGCACGGTTGGCGCAGCCTATTACACCCGCCAGGCAGCTTCCCGCCCCGCTCTGGTCAAGGCTCCCGTCGCCCAAACCCCAAAAGCCGCCATCGCACCGCCTGTCACGCCGCAGCCGGCCGCTATCTCGACCGCTGTTCTGGCTGAAGGTGGCAACACTCCGGTGGCGCAAAAGGCCAATGCCGCGCCGAGCCAGGCTCGACCGTCAATGCCCAAAAAGGCACGGAGGCTTTCACCCGCGAAACGTAAAGTGCGGCCTGCGCGCGCGCGGTCGTCAAGGTGGATTGCACAGCCTCTGCACGGTGCCGCTCTTCGACGGGCGTTGATTGCCGATCGCAAGCGGACCCGGGAACTCAATCAGGCCCAGCTGAGAAAATTGACACGCCGACGTCGCGACTGATCGCGCGCTGTCGCCCTCCGTGGCGGCAGAGCCCCCCTCCGCCGCGGCCGATCACAGCCCACAGCAACTCGTGATCGGCAAGCAGCCTATGCCGCGACGGAGCTCACCGATGCACCGGCAGGCCGTAATATGGTCAGCCGAATCCAGAGATGGATCATGCCTGCCTGCTTGTCCGCTTACGCCCACTTGCGGCTGTTCACCGCGCCGTTGACGCGGCCCGGAAGCGGACGTCCGGTTAGGGCGCGATCTGCGGGTTAGCTTCCATCCGCGAGCCCTTGGCTTTCGTTGTAACATTGCAACGTGGCGACGCGCTGCTCTTCTGGCGCAACGTGCACAATCACCGTTTCGTGAAGGACAACGTCAGGGTGTGATGCGCTATGACCTGCAAACCAAAGAGCCTCTGCAAGCGGTTCTTTGTCATGCCACGTGGTCATCACGAACTTGTCGTCCGGTATGTCGCCGAAGTTGAAGCCCTCCAACACGGTCCAGTCCACGGTATCGTGCCACGCCTCGCAATCTGTGCCCCACGCGATGAAGTAAAGGCATCCGCTCTGCACAAGCCACGAGGCGATGTCGTTTCGCCAGCTCTGACTTGTGTCCAGCTTTGCGATCATCACTGCTCGGTAAGGTCGAGCCACCATCGCAGGCGGCGCTTCGTCCGGACGTAGATGAACATAGTTGATTTGCATGGAGACAGCCTAGCGGCGGCCTAGCCGAGTGCAAGTAAACGGCAGCTTCGCCACGTTTCTGCCCGAAAGCGGTCGGTCCGTAATCCACCAACTCCGGCCATTCCGCCTCCGACCCCAATGCAGACATCGGTCAAATTCACATCGCGGACACCTCACCACCAATCCCGCTAACCTATCGAACAACCAAGCGCGTCTGGACCAGTCTGAAGGGAACCTCGTTCGTCGTGCCCTTTTCGGTGATCCTTACCCACATAGTGAGCGCGCTCGGGCTCGTGCGTTCGATCGTCATGCCGTCGAAAAACCATCGATCCTTCTCTACCGCCACCAGCGGGAAGATTACGGGTTTGCCCGTCCCATCTTCCCAGCCGGTCATGTCCGGGCTGAAGTGACGAACCCGATAGGCCAGCGATCCCCGGAGCGGGACGTAGTCCACGAGTTCGGTAAACGATACGCCGCCCTTGCCGTCGGCCATCGCGAAATGGCCCGTGATCCGGCCTCCCAGCGGCGCGGAGTAGGTTTCCGTCACGTCGGAGCCCATTCCCGTGCCGACCCAGCTGCCAGCCAGCCAGGCCAGTTGATCGATTGACGCGGGTGGTGACGTGCCGGTCCCCAGTGAGCGCGTGTGCTGCGCTGTCGCGGGAACGGCCATCGCAAGACTAATGGCGGCCAAGGTCCGTATCACGGCACGTCTCCCTGTGATCAGGCGCAGCCTAGCGCCTCGGCCGACGGAATCCACCGTGTCTTTCGTGCCTGGACCGTGGCCGCGTCGACCAGCACGATCGCGCGAAAATTTGTCCCCGGCTCTATCTCGGCGCGCTTGGCCTGCCCGAACAGGGGGCCGTTGCGACCTTTCGGCCTTGCCCGGCTCGTCACGTCCTCGGCCCTGGGTATCACGGCACCAAGGGCACTATGGTACTTTGGTTGCTCGCAAAATTTACCGGAATTTTGGGTCGGAACCAATGCGCCGCTCAATTCTTGGACTCTCACGAACTCAGTTACGTCGCAATTAACGCGATTGTGAAAAGAGTTAAACAATAGGGTTAATAGGAGTTCACGATGCGCGATAAGGCCTCGACACCACATGGTGCTGGATCAGCAAACCAGGATCGTGGTTACTGCCAGCGGATGCCGAGCAGTGTGAAGGCGGGCAACCGAGATCTCGGCATGTTCAATCGCAGCAGCGTGAAAGGCGAGAAATACCAGGGCCATGGTACGACGCCGGCGTATATTTAAGTCAAAGTCGAGCTCGGCTGTCACTGGCGACAGACGTCAGGGGCATATCTGAGAGGTCGGAAAGGTCAGCGATGGTGAGCCGTACAAGCGGTTCGGTCATCGCGGTTGCCGAACATGCACGCATGCTTGCGACCACCCGCAAGGCGTGCCCGATGAGAGATGCGCAAGAGCCTATCGCTGCACATCATTTGTGCCGTCATGGTCGGGACATCACCAAAGTCGATCCGTGCCGAGGTGCTGTGGCCTTCGACCAGCCTCGTTATTCGTACAAACGGCGCCACGATCCACGGCGTTAACCATTTCTTAACCACAAAGCCTCACCCGGCAGATGAGGCCTCGCCTCCCCGCAAGGGTTCCCTGCTCGTCACGATGCCGCCCCAGCTGGGACGGGCAGGGACTGTTGATCAATGAGCGCGTCTCGGCGACCGCTGCCGGCCCGTCCGGGACGTATTCGGCTACAAGGATGTCACAGGTACCGGGTGCCGCGCGATCGCACGGGCAGGGGCCCAGCTAGGCGAGCAGATCGCCCTGATACAGTCGAAGACGGGCAACCCGGCCGTACGGCCGATCTCCGGTCACGCACTGCTCAACGTCATGCGACCTGCAGCGAGCCAATCGCGAACAAGGCGCGAAAGATCGCAGTCGCACGGCAGGCGCATATCATTCAGTTGGGAGAGAAACTGTCGGAAGACGGATCAGACCATGTCGAACAAACATGACTCCGCCGCAGTGGAAAACATTTGTTTTCTGCGGTGGAGAATGGTGGACGCACTTGGGCTCGAACCAAGGACCCGCTGATTAAGAGTTAGCGAAAATACCCAGCTTTTCCGCGCCGTGCGAGTCCATAACATGAGGAAGTCCGGGCGTTTCGTTATCGGACGTTATCACCTTTTGTTGCGAATTTGATTGCTGTGGCTTACTATCTGATTGCTAGGATCAATCAGGGACGCCGCCATGCCGAATGCCAAAATCACCAAGCGCGAAGTGGACGCGGCAAAGGCTGGCGATAAGGATTGGTTCCTGTGGGATGCTGGCGAGAAGGACACGGTTAAGGGCTTCGGCCTGAAGGTCACGCCAGCGGGCGGTAAAATCTACATATTCCAATATCGCATTGCCCGTCCGGGGCTCGCTGATCGAACGCCAGCTAAGCGCCGGACAATTGGCAAACATGGGGAGATCACGCCCGATCAAGCCCGCACGATGGCTAAGGCTTTAGCCAAGCTCGTGCATGAAGGCATTGACCCGCGCGAACAGGAGCTTGAAGCAGACGCGGCCAACGTCGAGGCTAAGCGCTTAGCTATCGAGAAAGCCCGCGTTGAAGGCGAACTTGCCTTTGAGATAGTCGCGGCTCTTTGGCTGGATCATTACGAAAACACCAAGGATCGCCGCCCGTCGAGCGTCCGGCTGGCTAAGCTCGTGGTGGACAACCACCTGAGCCCTAAGCTGAAAGGCAAGCCGATGCCGCATATTGGCCGTGCCGACCTTCAGCGCGTCCTAGACGCCATTCCGACACGGCAGCGGGGAATGCGGCGTGCGGTTTACGCCTATGCATCCGTGCTGTTCGGCTGGGCATCTAAGCGGGGAGATATTCCAGGCAATCCGTTGGTGGATATGCTGAAGCCCGAACCGCCAAAAGCGCGAGACCGTGTGCTTAGCGATGACGAGGTAAGGCACCTATGGCGCGCGAGCCAAACCCTAGAAGCCCCGTTCGGTCCCTTCTTTCGGCTGTTGATCGCTACCGGCCAACGCCGCGCCGAAGTTGCCGGTATTAGCTGGGCAGAACTCGAACAATCTACGGCAACTTGGACGATCCCGGCTGATCGCGCAAAGAACGGACAAGCCCACATTGTGCCGCTGTCTGCCAAAGCTGTAGCTGAGCTAGACGGGCTGGGCGGGGCGGAATGGCCTACTGTGGGCTTCGTACTCACTACCACCGGCAAGACCCCAATCAGCGGCTTTACCAAAGCCAAGGCGGGTCTGGAAAAGGCGATTGCCGAAGCTCGCAACGGCGAAGCGCTACCTCAATGGCGTATCCATGACATTCGCCGCACTGTTGCAACCGGCTTTCAGCGGCTGGGCATCCGGTTTGAGGTAACTGAGGCTATTCTAAACCATGTAAGCGGCGCGAAGGCTGGCGTTGCTGGCATTTATCAGCGCCATGATTGGAAAGAGGAAAAGCGGGATGCGCTAAAATCGTGGTCGCGGCATATCGAGCAACTACTAGAACCGGCTAACCGCACTAACGTTGTGAAGCTGCAAAGCGCAGCGGCATGAGCTACGAGATTGATCTAGTTCCATTGCCGGAAGCCGATGGGGCGGCAGATCGCGGCCCTAGGCTTAACCCGCTTGATAAAGAAGCTTTGGCTGGCATTAAGTCTGGCTTGTACACTGACGCAAAGGACGCAGCTAAAGACCTAGCTCCTAGGTATAAGCCAAACCTTTGGCCGGATTTCTCGAAAGAACAGCGTAGAGATACTATCAAAGCTAAGCAGAAGAAATACGATGCTATGCTGGCGAGACTATACCCCTCCCAAGCCTGACAACGCCATATTACTTGCGGTGCCACCAGATAACGGAGGCACCAATGCAAATACTTACGACACGCGAGGCCGCTTCATTCTTGCGCCTCGGCAAACCCACTCTTGAGCGCTTTCGCCTTACAGGGGCGGGGCCTGTCTACGTCAAATTAGGCGGTGCGGTGCGCTATCGCAGTACTGACCTAGATGCATGGCTGGAAAGCCGCCTGACCCGCTCCACGAGCGACGCATAGGTAAAAGAAAGGGCCGGAAGCCAAAGCCTCCGACCCATTAGCTATGATCCGCCACGACCCCTCGCGACCCACCCACATTACTTCACGAACCGGACAAGTCAACCGGAGTGATGTAGCGGGCTGCTTCAAAGAAGAAGTAAACTATGTCCGGTTACTATAATAATGCGCCGCTCGAAATGCGTCAAAAAAAGCAATGGTGTCTATGGAGGCTTGAGCATAAACTAGATAGCAATGGCAATGTTGATTTGTCCAAGAAGCCGACCAAATGCCCGTACAAACCTTGGCAGGGCGGCGAGAAGGCTAGCACTACAAATCCTGAGCATTGGGGAACCTTCGAGCAAGCGACGGGTGCACCGCTTAACCTAACCGGACCATGTAACCCTAATGATCCTGCTAACAACTTCAGCGGAATTGGGTTCGTATTCGTTGCGGGTGGCGGTTTAGCCGGCCTTGATCTAGATGATGTTGGCGACGACACTGAAGCCTTGGCGGTACAAAGGCGTATTCACGAGGGCTTTCCCAGCTACACGGAGCGTAGCCCAAGCGGACGCGGCCATCATATCATTGTCAAAGGTGAAGTGCCTCACGGAAGGCGGCGCGGCGGTGTAGAAGTCTACTCAGCCGAACGGTTCTTTACCTTTACTGGCGATGTAACAAATAATGTGGGCGTCACTGATTGCCAACCTAATCTTGACTTACTGTTCAATCAGCTAGGCGGTAACAAAGCAGGGTTTGACGCTAGCCCTTTCTTTAAGGACGCTACAGAGTCGGACGCGAGCATTTTGGCTAGCGCATTTGCTGCAGATAATGGAGAAACTGTTAAGCAGCTTTACAATAAGGGCGAGTGGAAGACCAAGTATCCCAGCCAATCTGAAGCGGACCTTGCACTAATTAACATTCTTGGGTTCTACACTCAGAACGCCGATCAAATTAAAACCTTGTTTCATGCAAGCGCTCTTGGCCAGCGCGACAAGGCAAAGCGTGCGAGCTACCTAAACCCGATGGTCGCAAAGGCGATGGATCGCCAGCTTGCTCCTGTAACTCATAACTTCACCGTCAAAGGCCAATCGCTCGTTGCCGGTGCGACAATCCCACAGTCAGGGGCTGGATCGCCTTGGATCACCGCTGGCGCGCTTCAGACAAAGCACTTCCCGGCTGCGACCTGGGTAATCCCCGGCCTCTTGCCGCAGGGCGCGATCATCTTTGGCGGAAGGCCGAAGCTCGGCAAATCGTGGCTGGCCCTCGATAACGCCGTTGCCGTCGCTGAGGGGGGTTTCACCCTCGGCAAGCAGTGCGTGGCGGGTGACGTGCTGTATGCGGCCCTAGAGGACACTCAGCGCCGCTTGAAGTCGCGAATGAGCATCATCAGGGCCGGGGCGGCGTGGCCTAGCGCACTGTCCTTCATTTGCGAGCTTCCCCGCGCCGATGAAGGCGGGGTTGAAATCGTTCGATCATGGATCGTGCAAGCTGCCAACCCGCGCTTGGTTATCATTGATACGCTCGCAAAGGTTCGACCCGGCAAAGGCCGGGACGAAGGTAGTTACGATGCCGACTACAAAGCAGTTACGATCTGGAAGGCGCTAGCGGACGAATTTAATATAGCAATCGTCTTAGTTCATCATGTGCGCAAGATGGTAGCTGACGACCCGCTTGAAATGATCAGCGGAACAAACGGTCTAACGGGTGCCGCAGACGCTATCATAATACTAAATCGAACAAGCCAAGGTTGTACGTTGGCCGGGCGTGGGCGCGACCTTGAAGAATTTGAGTCAGCAGTAAAGTTTAATCCCGATGTTTGCCGTTGGGAGGAGTTAGGCAACGCCGCCGATGTTCAGCGTTCAAGCGCACGATGCGGGATACTCGCGCTATTAAAGTCAAGCGAAAAGCCAATGTCGCCCACAGATATAGCTCTTGCCGTACAAGCTGATAATAACTCGGTCCGGCAATTGATTTTCAAAATGGTCGAAACTGGCGAAGTTGAGAAGGTGGCGCGTGGTGCCTATGTGTACCCCGGTAACAACAACAACAAAATAACGAGTGGCCTCCTATGAGTATGTTACTTGTTATTCGTTGTTACTGGGGGTTGATAGGGGTGCAGAAGCCTCCGTAGAAAATCGGGCATTCTAATCGCTAAACTGCAATTTCTACAATGTGGGCAACTCAAGAATTAATGATCATGGCATTTACAACAAGTCCGACTGCAAACTTCGCAACTAGTCCGGTGGCACTCGCTCCGATCGAGCTTCCCGGTAAGGTTAACTACCATATGGCTATGAACCCGGAACTATCATCTGGCATAAAGGCGGCTAAGGACTTTCTGTCCGGCACTCTGGAAAAGGCTAACGGCTTCAACGAGCGGCGCGGCATGGTTGATGAGCGCATAACTCGCGGCATGAACGAACATCAGATTGTTTTGCTAGCTGACAAAATTGGTGAAGAGACAACTATTGGCTATGAGAAAGCCAAGAGCGCTCTTGCGACCTCAACGGCAAACGTTGAGGCGCGGCTAGAGTTGAAGGTTGCGCTAACTCCGACCGCTAACGCTGCTGAAATCCGTTCGGTAATGCGCGCCATGAAGCCCGCTGAGCGGTCTGCCGCGCTAGCTGCCGCGTTCGAGGCGGGTGATAAAGAGATTTTGGGCGCAGTCGTTAGCTCCCCGGCCTTCATTCACGGTTGCGATCCTGAGCAGGTGACAACCTTGCGCGAAGTCTACAACCGGAAGGTCGCCTACGTAGAACATTCGGAGCTTGATGAGCATCGGAATGCTACCCGGTATCTTGAGGATAGTTTCCCGGCGTTGGGTAGCTGGAAAGCTCGCCTTTATCGCGGCACAAAGAACCATGCTGCAAAGTTCGCTGAGAACAAGACTATTATGGCTAGCTATGGTATTGATATTAGCGACGACTAGGTAGGCTATTGCCGCCGGCTCCAATGCGAGCTGGCGGCGCTTTTAGGATGGGATGATCCATGACTACCACGAAGATATATGACGGCAATATCAAGAAGCTTGCTGAAGCTATGAAAAAGGTCCTCGAATGTGAGGATCTGATTAACTGTCTACCCGAAGGTTATGGGTTTGAGCGTTATCGTGACGCGCATCGCAATATTCGCGATGCCGCATTGGTTGAAGTGAATGACTTAGTTAGATATCTTGAACTAAATGTTGACGTGAGTGCCCTTTGGACAATCGCGAAGGCTGCCGTTGCCGTTGATTACTCGTTTAGATTGAACATTGCGATCAACTCGAAAGTGGAACTACGCAGGATAGACGATATGATAGATGAGAGAGCCACAAACGAGATGTTTGACGCTGAGGGGATTTTATGTAACTTTGAACGGAGTAGCACGGCAAGCTGGAAGTGAATTGAAATGGCAACGGGTTGGCCGGATTACCCCGCAGTAATAGCAGAGAATGGCGAAGGCGATATTCGCTTAATCCCCGTTTCCTGCGACATTCCGGCTACCCTCCCCCCTGCTACTGTGGGCAAGCGTCTTAGAATTGAGACTGGCGCTAGTGCGCGTAGGCAGATGGTGAAAATATTTAGGGAAATGCGGGACGGCGCCTTGGAAATAAACAAGGGTAGCAAGTTAATCTACGCACTTACTGAAATTAGCCGCGCTCTGGAACGTGAAGCCGTAGACCGTCTTAGCGCGCGCCTTGATACCGTTGAACGCCGGAAGTGAAGCATTCGACCTTAGCAAACCGCATAGCGCGGCTTGAGGTTCGCGCCCGGAAACGCCAGCTACCGCGCCTGTGCTTCATGATCCACGCGGATGACGCGCCAAGCGAGCCTGAGGGCTTGCGGATGCCCGATGACTCCATGGTGTCACGGAACCCCGGAGAAGCGCTCAGCGAGGCTACAGCGCGAGCATGGCGGGGCTTGGGCAGCGGACAGGCGATGTTCGCCGTCTATGCGCGTAAGTACAAGCCCACATCAGTTGCGCCACCGGCCTTCGTTGCCGTTGTCCCTGTGAAGGGCGATGCCAACGCCCTAGCAGGTATTGGCATCGTCGGGCCGGGCTGGAAAACCTTTTTCGATTGATCGCAATTCGGTTCAGAAGTGACTGGGTATTATTTCAAAACGGTGTTGCGACCGGCGAACGTAAGTGAAAATCATATGGCAAGTGGTGACAACACCCCGCCTAGGACTAAGGTCGTAGCCGGCATTGATGCGTCAAAGCGCAGTATTCTCAGGCTTTCGATTAAATACTGAGCAAAAGATTTGTGCAGGGCAGGACTGAGGTAGGACGCCCGTTCTCTCGACGCTCAGTTAAATCTGTGACAAGGCGTAAGTCAGCCAAGCAGTGGCTCGGCATCGGCTGTGAGAATTAAGTAATCTCGGCGGACTCGTTCGAAGAGCTTGCCCTTTAGCTTAACTCGCTGCCCAATCTTCATTAAACTGCGATCATTCATATCTTTATATCGCTCGGACAATGGATTGACAGTGGTAAGCCTGCCGCCTGCGTCTTTGACAATAAAGGTTTTGGCTTCGTCATTAACCTCGGAAATCACACCCGTGACATCTCTAATTGGAGCTTCAATACTACGCCTCGCTGCAACTATGTTGTCACCGGCGTGTTTATCGATTGAAACTAACTTAATGCCAGTATTGGTTTTAAGTCCTACCTGCAATCGAGTCAGGTCGTTCTTTGTTGTGGGAACAAGTCCGACGATCGTGTCCAATAACTCAAAATGTCGATCTGCCTCAGTTCGAGTCAATCGCCCACGCCTTGCCAGCTGATTCGCTAAATCAAGTTCTTCCACAAAGCGAGTTCCGAGATCCTCGCTTTCAGAAATCAAACTTTCCGGCGTAAACCCGGCCGTCTCTTTAGAAAGGCGCAGACCCTCCTCATCGAACTGCGGTTCTTTAATCGCAATCAGCAAGCTGTCGAACCGTAATGGTATGACTTCCGGATCAAAAAACCTCGTTTTGCTTCCGTAGGACAAACGGCTAGGCATCATTACAGACCGAACGACCTCCGATACTGCCTCAACCCTATTCCTCAGAACACTCAGTGGCATCGAAACAGCGGACATCACGCTTGACTCAAACTTAAACGATATGAAGGCTTCTGCCTGTTCAAGCGTATCAGGTACCTCACCAAAATACTCGTAAAGGGCAATGCCAACCCGCGGCAGTAGGCTGCCGTAATGTTCGTACGACTGCTCCTGATAGCGAAGAACGTTAAATTCAAAGTCAACTTCTGCAAGCCACGCTTCCCGATGGCTCATAGCACCTCTTATAGAGAGCTTTCCACCTCGCAGCGCTATTAATTCCTCATCACTGATCGGGGCAGCAAGATATAAATCAGACTCTTCCTGCTCATCGACTTTAAAAAAAATAAAAGTGGCGGGCCCTGCATATGACAGGTATATGGCCGGTCCTCCGAACTCATAGAGAACTTCGTGAGGCTCGGCGGGGCCGCCATACCAATTACTTAGAAAAGGGCGATTGTTAAGCCACATAAACGGTAGCTCTATCGACAGGTCCGAACGCCAACTGTGCGCGATCTTTAAGTTTCGTTGACTTCAGTGGCCAGTATGTAAAATGGCCATCTGAACGCGTGGGTTGAATTACACCCTCATCCGTCTCTACCTTGATCGTGTAAACGTAGGCGCCTTCAGCAAAGCGAAATACGCTACAAGCGTGACGTATCCTCTGCTCTGTTAGAAAAACTGACAAGCCAGAGGGATCGCAATCTTTTGGATTGCGCTTCAGCGCTGCCTTTGCCTGCGCGATTTTGCGCTTCACAGCCGAGCTTACGTGGGAGGTAAAGTCCTCAGCACTTGGCGGGCTATTTTCGCAGATGCGATACAGTATCACCGCCATCCCTTGGGCCTGCGAAGGTGGACAATGAGCGGGCACCCCCGTGTCATACTCGTTCTGCAAAACCAATGCACTCCCCATCAATCGTCAGGCTATGCGGCAGAATCTACGTTCTTGTCTATCCACAGCGCCTTTGGACGCTCATTCCTTCGATTGCCGCTTTGCTGGCTGAGAAAGAGCATCTACGGGCGTCCCAGCCCGGTCCTGCCCGAGCCACAGCGAACCCCCCGTAGGAGCTCGCTAAGCCACTTAAAAAGGTGTGCTGTCGGTGAGGATTGGACTTACGATCTTAGCCTTATCAAGGAAGCGGGTTTAACTTAGCACTCATTGTTGTTGTCGGCCGCGACGGATTTAACCGTCCGGCCTTGCGAGAGCAGGTGGGCAACGAAATTCAGCCGCCTGATTGCTATCTGATTGCTAGGCTGACCGAGGCGATGAAATCGCGGCTCATATTGACTGCTAAGTCTTTGAAAAGAATGGTGGACGCACTTGGGCTCGAACCAAGGACCCGCTGATTAAGAGTCAGCTGCTCTACCAACTGAGCTATGCGTCCATTCCGGGGCGGTTTTGAGTGGCGCCCTGGTGTGGCGCCCCGCTGCTGGAGGCGCGCTGTTAGCAGACTCATCGGGGGCCGCAACCCCCTTTCGTCCAAATTGCTGTCTTTTTCTGCTTACCAGCGTGTCGTCTTGCGATTTTCCCGGTCGATCGACATCAATATCCCCAGGCACAGCAGCACGGTCATCTGCGACGACCCGCCATAGCTGAACAGCGGCAGCGGGATGCCCACCACGGGGGCAAGGCCCATCACCATCATCAGGTTGATCGCGACATAGAAGAAGATCGTCGTGGCGAGCCCCGCAGCGGCCAGCTGCGCGAACCGCGACTGCGCGCGCTGGCCGACCTCGATCCCCCAGCGGATCACCAGCAGGAAGGCGAGGATCAGCAGGCAGCCGCCGACCAGCCCCCATTCCTCGGCCATCGTCGCGAAGACGAAGTCGGTATGCCCCTCGGGGAGATAGTCGAGATGGCTCTGCGTGCCGTTGAGGAACCCCTTGCCCCACAGCCCGCCCGATCCAATCGCGATCTTCGACTGGCTGATATGATAGCCGGTGCCCAGCGGATCGCTTTCGGGATCGAGGAAGATTAGGATCCGGTTGCGCTGATAATCGTGCAGCGCGAAGTTGATCGCGAGCGGGATCGCGACCGACGCGGCCACCGCACCGCCGACGAACAGCCTGAGCGGGATGCCCGCCAGGAACATCACCGTCGCGCCACCCGCGCAGATCATCAGCGCGGTGCCCAGATCGGGCTGTTTCATCACGATCGCCGCGGGGATGCCGATCAGCACTGCGGCGGGCCAGACGGCCGCGAACCGCCGCGTCTCGTTGGGCGGCAGCATGTCGTAGAAGCGCGCACAGGCAAGCACGATCGCCGGCTTCATCAATTCGGACGGCTGGAGCCGGATGAAGCCGAGGTCGAGCCAGCGCTGGCTGCCGCCACGCACCGCGCCGAGCAGCTCGACGAGCACCAGCGCAAGGACGAGCGCACCATAGGTCGGCCACGCCGCCGCCTTCCAGACGCGCTCGGGGATGCGCGAGAGCACGACCGAGCCTGCCAGGAGGATGAAGAAGCGGATGCCCTGCGGTAGCGTCCAGGGGCGCAGCGAGCCGCCCGCCGCCGAATAGAGCACGACCAGCCCGAAGGTCCCGATCGCCGTGACCAGCAGCAAGGTCCGCCAGGGCAGGGTGGCAAGCTGTTCGGGGATGATCCGCGATGTCATTGGCCGCGCTCCGTGGTTCCGTCTTCCGCGACCCCGCCGCCGCCGCCCGCAAGATCCGCCTGGGTCCGGTTGGCGACGTCGGTAGCGTTCTCGACCGCCGGGGCGTCGCTCGGCACGGTCGCGTCGGTCTTGGTCGCGATCGCGGCGGGCGGGGCGCTCTGCGCCGCGCGATAGGTTGCCGCGGTCGCCGCCATCCGCGTCTTGATGTCGCCGCCCCAGGTCGGTTCGACCTCGGCAAGTGACTTCAGCGCGCGCTCGCGGTCGAGCATATAGGTCATGATGTCGCGCCCGATCATCGGCGTGTCGAGGTTGCGCACCGTATGCCCGTTATGCTCGAGCACCACGGCGAGCGCGTAGCGCGGGTTGTCCGCGGGCGCGAAGCCGATGAACAGCGCATGGTCGCGCAGCTTGAACGGCAGCTGGCCGTTCTTGAGCACGCCCGAGCGCCGCTCCGCCATGGTGATGCGGCGGACCTGCGCGGTGCCGGTCTTGCCCGCGATCGCGACGCCCGGGATCAGCAGCTTGGCCGCGCCGCCGGTGCCGCCCTGGTTGATCACCCCGAACATCGCCTCGCGCACCCGCGCCAGATTTTCCGAATCGATCGCCAGCGCGGGCGCGTCGCGGTGGACCTGGCTGGCGAGAATGCTCGGCTGCAGGTCGCGGCCCGACGCGATCCGCGCCGCCATCACCGCCAGCTGCAAGGGGTTGGCGAGCACATAGCCCTGGCCGATCGACGCGTTGAGCGAATCCGCGACCGTCCAGGGTCGCTTGTACTTGTGAAGCTTCCAGTCGGGGTCGGGCATCGTCCCGAACCGCTGCGTCGAAAAGGGCAGGTCGAACTTCTGCCCCATGCCCAGCGTCCGCGCGATCGGCGCGATCGCGGCATAGCCGACGCGCCGCGCCATCTCGTAGAAATAGATGTCGCAGCTCTGCATGATCGCGTTCTTGAGGTCTAGCGGCCCGTGCCCGCCGCGCTTGTGGCAATGGAACACGCTCGTCCCCAGCCGCATCGCGCCCGAACAATTGACCCTCGCGTCGGCCGGGACGCCGGCATGGAGCAGCGCAAGCCCGTTCATCGGCTTGACCGTCGAGCCCGGCGGATACAGCCCCTGCGTCACCTTGTTCATCAGCGGCACGTGATCGTCGTCGCTCAGCATCTGCCATTCGAGATGGCTGATCCCGTCCGAAAAGCTGTTGGGGTCATAGGCGGGCATCGACACCATCGCGAGCATCTCGCCGGTGCGACAGTCGATGACGACGACCGACCCCGAATTGGTGCCCAGCCGGCGCGCGGCATATTCCTGCAGCCCCGCGTCGATCGTCAGCCGCGCGGTCTTGCCCGGCACGTCGGGCTTGGTCGCGAGTTCGGCGACCAGCTTGCCGCGCGCGGTGACCTCGACCCGCTTCGCGCCCGCCTCGCCGCGCAGCGCGGGTTCGAGCATCTTCTCGAGCCCGTCCTTGCCGAGCTTGAAGCCGGGGGTGACGAGCAGCGGGTCGCGCGTCTTCTTGTATTGTTCGGCATTGGGCACGCCGACATAGCCGGTCAGGTGCGCGACCGCGGCGCCCGCGGGATAGTTGCGCGCAAAGCCGCGCGTCGGCGCGACGCCGGGCAGTTCGGGCAGCCGCACGCTGACCGCGGCGAACCGCTCCCAGTCGAGATTCTCCGCGACCTGGACGGGCTGGAACCCGGCGGCATGGTCGAGGTCGATCGCGATCCGCTCGATCTCCTCGGGCGGCAGCTGGAGGATGCGGCCGAGCAGTGGCAGCACGCGCTCCTTGTCGCGCAACCGGTCGGGGATGATGTCGACGCGGAAATCGGTGCGGTTGTTCGCGATCGGCACGCCGTGGCGGTCGACGATCCAGCCGCGCCGCGGCGGCAACAGCGTCATGTTCACGCGGTTGCTCTCGGACAGCATCGTGTAGCGTTCGTTCTGCGCGATCGACAGCCATGCCATCCGCCCGGCCAGCATCAGCCCGACGCCACCCTGCACCGCGCCCAGCATCCAGGCACGACGCGAGAAACTATAGGCTTGCGACATCTCGGTCACGACACGCGGCGGCCGTCTCATTCGGAAACCCGCCTCATTCCTGGACCCTGCGTCGTTCGATCGTCGCGACGATCCGTGCCGCCAGCGGGAAGAGCATCATGGTGATCACGATCTGCGCCAATAGCACGGTGTCGACATGCGTGCCGACCCGTACGCCCAGAAATCGCCCGCCGATCACGCAGCACGCGATCCCGCCGCTCGCGATCAGCCAGTCCTGCCAGAAATCGCGGTACACCAGCCGCTGCTCGATCATGTCGATCGCCACGAACGCCAGCGACCAGAGCAGCACCGCGCTGCCCAGCGGCTGTCCGCTGAGCAGGTCGTCGAACAGCCCGAGCGGTGCCGCCGCCCAGGGGCGCAGCGCGTAACGCGCGAGCAGCCGCCACGCGAGCAGCATGACGAACCCGAACGGCGGCAGGATCGGGATCGTCGCGATCAGCGGCACGATCGTCATCAGCGATCCCGCCATGACGGTCAGCCACGGGATCGCCCGCGCCCGGCCGCCTGCGACCTTCGGTTCGAACGGCTTGTAGTCGACGCTGTTGCGGGTTGTCACGGCTGGTCGATCATCTGGGGGAAGACGGGATAGGGTGGTTTGGCAGTCACTTGGCGCTATTGTCGGACGGCGCAAGGGCGCGCGGCGGCGGCACCGGCATGAAGCCGGGCTCGACCACCGCGAAATCGAAGGTGTCGGGATTGGCGAAGGTCCGTGCCATCACCGAATCCGCCCCCGCGGTCATCACCCGCGCGACCGGGATGCCGGGCGAATACAGCCCGCCGACGCCCGACGTGACGAACAGGTCGCCCGCATTGAACTTGACGTTGGTCGCGTTGACCGACCGGACGTCGAGCATGCCGTCGCCGCGCCCGACTGCGATCGCGGGCAGGCCGTCGCGTGTCCGGCGGATCGGCACGATGCTGTCGCCATCGGTCAGCAGCATCACGCGCGCCGCATTGGGCCCCGTCTCGACGACGCGCCCGACCAGCCCGTCGGGGCCGCGCACCGCCATGCCCGGCCGCACCCCGCTCCAGCGGCCCGCATTGAGCAGCGCGAAGCGGCGCCCGCTCGACGCGCTCGAACTGACCAGCCGCGCGGTGACGACCGGTTCGGCGATCCGGTCGCGGACCTTCAGCAGCGATCGCAGCCGGCGATTGTCATAGGCGATCGTCCGCGCACGCATCAGCAGCGCCCGCGTCTGGTCACGCTCGCGGCGCAGCGCGACATTTTCCTGGCGGACGAAGAAATAGGTCCCGATCGCCTCGGGCACCGCGGCGACCCCGCCCACGACCCAGGCGAGACCCGACGAGACCGGCGCGGTGAGGCCCGCCACGCCCATCCGCGCGCCGGCAAAGGCGGGCGGATTGAAGGTCGAGACGACGAGCAACGCTGCGCCCACCACCGCACCGGCGATGGCGAGCACATAGCCTACGAACACCCCATATTGACGCCGTCGGGAAAACCCCGTCCGGCGGTCGCGGGCTGGCGCCATGCGCCTGTCCCCTCGTTCTCGGGCATCGCCGGGTCCGGGGCCCTATCCCCGCGACTCGGTCGATGCGATTTCCACTGACCCGTTTCCCACCTACACGCTTCTCAGCCGCTCATCAGCACGCCGCGGAACAGCGGGTCCTCGAGCGCGCGACCGGTGCCCAGCGCGACGCAGGTCAGCGGGTCCTCGGCGACCGTCACCGGCAGGCCGGTCTCGTCGCGCAGCACCTCGTCCAGCCCCTGCAGCAGCGCGCCGCCGCCGGTCAGGACGATGCCCTGGTCGACGATGTCCGCGGCCAGCTCGGGCGCGGTGTTCTCCAGTGCGACGCGAACGCCCTCGACGATCGTCGCGACGGGCTCGCTCAGCGCCTCGGCGATCTGGCCCTGGTTGATCTGGATTTCCTTGGGCACGCCGTTGACCAGGTCGCGGCCCTTGATGTGGATGATCGTGCCGATGCCGTCGACCGGCGGCTTGGCGATGCCGACCTCCTGCTTGATCCGCTCGGCGGTCGCTTCGCCGATCAGCAGATTGTGGTTGCGGCGGACATAGCTGACGATCGCCTCGTCCATCTTGTCGCCGCCGACGCGGACCGACGTCGTATAGGCCAGACCGCGCAGGCTCAGCACCGCGACCTCGGTCGTGCCGCCGCCGATGTCGACGACCATGCTGCCGATCGGCTCGGTGACGGGCATGTCAGCGCCGATCGCGGCGGCCATCGGCTCCTCGATCAGCCACACCGTGCTGGCACCCGCGTTCGACGCGGCGTCGCGGATCGCGCGACGCTCGACCTTGGTCGACCCCGACGGCACGCAGATCACGATTTCGGGCCAGCGGGCGAAGCGGCGGGGGCCGTGCACCTTCTGGATGAAATATTTGATCATCTGCTCGGCGACGTCGATGTCCGCGATCACGCCGTCGCGCAGCGGGCGGATCGCCTCGATATTGCCTGGGGTCTTGCCCATCATCAGCTTCGCGTCGTCACCGACCGCCTTGACGCGCTTGATGCCGTTGATCGTCTCGACCGCGACCACCGACGGCTCGTTCAGGACGATGCCGCGGCCACGGACATAGACAACCGTGTTCGCGGTGCCGAGGTCGATCGCCATGTCGTGCGACATGAACTTGAAGAAACGCGAGTAGAAGGCCATTCAATCAGGGTCCCGTAATCCTGGCCGCCGGACGGGCGGCATTTCGCACATCATCTCGCGGGCCCCGCCGGTGTTTTCGAGCACCGGGTGCCTAATAAGCGGGCGTTTGCGGGTCGCGGGATGCCGTCGCTTGGTCTAGACGCAAACCCATGTCAATACGGCGTCTCCCCGAGCATCTCGTCAATCGTATCGCCGCCGGTGAAGTGGTGGAAAGACCCGCCAGCGCGTTGAAGGAGTTAGTCGAGAACGCCATCGACGCGGGCGCCGGACGCATCGCGATTCTCCTCGTCGAAGGCGGCACATCGCGCATCGAAGTCGCCGACGACGGATGCGGCATGACGCCCGCCGACATGATGCTCGCGCTCGAACGGCACGCGACCTCGAAGATGCCCGACGAGATCATCGAATCGGTCGTGACGCTCGGCTTTCGCGGCGAGGCGCTGCCCTCGATCGCCAGCGTCGCGCGGCTGACGATCGAGAGCCGGGTGAGGGGGGCAGAGGGCTGGTCGCGGATCGTCGACAATGGCCGCGTCGAGCGCGAGGGCCCCGCCGCGCTGCCCCCCGGCACGCGCGTCGTGGTCGAGGATCTGTTCGCGCGCGTCCCCGCCCGCCGCAAGTTCCTCCGCTCGCCGCGCGCCGAATATGCCGCCTGTCTCGATGTCGTCCGCCGGCTCGCGATGGCGCGTCCCGATATCGGCTTCACGATCGAGCATGACGGCCGCCGCACGCTGGCGGCGACGCAGGTCGAGGACCGGCCGAGCCGCGTCGCGACGCTCACCGATCGCGCGCTCGCCGACAATGCGGTCACGATCGACCTCGAACGGCCGGTCGACTCGGGCATGCTCGTACTCGGCGGGGTCGCGAGCCTGCCGACCTACAATCGCGGCATCGCCGATCACCAGTATCTGTTCGTCAACGGCCGGCCGGTGAAGGACCGGCTGCTGATGGGCGCGATCCGCGGCGCCTATGCCGAGATGCTCCCGCGAGACCGGCATGCGGTCGTGGCGCTGTTCCTCGACGTCCCCACCGATCAGGTCGACGTCAACGTCCACCCCGCTAAGACCGAGGTCCGCTTCCGCGACCCCGCGATGGTAAGAGGCCTGATCGTCTCGGGCCTCCGCCGCGCGCTCGACGCCGCCGGCCACCGCAGCCAGCGCGCCAGCGACGCCGCGCTCGCCATGTGGCAGCCAGAAACCTCCTCTCCCCCCGGGGGAGAGGAAGGGGCCCGCCCGCAAAGCGGGTGGGAAGGTGAGGGCACGCCCCAAAGACTACCCCTGGAATCCCGCAGCTACACCAGCGTCAACGACGCCCGCCCCACCTTCTTCGCCGCCCCCCCGCAGGCAAGAGCCGAACCCGCCTGGACACCCCCGCCGCAGACCAGCGCCTTCCCGATGGGCGTCGCGCGCGGCCAGGTCGCCAAGACCTATATCGTCGCCGAGGCGGAGGACGGTCTCGTCCTCGTCGACCAGCATGCCGCGCATGAACGCCTCGTCCTCGAACGGATGCGCGCGGCGCTCGCCGGCGGCACGGTTGCGAGCCAGGCGCTGCTGATTCCCGAGGTCGTCGAGCTCGACGAACCCGCCTGCGACCGGCTCGAGGCGCGCGCCGCCGAGCTGTCCGAGTTCGGGCTCGACCTCGAACGCTTCGGCGCGCGCGCGATGCTGGTCCGCGCGACCCCCGCCTTGCTCGGCCAGAGCGATCCCAAAGGGCTCGTCACCGACCTCGCCGACGAACTCGCCGCGTTCGACGAGGCGCTGTCGCTGAAGGAACGGCTCGACGCGGTCGCCGGCACGATGGCCTGCCACGGCTCGGTCCGCGCCGGCCGCATCCTCTCGGTCCCCGAGATGAACACACTCCTCCGCGAAATGGAGATCACCCCCCATTCGGGCCAGTGCAACCACGGCCGCCCCACCTGGGTAAAACTCGCGCACGGCGACATCGAGAAACTGTTCGGCCGCAAGTAAACCGTGCGGCGTGGGGGTGGGCGCCGTCTCCCGCAGCCCCCCACACTCCCGTTCGTGATTATCGTAAATACAAGACATTGACCAACGATGGTGTTCGACAGGCACTGCTCACGGTACCCCCCCCCCCCCCCCCAGCAGAACCGCCTGCCGAACGCATCGGCATGTAATAAAGCAGGCTGCTCAGGACTATTATTAAGTTTGATCCGAGGATCGACAATTAACTATTGATACTACGATTTATGGAAAATACGCCTTTCAGGTGTACTTCAAGGCTTATGCGGACATGGATAAAGCGCATAATGCATAACATAGGTTATGCTTTATGGTCGACTTCTTTGTGCTTCTGCATATTCTGATTCGACGAGATACTTCAACACTTTCGTGGCAGGAGTGCTATCTACTGCGAGCGTCGTCCATGGCCATTGCCAACGTTGTTCGCAACAGGTTAACTTGGCAGGTGGATTAAGCTGACACTTAAACCTTCGCACAATTGCAGACATTCGAAGCTTAGCGGGGTTGGAAGCAAAGGAGCGTTCATGCCGACGGCAAAACATCCGGCAATTACCGTGACGCGTATGCTTCCGCTCGCGGCATCGCTGCTGTCTGGCACTCTATTGGGTCGAGCGGCAATGCTCGCGTTAGTTTCGCCGATGGCGATGGACGGTGGACAGTCTGTCGGCGCGTGGGCGCTGGTATTGTTCTTGCTCGCTCAGCCCATCATGCTCGTCGCTGCTATGACGGCGGGCTTTCTCTGCTATCGCCGATTGACAAAATGGCGCTTCGTCACCGCGCTCGCACTGCCGGCTTTGCACCTTCTCGGCATGAGGATTATCATGCTCGCTTTATAGGCTGAAAGTCGAGTTTCCACCAAGTTGAGCCGTTGACACCGGCTGCCCGGTGCCCGGCGATAACGCCCTCACATCCGCGTCACAAAAAAAAGCCCCCACCGTCAGGTGAGGGCTTGTGACGTCAGGCGAAGTCTTACTTTTCGCCATTGTCCTTGACGCCCACGGTGGGCACGTCGACCGTTTCGGTTTCGGTCTTGACCTTGGGGACCTCGACTTCGGTCTTCTTCGTGCCGACGACGACCGCCTTCGAGTCGAGATCGACATTCGGCATGTCGCCGCCCTTGACGGAGACCTCCGGAAGCGAACCTTCCTTCACGTTGGCGCTCCAGAACCCGGTCGCAAAGAGGACACCGACGATGGCCGCAATGACGACAAGGACGATGACGATCGTCTTGCCTGCGCCGCTCTTTTGACGAATTGGCTCGCCGCCCCGATAATCTGACATTTAACTCTCCCTGTACTTACAACAGGTTCGAACACTCTCGACGCAGTCTTGTTCCGTTTGCGTCATGACGTCGAAATCGCCGGCGCCCGGCACGCGGAACTTATCGCGTTTTAAGCGCAACGCGACGGACGGACGTCGCCGGCTCCCGCACCAAAAAAAGGGGGCCCGTCGCGAACGACGAGCCCCCCGATACGCCCCGGTTCGATCAGAACCGCACGGTCGCCCCGACGGCGAGGTTGCGGCCCAGCGCGTCGTAGCGCGCGGGGATCGTATTGCTGCGTGCCAGGCTGATGTCATAGGAATTCGCCAGGATCGGCGGCGTCTTGTCGAGCAGGTTGTTCGCGATCAGCCGGAGCGAGAAGTCGCGCGACACGGCGAAGGTCAGCGCCAGGTCGAAATAATTCACCGGCGCGATCCTGTAGAAGGTCGTCCGCGCGCGGTCGGGCGTGCCGCCGATCGCCGGATCGCCCGAATTGTCCGCACTCGTCAGCGACCCGACATAGCGCCAGTTGAACGAGGTGCTGAAGATGCCGTCGCTCGTCGTATAGGTCGTCCGCAGCCCGTGCGACCATTTCGGCAGCAGCTGCCCACAGCCATTGCCATAATAGCCCGCACAATTGCGCTTGGGCTGGAGCGGCGAATCCTGCCCGCCGGCAAAGGTGGTCAGCGACCCGTTGAAGTTCCAGTCGATCTTGCCGGCCCCGCCGAGACCCAGCGTATACTGGCTCTGGAAGTCCCAGCCGCGCGCGATCGAGAAATAATAATTGGTCGTGCCCGCGCGGATGAAGCCGCTGGTCGGGTTGTTCGCGGCGGCGGCGTAGAGGATGCCTGTGCCGGGCTGGCGGACGATCCCCGAGCAGAAGAACGGGTCGCCGTTCGAGCGCTGGCAGCCATCGGTGTAATAGCTGTCGTCGTTATAGCCGAGCGAGTTGTTGATCTTGATCCGGTAGCGATCGACCGAGAAGACCAGCCCGCGCAGGAAGCTCGGCTTCACGACCAGGCCATAGGTCTGGGTATAGGCGGTTTCCGGATCCGCGGTGAACCCGCCCGATCGCACCGTGCACTGGTCGTTGGGGCACAGCAGGGTCGCGCTGCCATAGAGTGCGTCGGACAGCCCGGTCGCCGCGCACACCTCGCGCGAGGCGATCGGCGTGGTCGTGGTGATCGTCCGGCCGGGATTGGCCGGGTCCGCGATCTGGCGCGGCACGGGGGCGCAGAAGTCGTTCTGCGATCCGCCCTGCCGGCTATAGTTGATCGCGGTCGCCTGGCGGATCTCGAACACCGTCGGTGCGCGCTGCGCCTTGTTGAATGATGCGCGGAACGTCAGGTCGCTGACCGGGGCATAGGTGCCCTCCAGCTTCCACGTGTTGAAGGTCTTGGGATTGCTGCTGTATTTCGACACACGATAGCCGCCCGTGACCTGCAGCAGATGCGCGAAGCGGCGCTCCTCGATCAGCGGCGCCTGGACCTCGATGTTCGATTCCCACACGTCCTGGCTCAGGTTGAAATCCTCGCCGCCATTCTGCTCGCGGTAGATCGCATCCGCGGACGAGGCATAGCTGTCCTTGCGATATTCACCGCCCAGCGCGATCGCGACGCCCTGGTTCGCAAAGGGCGAGGTAATTCCGTATTTGCCGAGGTCGCCGGTCACCGACGACACGATGTCCCACAATTTGGCGACGCCGGTCGAGGTGCCACTGCGCGCGGTGAACAGGTAATCGGCGAGCGGTCCGCCGAGCGTCCCTGCGCTGAACGCGTTGAACGGGACACAGGCCGGGTCGACCCCCGACACGGTCGCCGCGCAGGTCGGCGTGCCGTTGACGCTGACGACGTTGAGCGAGCGGTTCACCCGGTCGAAATCGGCGTAATTGCCGAAGGTGATGTCCTGCTGGTTGCGCGAGAACACCCCGCCCAGATCATAGGTCCACGCCTCGCCGACGGTGCCGCGGATTCCCGCGGTCGCGCGGATCCCCTTGTTCAGATAGACGTCGGGCGAGAAGGGCAGGTCGTTGAAGCGATAGCGCACGTCGAGCGGCGCGAGCGCCGACGTCCCCGCCTGCGCACCGCAGATCGTGCTGGCCTGCGACGTCGACAGGAACGGATTGTTGCAGTTCACCTGGTACGGCGTGTCGCCATAGTTGGTGTAGCTGTAGACGCGCGTCGGATAGGGGTTCACCGACCTGTCGCGGAACCAGATCCCCGACCCATAGAGCTCGAGCTCGGGCGCGATCTTCGCGCTGACGAAGCCGCCCGCCGTATAGCGTTCGAATTCGCGCTGATAGGAATAGCCGTCATAGGGGTTGGCCGCGTTGCCCGCCCCTGCGCCGTAGGGCACGAAGCTGCGCGTGCCGGCGGGATCGTTGACATAGCCGACGCCGCTGTTCGCCCCGCTGCGCGGCGAGATATAGCCGCTCGGCGAATAGGTCGACAGCGAGCAGGACAGCGGGCCGTCCTTGCCGGTCTGGACCAGCTGGCATGCCGAGCTCGACCGTGCGTCATAGGGGACGTCATTGGCCTGGCGGTAATTGACGAAGCCCGACACGCGCAGCGCGCCGTCGAACAGCTTGGTGCCCGCGGTCAGCGTGACGTCGGACCGGCCGCCGTCATTGGTCAGCCCGCGCGGCGCCTCGAACGCGTTCGCGCGCGCCAGCGGCGACACGATCGTGTCCTTGTTCTCGTGATTGTAGAAGCTGTAATTGCCGTCGAGCTGGATCCCCTCGAAATCCTTCTTCAGGATGAAGTTCACCACGCCCGCGACCGCGTCCGATCCATAGACCGACGACGCGCCGCCGGTCAGCACGTCGACGCGTTCGAGCAGCGAGGGCGGAATGATGCCGACGTCCTGGCCGTTCTGCGTGCCCAGCCGCTTGCCGTCGACCAGCACCAGCGTCCGCTCGAAGCCCAAGCTGCGCAGCTTGATCCGCTGGCGGCCGTCCGAATCCTGATAGGTCTGCTGGCTGTCGGGCGACACCTGCGGCAGGCGGTTGAGCACGTCCTCGACGGTGATCGCCGCCTGCGCGCGGATGTCCTGCGCGGTGACCGAGGTGATCGGCGCGGCCGATGTCATGTTGGGCCGCTGGATCCGCGATCCGGTGACGACGATCATGTCGTCGGACACGGTCTTGGCCGTATCGCCCGCGGCGAACGCGGTCTGCGCATCGGCCTCGACCTTGGCCTGGGCCGGCGTCGCCGGGCTGTCTGTCGCGGTCTGCGCCACAGCGGGGATCGCCGTCAGCAACAGCGATCCGGCAAGTGCAATATAGGACGTGGTATGTCTGAAGTTCATGAAGGCCCCCTTGTCCGGCTGCGCGTTCGCGCTTGGTCCGGTTCCGGGGACATGAATTCTCCATTCTGACTTATATGACAATACCCAAATATGACCTCTTCATACGAATGTTGCGAGCATGTTCAGAATAGGCACTATTTCGGTTATCGAGAGCCATCGCCGTTCACCGTGGCGCCTCACATTGGCAGGCCGCCCGCCGACGAATCGTCGCGGGTGGCCGTTCGGCGGACTGTGAGAGGGCCGTACCGCTACCGGTACGGTGGACAGGCTAGCGTTTGGCGTTCCGCTTGCACGCAAAGGACCGGCGCAGCGCGTCGCGGACCACGAAGATCGGTGCGGCCTTCGCCTTCTTCCCCTTGGTGCGCAGATATTTGCGCGTCGTCGCCACCGCGTCGATCGTCGAGCCCTTGGTCGCCGAGGGGCAGATCTCGCGCGCCATCGACAGCGTGTCGAACGCGCCGAGGATATAGCCCGTGCAGAAGCTCGGCGCCGGGTCGGCATCCTTGCCGCGGCACTGCGCGATCAGCTCCTCGGTGGTCAGCGCGCTCACCACCACGGGGCGGTCGGCGCGAGCGGGGGTGCGGGCAGGAGTGGGAGCTGCGGCCACCGCAGCGAGCCAGAACAGGATCATGTCGGTTCGCTTTCCGCACCAGGGGTTGCCGCGACCGGCGTCGGCTTCAGATAGGGTAGCAGCCGCGCCCGCGGAAACACGTCGTCGAGCGTCCGGCTCTCGGGCAGGATATACACCACGCCGCCCTTGCGGCGGAACAGCGGGCTCAGCTGGCCGGTATAGAATTTGCTGCCGACATTGATGCAGCCAAAGCTGATCCGGTTGTCCTCCGGGCTCGGCGACACCAGTCGCTCGACCCGGCGTTCCTTCTTGTGCGTCGTGATCACCGCATGGATCGCGACCGAATTGGCATAGTCGACCCACAGCACCGACTGGCGTCCGAACGCGCGGCCGAACTTCGTGACGAACCGGCCCGCGGGCGTGGTCCGCTCGGCGGGCCCGATCTCGGCCAGATCCTTTGCGCCGACGCCCGGCGACGAATCGTCCCCGATCCCGACGCCGAGCAGCACCGGCGTCTGCCCGAGATACGCGCCCTTCGCATCGAACAGCAGCAGCGACGCCGCCTGCTTGTCGATCACCGCATAGGGCAGCCCTGCATTGTCCTTCGCCGCCGCGACCCAGGCCACGATATGGTCCGCGGCCGGCGACAGCAGCGGCAGCGCGAGCGGCACGACCGGGGCAGCCACCGCCGCCCCGCGCCGCGGCTTCGCGCGCGTCTTGCCGGCGGCCTTGCCAGCGGCCTTGCCACCAGTCTTCGCGGCGACCTTGGCGCCGGCAGCGGCCGCCAGCGGCACCGGCGCGGCGACGAGCGCCAGCGCCAGGCCGGCAAGCGCCGCCGCCCGGTACCGTCCCGGTAACGGCCCTCTCACGCGCAAGATCCTCTCACGATGGCGATCCTGCGCGGCGAAAGCCGTCCCGGGTATTGGCATGGAGCAGGGTCAGGCTCAGCCGCGCGGCTTGCGCTGGCGCTGCTGCATCTGCTGCTGCATCTTCTGCTCCATGCCGTCGACGCGACCGTTGATCTGGTCGATCCGCTGGCCGTTCTGCTGCGCCTGGCCGGCTGCGGCCTGGGCCTGGGTCAGTGCCTCGCCCGACGTGCCCTCGACGGTCCGCAGGCGGCCGTCCATGCCGTCGATGCGCGTGTTGACGGTCGCGATCTGCTCGCGGACAAAGCCCTTGGTGGCGCAACCGCCCAGCCCGATCGACCCGATCAGCAGGAGGGCAACCGTCGGATATTTCTGGAGACTCGTACGCATTTTCTTAACCTTTCCAAAAACTGGAACCTGCACTCAGCGATCACAATCGCGCGCTGACAATCGATTTTGGCCAGAATGTGCGTCTTCTGCGGTGGAGCAGGGGGGCCGGCAAACGCCGACGCTGGGCGACGACGCGCGGTTCATCTGCCCGCAACCTTTCGCCGGCCTTAGGCATTATCGCCGCGTCCCTTTTCATAGAGTTCGCCGGCCATGAAACAGATCCTCCCCGTCATCTTCGCGCTCGTCCCCCTCGCCGCGATGGTCGGCGCCTGCGTCACCTGCCCCTGAGCCGCTGGCGTTCCTGCCGCGGACATGAAAAAGGCCCGCCCGGATCGCTCCGGACGGGCCTTTTTCGATTTGGCCAGGAAAGGCGAGGGGGTTAGCCCTGTGCCTCTTCCTCCTGGTCGCGCGGGGCTTCGGCGGTCGCGCCGGGCTCTGCGTTCGGATCGTAATCCTCGACGAAGCCAGCCTCGTCACGCTCGAACATCGACGACATGACGTCGACGCCCTGAGCCTGCATCTCGGCTTCTTCCGGCGACCGGGCGACGTTGACCTTGACGGACACCGACACCTCGGGGTGGAGTGCAACCTTGACGGTGTACACGCCGATTGCCTTGATCGGCTTGTCGAGCACGATCGCCGACTTGCCGACCTTGTGACCATCGGCCACCAGCGCATCGACCAGATCGCGAACCGCGACCGAGCCGTAGAGCTGACCGGTGTTCGACGCCTGACGGATCAGGGTCACACTCGCGTCGGTGAAGGTCTTCGCTTCGGTCTCGGCATCGGCACGGCGCGATGCGTTGTCCGACTCGATCCGCGCACGGTTCGCTTCGAAAACCTTGCGGTTGGCTTCGTTCGAACGAAGCGCCTTCTTGTTCGGGAGAAGGAAGTTACGGGCATAGCCGTCCTTGACCTTCACCACGTCGCCGATGGCGCCGAGCTTTTCGACGCGCTCAAGCAGAATGACGTCCATGGGGGCGCTCCTTACTTAACGATGTAGGGCAGCAGGCCCAGATGACGCGCACGCTTGATGGCCTGGGCCAGTTCGCGCTGCTTCTTTGCGGCCACCGAAGTGATACGCGACGGGACGATCTTGCCACGCTCGGACACGAAGCCCTGCAGCAACCGGACGTCCTTATAGTCAATCCGGGGAGCGTCTTTGGCAGAGAACGGGCAGCTCTTGCGGCGGCGGAAGAATGGACGTGCCATGATTATTCAGCTCCCTCTTCGCGGTCACGACGGGGACCACGGTCCGGACGATCGCCGCGGTCAGGACGGCCTTCACGGCCACCTTCGCGGTCGCCACGACGCTCACGGTCGCGGTCCGATTTGCGCATCATCACGGTCGGGCCCTCTTCGAGCGTGTCGACCTTGACCGTCATGTAACGGATGATGTCTTCGTTGATCTGCGTCTGGCGCTCCAGCTCTGCGATCACGTTGCCCGGGGCATCGATCTCGAGCATCACATAGTGCGCCTTGCGGTTCTTGGCGATCTTGTACGCCAGCGAACGCAAGCCCCAGTTCTCGGTCTTTACGACCCGACCTTCGTTGTCGTTCACGATCTTGGTGGCGATTTCCGCCAGAGCGTCCACCTGCGCCTGTGCCAGATCCTGGCGCGCAAGGAACACGTGCTCGTAAAGAGCCATGTCTTGTCCTTCGTCTTGGCCGATCGCTGATACACGCCCCATGCGTGCACCCCTCCGGCTGTCGTCTAGAATGCAAACCGGGGCAAGAGACGCGAATCCCTCACCCCGGTTGCGACGGCCCTTACCCGATTATCGGGGAAAGGCAAGGTGTCCGTCCGTCTTCCCAACCCCTTCCGTCATCCGCTCCCTCCTCCGTCATCCTGACGAAAGTCAGGATCCAGAGTAACGGAGCGCCGCCCTGTCTGACCCTGGATCCTGACTTTCGTCAGGATGACGGGGTATATCGAGGACGGCGCTCATCTCAGGATGAAGATGTAATGGAGGCCCGGACCTTACCGGAATGCGCCACCACGCACCTGGACCACATTGCCGCGGCCGTTGACCAGCAGCGCGTCACGACCCGAACGGACCCACTGGCTGCCACGCGGCGGGGCGGCGAGGCGATAGTTGCGGTAGGTCGTGATCACCCGGTAGTTCTGCGCATAGCGGCGGTCGAACCGCTGGCCGGTGCGGAAATTGCGATACTGGTTCGGGCGGACGGTGGTCCGCTTGGTGACGACGGTGCGGCCATTGTTGTTCTGGCGCACGGTGGTCACTTCGCGACGCGCTTGCGCCTCGGCCGGAGCAGCGGCCAGCAGCGGGCTGGCGACGAGGGTGGCGGCAAGCGCGCTGAGGATGAACGTCTTCATGATACTCTCCCGTTGAAACACGGCGCCGATGCTGCGGCGTCCTCCATAATCTGGGGGCCGCTTGTCGCAGGCGCTTGTCGCAGGGGTCGCGAATTGGTCGCATTTTGTCGCAAACCCCACGGGTCCGTTCAGGTTCGCGCGGTTGCAACTCGGGCCACACCTTTCTAGTCCGCCCGCTTCAAAGAGGAGAGGTCATGCGCGCGTTCATCTTCCCCGGGCAGGGGAGCCAGTCTGTCGGCATGGGCAAGGCGCTCGCCGACGCCAGCGCCACCGCGCGCGAGGTCTTCGCCGAAGTCGACGAGGCGCTCGGCCAGAATCTGTTCCGACTGATGAGCGAGGGGCCGGCCGACGACCTCCTCCTCACCGAGAATGCGCAGCCCGCGATCATGGCGAACGCGATCGCCACGCTGCGCGTCGCCGAGAAGGAGGGCGGCCTGCGCCTCGCCGACAAGGCCGACTATGTCGCCGGGCACAGCCTCGGCGAATATACCGCTTTGTGCGCCGCGGGTGCGCTCGACCTGTCGACCACCGCGCGGCTGCTGAAGCTGCGCGGCCGGGCGATGCAGGCGGCGGTGCCGGTGGGCGAGGGCGCGATGGCCGCGTTGCTCGGCACCGACCTCGAAAAGGCGCAGCTGATCGCGGGTGCCGCGGTCGATTCGATCCTCGCCGAGGGCGGGGCCGAGCTGGTCTGCACCGTCGCCAACGACAATGACCCGTCGCAGGTCGTGATCTCGGGCCACCGCCTCGCGATCGAGAAGGCGATCGCGCTCGCCAAGGATCTCGGCGCCAAGCGCGCGGTCCTGCTCCCCGTCTCCGCGCCGTTCCACTGCCCGCTGATGCAGCCCGCCGCCGAGGCGATGGAAGCCGCGCTCCTCGACGCCGACCTCCGCGCGCCGCTGGTGCCGGTCTTCGCCAATGTCGACGCGGTCGCCGTCGCCAACCCCGGCGCGATCCGCCACCTGCTCGTCCAGCAGGTCACCGGCATGGTCCGCTGGCGCGAATCGGTCCTGGCAATGCACGCAGGCGGCGTAGGCCACTTCGTCGAATTCGGCGGCAAGGTCCTCGCCCCCATGGTAAAACGCACCGCCCCCGACGCCGAAACCACTAGCGTCATCACGATGGACGACATCGAGGCGTTGATTAAGCTACTGTAGATTTCGCGCAGAGGCGCAGAGGACGCAGAGCCCATGAAAGATATCGATGTGGTCAGCGGCGATGTCCTGGATGTCGCTCTGCGACTGCATCGTGATCTTGGACCGGGCCTGCTCAAAAGCGTCTATGAAGCGGTGCTTGCCGGTCGGCTGGCGGCGATGGGCTATCCTGTGGTCCGCCAGCGGCCAATCGACATCGCGTTCGAAGGCTTGCGCTTCGAGGCCGCATTTCGGATCGATCTTCTTGTCGACGACCGCCTTGTCGTCGAGATCAAATCGGTCGAGCGCCTTCTCCCCGTGCACGCAAAGCAACTGCTGACCTATCTCAGATTGACCAGACAGCCCGTCGGGCTGCTCATCAACTTCGGCGGCGCTACCCTGAAAGAGGGCGTCCGCCGCCTCGTTAACAACCACCGCCCCTCTGCGTCCTCCGCGTCTCTGCGCGAACCAATCTAGAATCGGAGTTAGAATGTTCGACCTCACAGGCATGACCGCCCTCGTCACCGGCGCATCGGGCGGGATCGGGTCCGAGATCGCCCGGGCCCTCGCCGCACAGGGCGCGCGCCTCGCCATATCCGGCTCCAACGCCGCCAAGCTCGACGCCTTCCTCGCCACCCTCGGCGGCGATCACGTCGCGCTGCCCTGCGACCTGTCCGACCCCGCCGCGGTCGACGCGCTCGTCCCCCAGGCGGTCGAAAAGCTCGGCAAGATCGACATCCTCGTCAACAATGCCGGCGTCACCCGTGACAATCTCGCGATGCGGATGAAGGACGACGAGTGGGACAGCGTCATCCGCGTCAATCTCGAGGCCGCGTTCCGCCTGATGCGCGCCGCCGCCAAGCCGATGATGAAGGCGCGCTTCGGCCGGATGATCTCGGTCACCTCGATCGTCGGCGTCACCGGCAATCCCGGCCAGGCGAACTATGCCGCGTCGAAGGCGGGGCTGATCGGCATGTCGAAATCAATGGCGCAGGAGCTCGCCAGCCGCGGCATCACCGTCAACTGCGTCGCGCCCGGCTTCATCACCTCGCCGATGACCGACGCGCTCCCCGACGCGCAGAAGACCGCGCTGACGACCAAGATTCCGGCCGGCCGGCTGGGCGAGGGTGCGGACATCGGCGCCGCGATCGTCTATCTCGCCAGCCGCGAGGCGGGCTATGTCACCGGGCAGACGCTGCACGTGAATGGCGGGATGGCGATGATCTGACGTCACGGATCCGCGGCATGAGCCGGGCTAACACCCGGTTTTCGCCCGCAATCGCGCAAAGCGACCCGGCAAGGCGATGAACTGACCCTTGCCACGAAACGGACCCCGTTCTACGGGCGTTCAGGAACTGGTAAAAACCCCCAAAGATAGAGGGAACGAACATGAGCGAGACCGCAGACCGCGTGAAGAAGATCGTCGTCGAGCATCTCGGCGTCGAAGCCGACAAGGTGACCGAAGATGCGAGCTTCATCGACGATCTGGGTGCCGACAGCCTCGACATCGTCGAGCTGGTCATGGCGTTCGAAGAAGAATTCGGCGTCGAGATCCCTGACGACGCGGCCGAGAAGATCGCGACCGTCAAGGACGCGATCACCTATATCGACGAGCACAAGGCCTGATCAGGGCTTGAGGTCCGATCCGTCGGGCTTGCCCTGGTGGCTATGATCTGAGCGGCTCCCCGTCCTTGGGCTAAGAGGGCGGGGAGCCGTTTCGTTTTGGAAGCATGTGGAGTTTGAGGTCATGCGGCGTGTCGTCGTAACCGGGCTAGGCCTGGTCACCCCCCTGGGGGCCGATGTTGAAACGGCTTGGGCGAACATTCTCGCCGGCAAGTCGGGGGCGGGCCCGATCACCCGGTTCGATGCGTCGGACCAGGTCTGTCGCATCGCCTGCGAGGTGAAGCCCGCAGACCATGAATATGGCTTCGATCCCGCCAAGCGCGTCGACCACAAGGTCCAGCGCCAGGTCGATCCCTTCATCATCTATGGCATCGACGCCGCGGGCCAGGCACTCGAAGACGCCGGCCTGACCGAGATGACGGTCGAGGAAAGCTGGCGCGCGGGCGTGTCGATCGGCTCGGGCATCGGCGGCCTGCCGGGCATCGAGAGCGAATCGATCGTCCTCCACACCAAGGGGCCGCGCCGCGTCTCGCCGCACTTCGTCCATGGCCGTCTGATCAACCTGATCTCGGGTCAGGTCTCGATCAAATATGGTCTGCGCGGACCCAACCACGCGGTCGTCACCGCCTGCTCGACCGGCGCGCATGCGATCGGCGACGCCGCGCGGATGATCGCGATGGACGATGCCGACGTGATGCTCGCGGGCGGCGCGGAGGGCACCGTCTGCCCGCTCGGCATCGCCGGCTTCGCCCAGGCGCGCGCACTGTCGACCAACTTCAACGATTCGCCCGAAAAGGCCTCGCGTCCCTATGACAAGGACCGCGACGGCTTCGTGATGGGCGAGGGCGCGGGCGTGCTCGTGCTCGAGGAATATGAACACGCCAAGGCGCGTGGCGCGAAGATCTATGCCGAGGTGATCGGCTATGGCCTGTCGGGCGACGCCTATCACGTCACCGCTCCGCATCCCGAAGGCGACGGCGCGTTCCGTTCGATGCAGATGGCGATCAAGAAGTCGGGCCTCAAGCTCGAGGACATCGACTACATCAACGCGCACGGCACCTCGACGCCGATGGGCGACGAGCTCGAACTCGGCGCGGTCCGCCGGCTGTTCGGCGATGCGATCTCGGGCCTGTCGATGTCGTCGACCAAGTCGGCGATCGGGCATCTGCTCGGCGGCGCCGGCGCGGTCGAGAGCATCTTCTGCATCCTCGCACTGCGCGACCAGATCGTGCCGCCGACGCTCAACCTCGACAATCCGAGCGACAGCTGCATCGGCGTGGACCTCGTGCCGCACGTCGCCAAGAAGCGCGAAGTCCGCGCGGTGCTGAACAACTCGTTCGGCTTCGGCGGCACCAACGCCTCGCTGGTGATGACGCTGGTCAAGTAACCGCTGCGCCCCGGCGAAGGCCGGGGTCCAGTTGGGTGAATGGTGCTTTTATCGGAGGGCCTGCCCAACTGGGCCCCGGCCTTCGCCGGGGAACTTTAATGCGCAAGGTCGGCTGTTTCGGAGTGATCCTCGCCCTCGTGGCGATCGTCGCGCTGTTCCTCGTCGTCCAGGGCTGGGGCGGCGCCGGTCCGGCCGCGCGCACGCTCACCGTCCAGGTGCCGCAGGGGTCCAGCCTCGCCGCCGCTGCGACGGAGCTCGAAAAGGCCGGCGCGATCCGCTCCGCCAGCCGCTTCCGCCTCTACGCGCGCATCTTCGGCTCGGGCGATCCGATCAAGGCGGGCGAATATCGCATCCCCGCACAGGCCAGCCCGTCCGACATCCTCAAGCTGATGCAGGGCGGCAAGGTCGTCCAGCGGCTCGTCGCGGTCCCCGAGGGCTATCCCTCGGTCCTCGTCCACGACGCGCTGATGAAGGCCGACGGCCTGACCGGCACCGTGCCCGTCCCCGCCGAAGGCTCGATCCTGCCCGACAGCTATGCGTTCGAACGCGGCGACACGCGCGCCACGGTCGTCGCGCAGATGCAGTCGGCGATGACCGCGTACCTCGCCAAGGCCTGGGCGGCGCGCAAGCCGGGCATCGCGGTGGCGACCCCCGAACAGGCGATCATCCTCGCCTCGATCGTCGAGAAGGAAACCGGCAAGCCGTCCGAGCGTCGCATGGTCGCCGCGGTCTATGGCAACCGCCTGCGCGTAGGCATGCCGCTCCAGGCGGATCCGACGGTGATCTATCCTATCACCAAGGGGCGCCCGCTCGGCCGCCGCATCCTGCGTTCCGAACTGCAGGCGAAGAACGGCTATAACACCTATGCCAGCCCCGGCCTGCCGCTCGGCCCGATCGCCAATCCCGGCCGCGCCTCGATCGACGCGGTGCTCGACCCGGCGCAGACCCAGGCGCTGTATTTCGTCGCGGACGGCACCGGCGGCCATGTCTTCGCCGACACGCTCGACCAGCACAACGCCAACGTCCGCAAATGGTACGCGATCCGCAAGGCCCGCGGCGAGATGTAGCGCGATCGTCACCCCGGCTTCAGCCGGGGTGACGATCTGCACGCTTACCCCCGCAACGCGTTGGCCGCGCGTGCCTTCATCTCGATCTCGGCCATCGTGCCGCCGGTCACCCAGCTCCCGCCGACGCACAGCACCGGCTTGAACGCCAGCCACTCGGGCGCGCTGGCCTCGGTGATCCCGCCGGTCGGGCAGAACCGCGCCTGATAGAACGGCGCCGCCAGCGCCTTCAGCGCCTTCAGCCCACCGCTCGCCTCCGCCGGGAAGAACTTGAAATGCGTGAGGCCGAGGTCGAGCCCGGTCATGATGTCCGCGGCATTGGCGATACCCGGCAGGAACGGCACGCCGCTCTCGATGATCGGCGTCGCGAGCCGCTCGGTCAGGCCGGGCGAGACGATGAACTCGGCGCCCGCGTCCATCACCTCGGCGAACTGGCGCGTGTTGACGACGGTTCCCGCACCGACGATCGCGCCCTCGACCTTCTTCATCTCGGCGATCGCCTCGAGCGCGGCGCCGGTGCGCAGCGTCACCTCGAGCACGCGCAGGCCGCCCGCGACCAGTGCCTCGGCGAGCGGGCGGGCGAGCGCCGCGTCCTCGATCACCAGCACCGGGATGACGGCGCTGGTCTGCATGATGTCTGCGATGGTTGCGGTCATTGCGTGTGTTCCTGTGCGAAGGCAGCCGCGGCGCCGAACAGGCCGGGCTGGGGATGGGTGATCAGCTTGACGGGCATTGCCGCCATCATCGTCTGGAACCGGCCCTTGGCGACGAAGCGCTGGTCGAAGCCCGAGCGGACCAGACGGTCCTTGATCCGGAAGCCGAGCCCGCCCGCGATCACGACCGCCTTGGCGCCCTGCGCGAGCGCGAGATCGCCCGCCACTGCGCCAAGCGCGAGGCAGAAGCGGTCGAGCGCTGCGAGCGCGATCGAATCGGTGCCGTCGATCGCCTCGGTCCAGATCGTCCGGTCGTCGCGGCTGGGCACCGACCGCCCCTCCATCTCGGCCAGCGTCTCGTAGATCGCGACGATCCCCGGCCCGGCAACGACGCGCTCGGCGGAGACCCGCGTGAAGGTCTTGCGCAGCCGCTTGAGCAGCGCATCCTCGATCCCGTCGAGCGGGGCGAAGTCCATGTGACCGCCCTCGGTCTCGAGCACCTGGTACCGGTCGCGGTGCCGCAGCAGCTGCGCGACGCCCAAGCCGGTGCCCGGCCCGCAGATCGTCGTGATCCCCTCGGACGGCAGCGGCGTGTCGGGGCCGCACAGATGGATGAAGTCGCTGTCGGGGACCTGCGCGACGGCATGGCCGACCGCGCCGAAATCATTGACGACGACCCACTGGTCCGCGTTCAGCCGCTCGGTGATCAGCGACTTGCGGATGATCCACGGATTGTTGGTCAGCCGGATCACGTCGTTGGCGACCGGCGACGCGACCGCGATGCCCAGCGCGCGGGGCAGGGGCCGTCCCAGCCCCGCCTCGAACGCCTGATAGGCGGTCTGCAGCGACGCGTGGTCCGCGGTCTTCATCGTCACCGGCTCGCCCAGCTTGACGACGCGGCCATTCTCGACCTCGGCAATCGCAAAGCGCGCATGCGTCCCGCCGATATCTGCCGCTACGATTTCCATTGGTCTCTCCCGATCCTTGATCTCTTATCGTCGTTCGTCCTGAGCGACGTCGAAGGACATCGCCCGGAACGAACGGTAGGCGCGGGCTCTAGAGCCCCGCGCCCGCCAGCATCGCCGACGCGCCCTTCTCGGCCTCGTCGGCCAGCCCGCGGAACATGCCGAACAGCTCGCGGCCCATGCCGCTGACCGCGGGCGGCAGCGTCACCATCTCGCGCGTCGCCCATACGTCCGCATCGACCAGCGCCTCGAGCGTGCCGTTCACGGCATCGACGCGGATCATGTCGCCGTCGCGGATCAGCCCGATCGCGCCGTCGAGCAGTGCTTCCGGCGAGCAATGGATCGCGCACGGCACCTTGCCGCTCGCGCCCGACATGCGGCCATCGGTGACCAGCGCCACCTTGAACCCGCGATTCTGCAGCACGCCCAGCGGCGGGGTCAGCTTGTGCAGCTCGGGCATCCCGTTCGCGCGCGGCCCCTGGAAGCGGACGACGACGACGACGTCCTTTTCCAGCTCGCCGCGCTTGAACGCCTCGATCACGTCGAGCTGGTCGTCGAACACCATCGCGGGTGCCTCGACGATCCAGCGCTCGCGCTCGACCGCGGACACCTTGATGCACGCGCGGCCGATATTGCCCGCGAGGATCCGCATGCCGCCATCCGCCGAGAACGGCGCAGTCGCGGGGCGCAGGATCGTCTCGTCACCGCTGTCGGGCGTGTAGCGCCACTCGAGCGCGCCGTCCGCGACGACCGCGGTCTTCGCATAGGCCGACAGGTCCTGCCCGCCGATCGTCATGATGTCGCCGTGGAGCAGCCCTTCGCCCAGCAGTTCGCGGATCACATAGGGCATGCCGCCCGCCGCCTCGAACGCGTTCACGTCCGCCGAGCCATTGGGATAGACACGCGCGATCAGCGGCACCGCGGCCGACAGGCGATCGAAATCCTCCCAGTCGATCACGATCCCCGCCGCGCGCGCGATCGCGGGGACGTGGAGCAGATGGTTGGTCGACCCGCCCGTCGCGAGCAGGCCGACCGCCGCATTGACGATCGCGCGCTCGTCGACGCAGCGGCCGAGCGGCCGGTAATCGTCGCCGCGCGCGCCGATCTTGGCGAGCCGGTGGACCGCCGCACGCGTCAGTTCCTGGCGCAGCTTCGTGCCCGGATTGACGAACGCCGCGCCCGGCATGTGGAGGCCCATGACCTCCATCATCATCTGGTTGGTATTGGCGGTGCCGTAGAAGGTGCAGGTGCCCTTCGAATGATAGGCGCCGATCTCCGCCTCGAGCAGTTCCTCGCGGCCGACCAGCCCTTCGGCGAACTTCTCGCGCACCGCGGCCTTGGCCTTGTTGGGCAATCCGGTCGGCATCGGCCCGCCCGGGATCAGCACCATCGGCAGATGCCCGAAGCGCAGCGCGCCCATCAGCAGCCCCGGCACGATCTTGTCGCAGATGCCGAGCAGCGCCGCGCCCTCGAACGTGCCGTGGCTCAGCGCGATCGCCGTGCTCAGCGCGATCGTGTCGCGGCTGAACAGCGACAGCTCCATCCCCGGATAGCCCTGCGTCACGCCGTCGCACATCGCCGGCACGCCGCCCGCGACCTGCGCGGTGGCACCGGCCTCGCGCGCCCAGACCTTCATCAGTTCGGGATAGCGGTAATAGACCGCATGCGCCGACAGCATGTCGTTATACGCCGTCACGATGCCGATGTTCATGCCGGCATCGGCCTTCATCGCATCGCGGTCCTCCTCGGTCCCCGCATAGGCATGCGCGAGGTTCGCACAGCCCAGCGACGGCCGGCGCACCTGCGCCTCGCCCTCGCGGTCGATCAGCGCGAGATAGGCGGCGCGGCTGTCGCGCGACCGTTCGATGATCCGGTCGGTGACCGCGGAGACGACGGCGTTCAGCATCTCAGGCGGCCCAGTGGATGTCGACGGGCAGCTCGACCTCGGCCAGCACGCGCCCGATCGGATACTTGGACGACGGACCCTGCTCGATCGCCTGTTCGAGCAGGGTCTTCTTCTCCTCGCCGGTGATCATGATCATCAGCGCCTTGGACGACGCGATCGCCGCCGCGGACAGCGTCACGCGCGCAACCGGTGCCTCGGGCGGCAGCGGCTCGGGCATCACGCCCACCGCGCGGCGTTCCTTGGGACCGCTCAGCGCCTCGTCGAAATCGGGGCCGGGGAAGATCGACGCGGTATGGCCGTCGGTACCCATGCCGAGCAGGCAGAAGTCCAGCGGCCAGTGCAGGTCCTGCATCAGCGCATCCGCCGAGCGGCCAGCGGCCTTATAGTCGGAGATCGCATCGGGGACGATCGGCTTCACCCGCGCACCCTTGGGCAGGAAGATCTTGGCGAGCGCGGTGACGTTCGACATCGGATCGCCCAGCTTCACGATCCGCTCGTCGCCGGGGATGATCGTGACCTTCTTCCAGTCGAGCTTGGCCTGGGCGAGCTTCTCATACGCCGCCATCGGCGTCTTGCCGCCCGCCAGCGCGATCACCGCCGAGCCGCGCGCGTCGAGCGCGCTCTCGATGACGAACTGGATGTCGCCGGCAACCGCGGCTGCGAGCTCCTCGGTGTCCTCGTAATCCCACCATTCGATCTCGGTCATATGCTCAAACTCACTTAGAAATTAGTGTTCGTGCCCAACAGTTCAGGTCGTGTCCGCCAGTCCCGTTCGCACCTAGCAGTCCCGTTCCTACTCAGCGGCCCGTTCGTACCAACCAGTCCCGTTCGTACCGAGTAGGGATCGAGCGAAGCCGAGAGCCCGTATCGAGGTACAATGCCACAACCGGGCCGATCCCTCGATACGCCATCTCGACAAGCTCGACGGCTACTCGGGACGAACGGAGGAAAACATGCTCAGTCGTCCTGCCAGGTCACGCCGTCGCGCTCGGTCAGCGCGATCGCGGCGGACGGGCCCCAGCTGCCCGACGGATAGCTTTTGGGCTTCATTCCGTTCGCTTT
This sequence comes from Sphingomonas sp. CFBP 13706, assembly GCF_014842355.1. NCBI lineage: Bacteria > Pseudomonadati > Pseudomonadota > Alphaproteobacteria > Sphingomonadales > Sphingomonadaceae > Sphingomonas > Sphingomonas sp. CFBP 13706. The sequence continues at coordinate 389,514 of NZ_JACYVM010000004.1, forward strand.
CCAGCCCTCGCGGATCGCATCGATCCAGGTCCACTGCGCCTCGACCTCGTCACGCCGCACGAACAGCGTCTGGTCGCCCTCGATCAGGTCGAGCAGCAGCCGCTCATAGGCGATCCGCCGGCGCGTACCCGCAAACTCGGCGTCGAGGCTGAGGTTCAGCGGCACCTCGCGCAACCGCACCCCCTCGCGGTCGAGCCCCGGTTCCTTCGCCATCACCAGCAGCTGGACATGCTCTTCGGGCTGCAGGCGGATGATCAGCATGTTGGGCTGGAGCAGCCCGCCGCGCCCTGCGAACATCGAATGCGGCACCGCCTTGAACTGGATCGCGATCTCGCTGCCGCGCGCCGCCATCCGCTTGCCGGTGCGCAGGTAGAAGGGCACGCCCTGCCAGCGCCAGTTGTCGACATGCGCCTTGATCGCGACGAACGTCTCGGTGGTCGAGGTTTGGCCGAGCTCCTTCGAATAGCTCTTCACGAACTTCCCGTTGACCGCGCCCTCGGCATATTGCCCGGTCACGGTGACGTGCGGCGCCTCCTCGGGCTTGATCAGCCGGAGCGATCGGAACACCTTCGACTTCTCGTCGCGCACGTCGGTGCCCTCGAACCGCGCCGGCGGCTCCATCGCGATCAGTGCGAGCAGTTGCAGGATATGGTTCTGGACCATGTCGCGCAGCGCGCCCGCGCTCTCGTAATAGCCCGCGCGCTCCTCCAGCCCGACCGTCTCGGAGATCGTGATCTGGACGTTGTCGATGCCTTGCGCGTTCCACACCGGCTCGAAGAACGAGTTGCCGAAACGCAGCGCGAGGATGTTCTGGACGGTTTCCTTGCCCAGATAATGATCGATCCGGTAGGTCCGGTTCTCGGGAAACGCCTTGGCGACCGCGTCGTTGATCTCGCGGCTCGTCGGCAGGTCATAGCCGAGCGGCTTTTCCAGCCCGACGCGGACCGTCTCGCCCGCCAGCCCGACCTTATGCAGCCCCTCGATCGCCGATTCGAACAGCGACGGCGCGGTCGACAGATAGATGGCGAGCCCGCCCGAAATGTCGCCGATCTTGTCCGCCAGCGGCTGGAAGCTCGCCGGATCGGACAGGTCGGTCGGCTGGTAATGCACGCGCTCGAGGAACGCGTCGATCGTCCCCGCATCCTTGCGATCGTCCTTCAGATACTCGTCGAGCGCGGCTCTCGCAAAGGTGCGATACGCCGCGTCGTCGTGATCGTGACGCGCCGCGCCGGTGATCGTCAGCCCCTCGGGCAACAGCCCGTCGGCGTGCAGGCCATAGAGCGAGGGCAACAGCATCCGCTGCGCGAGATCGCCGGTGGCGCCGAACAGGAGCAGCTTGGCTACGGGATTACGGTGCATGAGAGCTCCTGGGTCAGTCGGTCTTACGAAACCAGACCGGCGACCGGGTCGACCCCGGCCATGATGTTGAGATTCTGGACCGCGGCGCCGCCGGCGCCCTTGCCCAGATTGTCGAGTGTCGCGACCAGCCGCGCGTGACCGGTCGCATCGTTGCCGCAGACGCGCAACGTCAACCGGTCGGTTCCGGCATTTTCCTCGATCGCGATCGCCGCCGCATCGCCCGCGGCCACGGTCACGAGCGCCGCGCCGTCATAGGCCTGTCGCAGCACGTCCTCGACCGCCGCCAGCGTCGGCCGGCCGGGCAGGGCATGAAGGTGCAACGGAACCTCGACGACCATCCCGCGATAGGTGTTGGCGACCGCGGGCGCGAAGATCGGCGCATGCGTCAGCGCGGCATGCTGCGTCATCTCGGCGATATGCTTGTGCGCAAGGCCCAGCGCATAGGCGCGGAACGCGGTCGGGGTGGCGCCGGCCGCCTCGAACTCTGCGATCATCGCCTTGCCGCCGCCCGAATAGCCCGACGTCGCGTTGACGCTCAGCGGATGGCCCGCCGGCAGCAGCCCGGCCGCGACCAGCGGCGCGACGAGCGCGAGGAACCCGGTCGGATAGCAGCCGGGGTTCGACACCCGCGTCGCCGCGGCGATCCGCGCGGCCTGGCCCGGCAGCTCGGCGAACCCATAGGTCCAGCCCGGCGCGACGCGGTGTGCGCTCGACGCGTCGATCACCCGCGTGCGGTCATTGTCGATCAGCGCGACCGCTTCGCGCGCGGCATCGTCAGGCAGGCAGAGGATGACGAAATCGGCATCGTTGAGCGCCGCGCGCCGCGCCGCGGGATCCTTGCGGTTCGCCTCGTCGAGCAAGGCGATCTGGATGTCGGACCGCCCGGCGAGCCGGTCGCGGATCTCGAGCCCGGTGGTGCCTGCCGCACCGTCGATGAACACCGTCGCGGTCATGCCGCCACCGCCTTGCCGTCCGGCAGGTCGAGCGCGTCGATCTCGACATAGCCGACAAGGCCGTGCGGCTGCGCGACGCCCCAGGCGGACGATCCCGCAATCTCGAGCACTTCGATCGTGTCGCCGACCGCCAGCGCGGTGACCGGCTCGCTCGCCGTGTCGCGGCCCGCGCGCAGCGTCGCGGTGCGCGCGACCAGCCGGACCATCGGCACCGCATAATGCGGCGCGAAGACATGCTCGGCGAGGCGGATGTCGGCAATGTCGCGGCGGACCGCATGCGTGCGCAGGTCGAGATCGACCGAACGCCCGGTCAGCGCGAAACTCTGGCGACGCGAGTCGGCAGAATCACGCGGCTGAATGACGCCGTCAGGCTGTCGCGGCGCGGGGCGCGGCGTCGTTATCGCCGATGAACTGCCCGAATTCTTCAAGAAAATCTGCCCCTTCACTCGTCCGCGCGACGAAGATGTTGCGCTTGTCGCTATCGTCGCGTTGCCGGCGCAGATAGCCGAGGGCACCCAATCTGTTCAAGGCGCGCGTGACGACGGGCTTTGATACGTTCAGTGCACGCGCCAGACCGCGCACCGTATGCGGGCCGGGTTTGAGATAGACGAGCAGCAAAAGCGCCATCTGGCGATTGGTCAGATCCGGTTCACCCGAACGGACATAATCGACCAGAGCCGTCATCCACGTCGATAGAGTATTGACTGCCATTGATGCCACAGCGTTGATCCGCCATCTGAATTTCAGGGTCTACGTCCCGTTAAGGAACGTCATTACGCTGTCACAACGCCCGCCCGCACGGCTTGTTTCCGTGTGTTTTGGTGTAGCGTGCGATATCCGGAGCCCGGGATGCGGTTGATCGTTGCCGCCGGCTCGCCTATGTGCGCGGCTTCGTAAAAGTTCCGGGGTTTTCCGCGCAATGTTCGCCTTCCTGCTTGTCATCCACGCGATCATCGCGGCCGCCCTCGTCACCGTGATCCTCATGCAGCGGTCGGAAGGCGGCGGTCTGGGCATGGGCGGCAGTCCCTCGGGGCTGATGTCGGCCCGCGGCGCCGCCGATTTCCTGACGCGCGCAACGGGCGTGCTCGGGACGATGTTCGTGCTGTTCTCGATCCTGCTCGCGATCCTCGCGGCGAATCACCGCAGCACCGACATCGACACGTCGCTCGCCCGCACGCCGGCGGCCGCCGCCACCGCGGTCCCAACCGCGGAGCCCAAGGGCGATGCGGCACCGTTCGCCGGTGGTGCAGAGAATGCCGGCGCCGCCGCACCGGCGCCCGCCGACAATGGCGCGGTCCCGCTCGCCCGCTAAACACTCCATTCGCCGACAAAAGCGCCCTGCGTGATCCGCGGGCGCTTGTCGTTCGTCCCCAACACACGCTACGAGACTCTTCCCATGGCTCGGTACATTTTCATCACCGGGGGCGTGGTATCGTCGCTCGGTAAAGGTCTCATGGCGGCATCGCTTGCCGCCCTCCTCCAGGCACGCGGCTACAGCGTCAGGATCCGGAAGTTCGATCCGTATCTGAACGTCGATCCCGGCACGATGTCGCCCTATCAGCACGGCGAGGTCTATGTGACCGACGACGGGGCCGAGACCGATCTCGACCTCGGTCACTATGAACGCTTCACCGGCGTGCCCTCGCGCCAGTCGGACAACGTCACCTCCGGCCGCATCTATCAGCAGATCATCGCGCGCGAACGCCGCGGCGACTATCTCGGCGCGACGGTGCAGGTCATCCCGCACGTCACCGACGCGATCAAGGCGTTCGCGCGGGCCGAGACCGACGATGTCGACTTCGTGCTCTGCGAGATCGGCGGCACCGTCGGCGACATCGAATCGCTCCCCTTCATCGAGGCGATTCGCCAGCTGAAGAACGAGGAAGGGCGCGGCAAGGCGATCAGCATCCACGTGACTTTGGTCCCCTACATCGCCGCCGCGGGCGAGCTGAAGACCAAGCCGACCCAGCATTCGGTCCGCGAACTCGCAGCACTCGGCGTCCAGCCCGACGTGCTCGTCTGCCGCTGCGAACACCCGCTGCCGCCGTCGGAGCGCGCGAAGATCGCGCTGTTCTGCAACGTCCCCGCCAGCGCGGTCATCCCCGCGCTCGACGCGAAGAGCATCTATGCGGTGCCGCTCCAGTATCACGGCGAGGGCCTCGATATCGAGGTGCTGCGCGCGTTCGGGATCGAACCCGCCGCCGCGCCCGACCTGTCGCGCTGGACCGAGATCATGGACCGGCTGACCAATCCGCAGGGCGAGGTCACGATCGGCGTGGTCGGCAAATATGTCGGGCTGCAGGACGCGTACAAGTCGCTCAACGAGGCGCTGGTCCACGGCGGCATCGCCAACCGCGTCAAGGTCAACGTCCGCTGGATCGACGCCGAGCTGTTCGAGAATGCCGAAAGCGACATCGCCGGCCAGCTCGAGCCCTGCGACGCGATCCTCGTCCCCGGTGCGTTCGGCGAACGCGGCGCAGAGGGCAAGATCGCCTCGGTCAAGTTCGCACGCGAACGCAAGATCCCCTATTTCGGGATCTGCTTCGGGATGCAGATGGCCTGCGTCGAGGGCGCGCGCGGTCTCGGCGGCGTCCCCGATGCCTCGTCGACCGAATTCGGCCCGACCGACAAGCCGGTGGTCGGCATGATCACCGAATGGATGGGCCGCGAGGGTCTCGAGACGCGCGCGGCCGAGGGCGATCTCGGCGGCACGATGCGGCTCGGCGCCTATGACGCCAAGCTCGACGGCAACAGCGTCGTCGCGGCGATCTATGGCGGCACCGACATCTCGGAACGCCATCGTCACCGCTACGAGGTGAATACGGGCTACAAGGACGTGCTCGAACAGGGCGGTCTGGTCTTCTCGGGCATGTCGCCCGACGGCACGCTGCCCGAGATCGTCGAGCGTCCCGACCATCCCTGGTTCGTCGGCGTCCAGTTCCACCCCGAACTCAAAAGCAAACCCTTCGACCCGCACCCCCTGTTCGCCAGCTTCATCGAAGCCGCGGTCAAACAGAGCCGCCTCGTCTGACCAAACCGGGCGCCCCCAGGGGCGCACGCCAAAGCGAAGTATCGATCACGCAAAGGCGCAAAGGCGCAAAGGGACCCAAAATCTTAGCGCCTCCGCGCCTCCGCGCGAACAAATTCTTCTAAATCCGAACCCCAGACACAAAAAAAGCGCCCGGACCCAAAGGATCCGGACGCCCCACAGCGCTGACCAAAAATCAGGCAGCCTGATCGACAGCAACCGTATCGACCGCAGCCAGCGGCGCGCCGGTCTTGATCGCGATGCTCTTCGGCTTCATCGCCTCGGGCACCTCGCGGACCAGGTCGATCACCAGCAGCCCGTCGTTCAGCCGCGCATCCTCCACCAGCACGAAGTCAGCCAGTTCGAAGCGCCGCTCGAACGAGCGGTTGGCGATGCCGACATGGAGCAGCTGGCCCTCGGGCGCGCGCTCCTCCTTCTTGCCCGCGACCAGCAGCAGGTTCTGCTGCGCGGTGATCGCGATCTCGTCGCGCGAGAAGCCGGCGATCGCCAGCGTGATGCGGTAACGGTCCTGCGCGATCCGCTCGAGGTTGAACGGCGGGTAATTGTCGGACGTCGCGCCGCGCGCGTTCGTCTCGATCATGTCGAACAGCCGGTCGAACCCGACGGTCGAACGGCGATAGGGGGTAAGGTCGAGTCGCATGGTCAAATCCTCGTCTTGAGCAATCCAACATCAGCCCTGGCCCGCCTGTGCGCGGCCCGGGCACACGGCCCATCAGGCGCCGTGCGGCAGTGATCTGGTAAGCCCGCCAGACGCTTCAAGATCGCCCCGCCAAGATTTTTTCCGCGCCCCCGATAGCGCAGCTTTGCCCCCGCAAAGCCGTTCCAGATTGAACTCCCACCAAATCAATGGATTTTTAGCGCCAAGGTTCAAGGGAGACGATCATGGCCCATATTTTCGCGATGCTGGTCGCCGCACAGGCGGCCGCATCACCGCTGCCGGCACCCGCCGATCAGGCCGCACCCGCGCCGCAGGACACACAGCGCGACACCGGCCGACTCGGCGCGGCACAGCAGGGCGGGGGAGACATCGTCGTCACCGCGCGCCGCCGTGCCGAGACGATCCAGAGCGTGCCGATCGCGATGTCGGTGATCGGCGGCCACGCGATCGCCGACACCGGCGCGTACAACGTCAACCGCATCACGCAGCTTCAGCCGACGCTGCAATTCTACTCGACCAACCCGCGCAACTCCGCCGCCAACATCCGCGGGCTCGGCGCGCCGTTCGGCCTCACCAATGACGGCATCGAACAGGGTGTCGGCATCTATGTCGACCAGGTCTATTACAGCCGCATCGCGTCGGCGACGTTCGACTTCACCGACACCGAACGGATCGAGATCCTGCGCGGGCCGCAGGGTACGCTCTACGGCAAGAACACCACCGCGGGCGCGATCAACATCTACACGCGCAAGCCCAGCTTCACCCCCGAGGCGCGGATCGAGCTCACCACCGGCAATCTCCGCTTCGTCCAGGCCAAGGCGTCGGTGTCGGGCCCGCTCGTCGACGACCGGCTCGCGATCCGGCTGTCCTCGTCGATCACCCGGCGCGACGGCACGATCCGCAATCTCCGCACCGGCAAGGACGTCAACGCGCAGGACAATCAGAGCCTGCGCGGCCAGCTCTTCTGGCACGCGACCGGCAATCTCGATCTCACGCTGTCTGGCGACTATAATCACCAGAACCCCGATTGTTGCGCGCAGATCTTCGCACGCGTCGGCACCACGCAGCGGCCCGTGTCGCGGCAATATGACGCGCTCGCCGCCGCGCTCAACTACACCCCGCCGTCGCGCGACGCGTTCGACCGCGTGACCGATCTCGACACCCCGCTGCGCGCACGCCAGGAACTCGGCGGCGCCGCATTGCTCGCAGAATGGGATCTCGGACCCGTATCGCTGACCTCGGTCTCGGCATGGCGCATCTGGGACTGGAAGCCGTCGAACGACCGCGACTTCATCGGTCTGCCGATCACCTCGGTCTCGGCCAACCCGTCGCAGCAGGAACAGGTCAGCCAGGAGGTCCGCCTCTCGTCGAACGGCCGCAACACGGTCGATTACGTCGCCGGGCTGTTCTACTTCCACCAGACGATCGACACGCAGGGGCTCCAGGTCCAGGGCGCCGCCGCGAGCCGCTATCTGCTCAACCCGACCAGCGCGAACGCGTCCAACCCCGCGGTGCTCGACGGCCTGACCGCGACCAACACGATCGGCTTCAAGAACACGTCGGCGGCCGGGTTCGGCAAGGTGACTTGGCACATCGCCGACACCCTCTCCTTCGCCCCCGGCCTGCGCGTCAATTACGACAGGAAGACCGGCTCCTATGTCTCGGTCGTGACGACAGGGACGGGGGCGGGGGCAGGGGCGGTACTCAACTGCTCGACGCCCGCGCAGGCAGCCAGCTCGGTCACCCGCGACCGGTGCAGCACGCTAGCGCCCCAGGTCTACACCCCCGCCTTCGACGACTGGAACGTGTCGGGCGACGCGACGCTCGCCTATGACGTCGCCCAGGACATCCACGCCTATGCGACCTATGCGCGCAGCTACAAGTCGGGCGGCATCAACCTGTCGGGGCTCCCGCTCGACGGCGCGAACAACCCGATCCTTGCCTCCGCGACGGTCAAGCCCGAGACGGTCAACCATTACGAACTCGGCCTCAAGACCCAGTTCCTCGACCGCCGCGTGACGCTCAACCTCGCGGGCTTCTGGACCGAGATCAACGATTACCAGGCGACCGTCACCAACGGCCAGCTTGGGGTTCTGCGCGGCTATCTGGCGAATGCGGGCAAGGTGCGGACGCGCGGGTTCGAATTCGACTCGGCGTTCCGCCCGACGTCGCGCTTCAACCTCTACGTCAACGGCGCCTATACCGACGCGAAATATGTCCGCTTCGTCGATGCGCCATGCCCGCCCGAGCTGTCGGGCGGCACCACCGCCACCGCGGGCCAGAGCCCAAGCCCGGCAGGAACCCCGGGCGGGATCAGCCCCGCAAACTGCGACATTTCGGGCCAGCGCCTGCCGGGCATCTCGAAATGGGCCTTTTCCTACGGCGCGGAATACGACCTGCCCGCGCGGATCGGCGGTCTCGATGGCCAGGTCTATCTCGGCTATGACGGCAGCTACCGCTCGACCTTCTCGTCCAACCCGTCCGCCTCGGCCTATACCGACATCAAGGGCTATGCGCTCGGCAATGTCCGGCTGGGGTTCCGCGGCGAGGACCGGCTGAACGTCTTCGGCTGGGTCCGCAACGTCTTCGCCAAGGATTATTACGAATTGCTCGCGCTGCAATCGGGCAGCACGGGGCTGGTCGTCGGCCAGCCGGGCGATCCGCGGACTTACGGCGTCACGATCTCGCGCTCGTTCTGATACGGTTCACAAACGCTGCTCTACTCTATCTGCTATAAAGAGAGATCCGGGCGAAGGGTGAGAATTGGAAGCTCCCACTCTTCGTCCGGTGCCTGTTGCACTTCGGGGGTTCCGGGAACGGCGAATAGTGTATTCGTTGTAAGGAAAATGCCCCGGACAAGCAAACGCCCGGACCGTTTCCGATCCGGGCGCCTGCGTGACGATCGCTCGTCAGCCCCCATTTTGTCGCTTCCGCTCTGCACCTTCGGTGCGGCGTCAAAGCATTCCCCGAACCACGGCCGTTGCCTGTGTCTCAGCGAGGTTTTTGCTAAGTAATTGCGTGGTGTTTGTCACCCTGTTTGCGGGGCGCGCCACACGATTGGCAGGGGGCTGTGTCGAATCCGCAACAGACCAATCCAGACGCGGCCATGGTTGCCTCGCGCGGGGCCGCGTCCTAGAGCCGATGGACATCTCTTCTAACGATCGAACCCCCGCACCCATGATCCTGTCACGCTATGAACGGATGATCGCCCGGCGCTATTTGCTGCCGGGCAAGGGCGAGGCGTTCATCTTCCTCGTCGCCTCGATCAGCCTGGTCGCCGTCATGCTCGGCGTCGCCGCGCTCGTCATTGTGATGAGCGTGATGAACGGCTTCCGCGCCGAGCTGTTCGACAAGATCGTCGGGCTCAACGGCCATGCGGTGGTCCAGCCGCTCGGCGGCCGGATGCCCGACTGGCGCGAGATCGTCGCACAGGCGCGCGCCACCCCCGGCGTTACCAGCGCGGTACCGCTGATCGAACAGCCGCTCGCCGCCACCTATAACGGCCGCGCGGAGGCGGTGCTCGTCCGCGGCATGCGCGTCGACGACATCCGCCGCAACTCGACGATCCAGGACAAGGTGCTGATGGGATCGCTCCAGTCGATCACGCAAGGGTCCGGCCGGATCGCGATCGGCTCGCGGCTCGCCGAGTCGCTCGGCGCGCAGGTCGGCTCGGACATCTCGCTGTTCAGCCCGCAGGGCCAGACCACGCCGTTCGGCACCGTCCCCCGCATCGTCAGCTACAAGGTCGGCGCGATCTTCGAGATCGGCGTCTATGACTATGACAAGGCGTATATCATCATGCCGATCGAGGATGCGCAGACGCTCCTCCTGATGGGCGACGCCGCGGGCATGGTCGAGCTGAAGACCGTCGATGCGGACAAGGTCGGCGAGATCCTGCGGCCGCTCGCCGAGAAGATCGGCGGCCGCGCAGTCATCCAGGACTGGCGGACGATGAACGCCCAGCTGTTCGAGGCCTTGGCGGTCGAGCGTGTCGCGATGTTCACCGTGCTGTCGATCATCATCCTCGTCGCGGTGTTCAACATCCTGTCCTCGCTGATCATGCTGGTCCGCGCCAAGACGCGCGACATCGCGATCCTGCGGACGATGGGCGCGACGCGCGGCGGGCTGATGCGGATCTTCATCGTCGTCGGCACGACGATCGGCGCGCTCGGCACGCTTGCCGGGCTCGGGCTCGGCTTCGTCTTCCTGTTCTACCGGCAGGGCGTGGTGAACTTCGTCCAGCTTGTGACGGGGCAGAATCTCTGGGATCCCTCGATCCGCTATCTGACCGAACTCCCGTCGAAGACCGATCCGGTCGAGATTATCGTGATCGCGCTGATGGCGCTGATCTTCAGCTTCCTCGCGACGCTCTATCCGGCCTGGAAGGCGGCGAGTACCGACCCTGTGCAGGTGCTGCGTTATGAATAATGGCCTTCCGATCGAGCGGCGCAGCGCGCAGGCGTACGACTATGTCCTGCAGACCAGCGGTCTGACCAAAAGCTTCACGCAGGGCGGCGCGACGATCGACGTGCTGCGCGGCATCGACCTCGGAATCGCACCGGGCGAGATCGTCGCGCTGCTCGGCCCCTCGGGCTCGGGCAAGTCGACCCTGCTCCAGGCGGTCGGACTGCTGGAAGGTGGCTTCCAGGGATCGATCAAGATCGCCGGCACCGAGGCGTCGAAGCTCAACGCGCACGAGCGCACGGTGGTGCGCCGCGACAGCCTCGGCTTCGTCTATCAGTTCCACCACCTCCTCCCCGATTTCAACGCGACCGAGAATGTCGTCCTGCCACAGCTCGTCCACGGCGCGACGCGCGCGCAGGCGGATGCGCGTGCGGCCGAACTCCTGACCCAGCTCGGGCTCGGCCACCGCCTCACGCACCGCCCCAGCCAGCTCTCGGGCGGCGAGCAGCAGCGTGTCGCGGTCGCGCGCGCGCTCGCCAACAAGCCCGCGCTCGTGCTGGCGGACGAGCCGACCGGCAATCTCGACGAGCATACCGCCGACATCGTCTTTGCCGAATTCGTCCGGCTGGTCCGCGAACAGGGCACAGCGGCGCTGGTCGCGACCCACAACGAACGCCTCGCCGCGCGGATGGACCGCGTGTTCCGGCTGCACGAGGGCCGGCTGGCTTGAGCTGGGACGCGACACCGACGCTCGTCGGGCGTCACGTCACGCTCCGCCCGCTGGTCGCGGCGGACAAGGCCGCGCTGGTCGCCGCTGCTTCCGCAGACGACCTGTGGGACCTGTTCTACGCCAATGTCGCGCTGATGAAGGCGCCCGATCGCTGGCTCGCGGCGGCGTTCGAGCAGCAGGACTTTGGCCGCGCGCGGGTCTTTGCGGTGGTCGTCGACGGCATCGTCCGCGGCAGCACCCGCTTCATGCGGATGAGCGCGGCCAACAAGCGGCTCGAGATCGGCGGCACCTTCTACGCCACCGCGGTCCAGCGCACCGGCGTCAATACCGAGGCCAAGCGGATGCTGCTGACCCACGCGTTCGAGACGCTCGGCTGCGAATGCGTCCAGATCCGCACCGACAGCCTTAACAAACGCTCACAGGCCGCGATCGAGCGGCTCGGCGCGAAACGCGACGGCGTACTGCGCGGGCATCAGGTGATGGAGGACGGCCGCTTGCGCGACACCATCGTCTACAGCATTTTGGCGCACGAATGGCCCGGCGTCCGTCAGAACCTGACCTATCTGCTCGCCCGACACGAGGACCGCGCATGACCATCACCGACTTCACCGTGAAGGCCGCCAACGGCACCCCCGCGTCGCTCGCGGCCTATGCCGGCAAGGTGCTGCTGATCGTCAACACCGCCTCCAAATGCGGCTTCACCCCGCAATATGAGGGGCTCGAGGCGCTCCACCGCGACTATGCCGATCGCGGCTTCGAGGTGCTCGCCTTCCCCTGCAACCAGTTCGGCGCGCAGGAACCCGGCGACGCGGCGGAGATCGCGAACTTCTGCACGCTCACCTACGACGTGACCTTCCCCGTTTTCGCCAAGGTCGACGTCAACGGCGGCGAGGCGGACCCGCTGTTCGACCGCCTCAAATCCGACGCCCCCGGCGTGCTCGGCTCGAAGGCGATCAAATGGAACTTCACCAAGTTCCTGATCGACCGCGCGGGGAAAGTGGTCGACCGCTACGCCCCAACCACCAAACCCGCCGACATCCGCACCGACATCGAAAAACTGCTCTAACCCGCCCTTACCACCACCCCGGCGAAGGCCGGGGCCCAGTTGGAAAGGCCACAGTAACGAAGCGCAGACCTCGGTCAGCAACGTCCCCCAACTGGGCCCCGGCCTCCGCCGGGGTGGTGCTTGTGGGCAGCACCCGCACCACAAGACTGTTCCCCCCGCAAAGGCAGGGACCCCGCCCGGACTCCCACCTCCTTTCCTACCACCCCGGCGAAGGCCGGGGCCCAGTTGGAAAGGCCACAGTAACGAAGCGCAGACCTCAGTCAGCAACGTCCCCCAACTGGGCCCCGGCCTCCGCCGGGGTGGTAGTTTTGGGCAGCACCCGCACCAAAAGACTGATCCCCCGCAAAGGCAGGGACCCAGCCCGGACTCCCGCCCCCTTCCGGACCACCCCGGCGAAGGCCGGGGCCCAGTTGGAAAGGCCACAGTAACGCAGCGCAGACCTCAGTCAGCAACGTCCCCCAACTGGGCCCCGGCCTCCGCCGGGGTGGTAGTTTTGGGCAGCACCCGCACCAAAAGACTGTTCCCCCGCGAAGGCGGGGGCCCAGACTGGCCTCCCGCCTTCGCGGGAGAACAGCCTCGAACCAAAAACCCACACACACAGACTCAACTCATCGCGTCCCACCCCGCACCCCACGCCATCGCGTCTGGTCGAATCACGCCGCAACGCCTACCTCTCACCCATGCATTCCGGTTACGTCCCGCTCCGCGTCTTTTCCTGCTACACCATGCTCGACGGCGCGATCGATCCCAAGGCGATCGCCAAGCAGGCGCGCGCGCTCGGCTTCCCCGCCGCCGCGCTGACCGACCGCAACGGGCTCTACGCCGCGATGGCCTATTCGGACGCCGCCAAGAAGGATGGCGTCCAGCCGGTCATCGGCGTGATGCTCGGCCTCAGCCGCCCCGACATGCCCGACGGCATCGCCACCCCGTTCGACTGGATCGCGCTCTATGCGCAGAACGCGAAGGGCTATGACAATCTCTGCGCGCTCGTCTCGATGGCGCATCTCGACCGCCCGATCGAGATGCCCGCGCATGTCGATTTCGCCGCGCTCGAACGCCATGCCGACGGGCTGATCGCGCTGACCGCGGGCGGCGAGGGCGGTCTCGCCCGGCTGTTCGCGGAGGGCCAGCCCGACCGCGCCCGCGCCTATCTCGATCGCCTCCAGCACCTGTTCGGCGACCGCCTCTACATCGAGCTCTCACGCCGCGGCGACGCGACCGAGATCGCCGCCGAGGACGCGCTGATCGACATCGCCTACGACCGCAACCTGCCGCTGGTCGCGACCAACCCGTGCTGCTTCACCGAGAGCGCGTTCGGCGACGCGCACGACGCCATGCTCTGCATCGCGCATTCGACCTATGTCGAGACCGAGGACCGCATCCGCAGTTGCCCCGAAGCGTGGATGAAGCCCGCGCTGGTGATGCACGAGATGTTCGCCGACCTGCCCGAGGCGATCGCCAACACGCTCGTCGTAGCCCAGCGCTGCGCGGTCATGGCGCCCTATCGCAAGCCGATCCTCCCCAGCCTCGCCGGCGATATCGAGGGCGAGGCCAAGCTGCTCCGCGACGATGCCGAGGCCGGGCTCGAAAAGCGTCTCGCGCGCATCACCGAGCTGCACGGAGAGGCCGAGGACGGCTGGCGCGACGTCTATCGTGCGCGCCTCGCCTTCGAGGTCGACGTCATCGTCCAGATGGGCTTTCCCGGCTATTTCCTGATCGTCGCCGACTTCATCAAATGGGCGAAGGACCACGACATTCCGGTTGGTCCCGGCCGTGGCTCGGGCGCAGGCTCGGTCGTCGCCTGGGCGCTGACGATCACCGATCTCGATCCGATCAAGCTGGGACTCCTGTTCGAGCGCTTCCTGAACCCGGAACGCGTGTCGATGCCCGATTTCGACATCGACTTCTGCGAAACCCGCCGCGGCGAGGTGATCCGCTACGTCCAGGAGAAATACGGCCGCGATCAGGTCGCGCAGATCATCACCTTCGGAAAGCTGAAGGCGCGCGCGGTGCTGAAGGACACCGGCCGCGTGCTCCAGATGAGCTATGGCCAGATCGACCGGCTGGCAAAGCTCGTCCCCAACCACCCGACCGATCCCTGGACGCTCGAGCGCGCGCTGAACGGCGTCGGCGAGCTCGCCAAGGAATATGCCAACGACAATGGCGTGCGAAAGCTGCTCGATCTGGCGATGAAGCTGGAGGGCCTGCCGCGCCACTCGTCGACGCACGCCGCCGGCGTGGTGATCGGCGACCGCCCGCTCGCACAGCTCGTCCCCCTCTACCGCGATCCGCGCTCGGACATGCCCGTCACGCAGTTCGACATGAAATATGTCGAGGGTGCGGGCCTCGTGAAGTTCGACTTTCTCGGCCTCAAGACGCTCTCGGTGCTCCAGAAGGGCGTGCAATTGCTCGCCAAGCGCGGGATAAAGGTCGATCTCGACGCGCTCGAATGGGACGATGCCGGCGTCTACGCGCTGCTCCAGAAGGGCGACACGGTCGGCGTGTTCCAGCTCGAATCGGAGGGCATGCGCCGCACGCTGTCCGCGGTCCGCCCGTCGAACTTCGGCGACATCATCGCGCTCGTCTCGCTCTACCGACCGGGCCCGATGGACAATATCCCGTCGTTCGGCAGGCGTAAGAACGGCACCGAGACGATCGAATATCCGCACCCCGCGCTCGAATCGATCCTGTCGGAGACCTACGGGATCTTCGTCTACCAGGAACAGGTCATGCAGGCCGCGCAGATCCTCGCGGGCTTCTCGCTCGGCGGCGCCGATCTGCTGCGCCGCGCGATGGGCAAGAAGATCAAGGCCGAGATGGACGCGCAGCGCGCGATCTTCGTCGAAGGCTGCGCCAAGGTGAACAATATCCCCAAGGCCAAGGCCAACGAGCTGTTCGACTTGATCGACAAGTTTGCGGGCTACGGCTTCAACAAGAGCCACGCCGCCGCCTATGCGCTGCTCGCCTACCAGACCGCGTGGCTGAAGGCGCATCACCCGCACGAATTCTTCGCCGCCTCGATGTGCTACGATCTGCACCAGACCGATAAGCTCGCGATCTTCACCGACGACATGCGCCGCCTAGGCATCGCCACGCTGCCGCCCTGCATCAACGCCAGCCAGGCCGAGTTCGACGTCGAGGTGAAGGACGGCGAACCCGCGGTCCGCTACGCGCTCGGCGCGCTCAAGTCGGTCGGCGAAGGCGCGATGGAGAAGCTCATCGTCGAGCGCGTCCAGAACGGCCCGTTTGCCGGGCTCGACGATCTCGCCAAGCGCGTCGACCCGCGCCTGCTCAACAAGCGCCAGCTCGAGACGCTCGCCGCCGCGGGCGCGTTCGACGCCTTCGAGCCCAACCGCGCCGGGATCCACGCCACTGCCGAGACGATCCTCGCGATCGCCGCCCGCACCCACGCCGCCAAGACCAGCGGGCAGGGCGGTCTGTTCGGCGATGCGGAACCCGCGGGCGACGCGATCAAGCTGCCGCCCTCGGTCCGCTGGACGCTCAGCCAGCGGATGGATCAGGAGAAGGAGGCGTTCGGCTTCTACTTCTCCGCGCACCCGGTCGACCGCCACCGCCACATCGCCAACAGCCACGGCGCGCGCGCCTATACCGCCTTGTCGGAGCTCAACATTCCCGACGACGGCAGCCGCGCCGGCGCGACGATGGCGGTGCTGGTCGAGGATGCGCGCTACCGCACCTCCGCGCGCGGCAAGCGCTTCATGATGGCGCAATGCTCGGACGCCAGCGGCCAGTTCATGGCGACGTGCTTCGACGATCAGGTCTCGAAGGATCTGGAGGACGCCGCCAAGGCCGGCGGCTGCGGCCTCATCACCGTCGAGCTCGACCGCAAGCCCGGCGAGGACACGCCGCGCGTCAGCATCAAGCGGATCCAGCCGTTCGAGGGGCTCGCCAACATCGCGCGCTTCCAGGTCGTCGTGACGATCTCGGACATGGCCGCCTTCGCCGGGCTCGCGTCTTTGCTCGCCGATCACCGTGGCGCGCGCGGCGAGGTGCGGGTCCGCGCGATGCTCCCCGACGGCGAGGTCAGCATCCTGCTCGGCCGCGATTTCCTGCTCGACGGCGAGCTTGCAGAGCACATCGAGTCGTTGCACGGTGTGACAAAGGTGGAGCTCAAGACCTCGGAAACGCGGCTGGCTCTCGTCGGATAACAGCTTGGGAGAGCGACGATGCTGGGTGGAATGCAGGACTTCGAGCTTCGCGTCCCCCGGCTGATCGACCATGCCGCGCGCGAACATGGCCGCCGCGAGATCGTCAGCTACTGGGCCGACGGCCGCGAGACCCGCACCGACTGGTCCGGCATCGCACGTGACGCGAAGAAACTCGCGCAAGCACTTGAGAAGCTTGGTGTCCGTCCGGGTGACCGCGTCGCGACGCTTGCGATGAACCACGCACACCACCTGATCGCCTGGTACGGCACGATCGGGATGGGCGGGGTGATCCACACGATCAACCCGCGGCTGTTCGACGAACAGCTCGTCTATATCGCCAACCACGCCGAAGACCGCGTGATGCTCTACGACAAGGCCTTCCAGCCGATCGTCGACCGGCTGCGCGGCCAATGGTCGAGCGTGCGCCACTATGTCTGTTTCGACGATCTCGGCCCCGACGGCTTTCGCGCGCTGCTCGACGAGCAGGATGGCGACTATGCCTGGGTCGAGGGGCCGGAGCGCGATCCGTGCATGCTCTGCTATACCAGCGGCACCACCGGCAATCCGAAGGGGGTGCTCTACACGCACCGATCGACGCTGATCCACGCGATGGCGGAGGTCGCGCCCTGGGTGTTCGATCTGTCCCCCAGCGCGGTCGTGCTGCCGGTCGTGCCGATGTTCCACGCCGCCGCCTGGGGGCTGCCCTTCGCCTGCGCGCTGTCGGGGGCGAAGGTGGTCTATTCGGCGATCAACGATCCGGGCGTGCTGTGCCGGCTGATGAACCAGGAGCATGTGACGCATTCGGCGGGCGTGCCGACCGTCTGGCTCGCGCTGTTCGGACATATCGACGCGACTGGCGAGGCGCCCGAGCATCTGAAGCTGGTGACGATCGGCGGCGCCGCGGCACCGCGCGCGATGATCGACCGGATCATGACCATGGGCGCGTCCGTCAAGCATCTCTGGGGCATGACCGAGACCTCGCCGATCGGCACCGCGGGCTTCGCGCCGCCGCACTGGGACATGATGACGCATGACGAAAAGCTCGATCTCGTCACCAAACAGGGCAGCGTCCCCTTCGGCATCGAACTGCGCATCGTCGACGATCAGGGGCAGGTGCTGCCGCGCGACGGCTCGATCGCCGGCTCGCTCCAGGTCCGCGGGCCCTGGGTGGTGCAGCGCTATTTCGGCGCGGACAGCGACGCGGTCGATGCGGAGGGCTGGTTCGACACCGGCGACGTCGCGATGCTCCACACCGACGGCACGATGCAGATCACCGACCGGTCGAAGGACGTCATCAAGTCGGGCGGCGAATGGATCAGCTCGGTCGATCTCGAAAATGCCGCGATCGGCTGCCCCGGCGTCGCGGAGGCCGCGGCGATCGGCATCCACCATCCCAAATGGGATGAGAGGCCATTGCTGATCGTCGTCCGCAAACCCGGCAGCACCGTCACCGACACCGCGATCCGCGATCACCTGGCCCGGCACGTCGCCAAATGGTGGCTCCCCGACGCGATCGTCTTCGTCGACGAACTGCCCCACACCGCAACGGGCAAACTCCTGAAAACCGCACTGCGCGAACGGTTCAGGGCCTTCACCCTCACCGACGCCTGACGCCCCTTAAACCTTCCGCGGCGTCCGCTTGGCCTTGCGGACCCGCGGCTCGACCAGCATGTCCGCCGCCGCCTTGATCTCCTGCCGCAGTTCGTCGCGCTTCTCGTGGATCGACGCGATCACCGGCCCCATCGCGACGCCCAGGTCGACCAGCACCGCCTCCGCCAGCTGCAGCGAGCTTTCCAGCGTCTCCGGCACCGCGTCGGTCACCCCGGCGCGGTACAGCTCGGCGGCATGCGCGGTATCGCGCGCGCGCGCGACGATCGGCAAATTGGGCGCCAGCAGCCGCACCCGCCGCGCCAGCCGCACCGTCAGCACCGGGTCGTCCATCGTCAGGATCAGCGCCTTGGCGGTATCCAGCTTCAGCCGGTCGACCAGCTCGAGCCGCGCGACGTCGCCGAACAGCACCGGATGCCCCTGCGCCCGCGCGGCCTCGACCGAATCGATATCCGCCTCGACCGCGACATAGCGCTGGCCGTGCACCGCGAGCATGTCCGCGACCATCCGCCCGACCCGGCCGAAGCCGATCACCACCGTCCCCGGACCCTCCTCGTCGATCTCGACGTCGCCCGCATCCGCGGTCGACCGGCTTTCCAGCTGACGCGACACGGTGCGCCCGAGCTTGGCGAGCAGCGGCGTGATCGTCAGTCCGATCGCGGTCACCGTCTGCCAGAAGCTCGCGGTCGATGGCAAAATCAGCTGCGCCTGCGCCGCGGTCGCCAGCACAATCAGCGTCGTCTCGGACGGGCTCCCCATCAGCAGCCCGGTCTCCGCCGCCACCCCGCGCCGCGAATTGGCGACGCGCAGGAACAGGAACGTCACGACCGCCTTGGTCGCCACCACCCCCGTCACCGCGAGCAGAAGCGACGGCCAGTTCTGCGCGATCAGCCGCAGGTCGAGGCTCATCCCCACCGTGATCAGGAACACGCCCAGCGCCAGCCCCTTGAACGGCGCGGTGATCACCTCGACCTCGCTGTGATATTCGGTTTCCGCGATCAGCAGCCCGGCGAGCAGCGCGCCGACGATCGGCGACAGCCCCGCCGCGGTCGTCGCCACGCTCGCCACGATCACCACCAGCAGCGACGCCGCCAGGAACAGTTCGGGGCTCTTGGTCCGCGCCGCCTGCCCGAACAGCCGCGGCAGGATCAGCCGCCCGCCGACATACATCGCAACGACCGTGGCCGCGCCGCGCAGCGCCACGCCTGCCAGATTGCTCCACCCGTCCGCGGTCGCGGTCGGGGCGAGGGCGCCCAGCACGAAGATCAGCGGCACCAGTGCCAGATCCTCGAACAGCAGCATCGCAAACGCCCCGCGCCCGACCGCGCCGGTCGTCCCGACCAGCGGCAGCACCAGCGCGGTCGACGACAGCGCCAGCGCAAAGCCCAGCCCGATCGCGCCCGCCCAGCCTTGGCCGATGAAATGCAGCGCGACCGCGATGATCATCGCCGACCCGATCAGCTCGGCCGCCCCGGTCCCGAACACCAGCCGCTTCATCGACCAGAGCCGTCGGAACGACAGCTCGAGCCCGATCGAGAACAGCAGCAGGATGATCCCGAACTCGGCGAACGGCTCGATCGCCTCGGGGTTGGAGATCGTCAGGTAATAAAGCCACGGCACCGCCCCGGTAAGCGAACCCAGCCCCGCCGGCCCGACCAGCAGCCCGACCAGGATGAACCCGATCACCGGACTGACCCTGAACCGCGCAAACGCCGGAATCACCAGCCCCGCCGCCCCGAGAATGACGAGTGTGTCGCTGAAACCCTGATTGTCGAGCCGTAATGCCATCCCCCGACCTTAGGCGACGCCTCCCCGATTCGTCAGGGAATAATATCGCCCCACCGCCCGCGCGGTTCGCGTTCCTGAGAGCGGCGGGCGTGGGGGGGGGGCGAGCCGGGCTGGGTTAGGTCGAGGCGGGCCCAGCCGAGCAATGCCGGGTATGGAACACCGACACCACCTCCACTCGTCATCCTGACGAAAGTCAGGACCCAGAGCCAAGCAGCGCACCGCCCGTAACCCTGGATCCTGACTTTCGTCAGGATGACGGCGGGGCGGGGTGCAGGGGCAGGGCCGCGGAGCGGGAAGCGATTGACCAGCGCGGACCAAAGCTGTGCAAAGCCCGGCAGCGCCCGTCAGCAGCTACCCACGCCCTACCCCCAATCGTCATCCTGACGAAAGTCAGGATCCAGAGCCAAGCAGCGCACGGTCCGTAACCCTGGGTCCTGACTTTCGTCAGGATGACGGAGCCGCGCGCGCGGTGGCAGGGGGGGACTGGCGCAGACCGAAGCAGCGAAAAGCCGAGACCCCGCACCCAAAAAAAAGGCCCCTCCCGTTTCCGGGAGGGGCCGTCCGTCAGGCCCAGTTGGCCATTTCGGCTTCGAGGTTCGAGCGGACCTGCTCGAAGAACTGCTCGGTCGTCATCCAGGGCTGGTCCGGCCCGATCAGGATCGCGAGATCCTTGGTCATGTGGCCGTTCTCGACCGTCTGGACGCAGACGCGCTCGAGCGTCTCGGCGAACTTCGTCACGTCGGGCGTGTCGTCAAACTTGCCGCGATACTTGAGGCCACCGGTCCAGGCGAAGATCGACGCGATCGGGTTGGTCGAGGTCGCCTTGCCCTGCTCGTGCATGCGGAAGTGACGCGTGACCGTGCCGTGCGCGGCCTCGGCCTCGACGGTCTTGCCGTCCGGGGTCAGCAGGATCGAGGTCATGAGGCCCAGCGAGCCGAAGCCCTGCGCGACCTGGTCCGACTGGACGTCGCCGTCATAGTTCTTGCACGCCCACACGAACTCGCCGTTCCACTTCAGCGCCGATGCGACCATGTCGTCGATCAGGCGATGCTCGTAGACGATGCCCGCTTCCTTGAACTTGTCCTTGAATTCGCTCTCGAAAACCTCTGCGAAGAGGTCCTTGAAGCGGCCGTCATAGGCCTTCAGGATCGTGTTCTTGGTCGACAGGTACACCGGCCATTTCAGGTTCAGGCCGTAATGCATCGACGCACGCGCGAAGTCGCGGATCGAGTCGTCGAGATTGTACATCGCCATTGCGACGCCCGCCGACGGGAACTGGAACACTTCGCGGTCGATCGTCGCGCCGTCATCGCCTTCGAACACCAGGCGCAGCTTGCCGGGGCCGGGGACGAGGAAATCGGTCGCGCGATACTGATCGCCGAACGCATGGCGGCCGACGACGATCGGGTGGGTCCAGCCCGGGATCAGGCGGGGGACGTTCTTGATCACGATCGGCTCGCGGAAGATCGTCCCGCCCAGGATGTTGCGGATCGTGCCGTTGGGCGACTTCCACATCTTCTTCAGGCCGAATTCGGTCACGCGCTGCTCGTCGGGCGTGATCGTCGCGCACTTGACCGCGACGCCGTGCTTCTGCGTGGCGAGCGCGCTGTCGATCGTCACCTGGTCGTCGGTCGCGTCGCGATGCTCGACGCCGAGATCGTAATAATCGAGCTGGATGTCGAGATACGGCTTGATCAGGCGCTCGCGGATCCATTCCCAGATGATCCGGGTCATCTCGTCGCCGTCGATCTCCACGATCGGATTCTTAACCTTGATCTTCGCCATATATCGTCCTTCGGGGGAGGGGGTTGGGGGAGCGTCTAGGGGAGCCGGCCCCGCCGATCAACCGTCGGGCGCGCGCCGATCGACGACCAAATGTCGCCCGAGGCAACCTCGAGCAACCTCGCGCAACCCCCGGTCCTGTCGCGAAAAGGCTGTTCATCGTTGTATCGCGCGTCCGGCACGGATAGACCCGCACGCTATGGCATCGCTCGACAAGCCGCCCGTCACGACCTCCACGGTCAAATGGCGATTTCCCGCAGTCCATCCGGAAGGCTATAAATACGTCGCCATCGCGACCGGCATCACATTGCTGCTGACGATGCTCAGCCATGTGCTGTTCTGGCCGATGGTCGGCGTCGTGATCTGGGTCGCGACCTTCTTCCGCGACCCCGTCCGCACCACGCCGCAGGGCGAGGGGCTGATCGTCGCCCCCGCCGACGGGCTGATCACGATGATCCAGCGCGTCCCTATCCCGCGCGAACTCGCCGGCGAGAATGGTCTGGGCGACGCGCCGCTGGTGCGCGTGTCGATCTTCATGTCGGTGTTCGACGTGCACATCAACCGCACGCCGATCGCGGGCACGATCCGCCAGGTCGTCTATATCTCGGGCAAGTTCCTCAACGCCGATCTCGACAAGGCGTCCGAGGAAAACGAGCGCCAGCATTTCGTCGTCGAGGATCGCAACGGCATGCGGATCGGCTTCACCCAGATCGCCGGGCTCGTCGCGCGCCGCATCCTGGGCTTCGTCAAGGCGGGCGACATGGTCGCGGTCGGCCAGCGGATCGGGCTCATCCGATTCGGCAGCCGCGTCGATGTCTATCTCCCCGATCATGTCGTCCCCCAGGTCTGTCTCGGCCAGCGCAGCATCGCTGGCGAGACCGTGCTCGGCCGTGTCGGCGGCGTGCCCGTTGGCGGCATTGCCCAGTGATCGATGGTCCTTCGATCGATGGTCCTTCGAATGATCGACCAGAGCATGATGGTCGTTTGAATGAGGGTTCGGTGAACGATCGGGACGGGACGTCTTACGGATCCGCCAGCCGCGCCGACGAGTCGCAGGCGGCGGGCCGCGCGATACGGGCGCGCCGGCCGCGCCGCGGCCTGCCGCTCCGCGCGGTGGCACCCAACGCGGTCACCGCGCTCGCCCTGTGCTCGGGGCTCAGCGGCGTCCGGTTCGCGATCGGCGGCCAATGGGAAAGCGCGGTCGCGATGATCATGGTCGCGGGCGTGCTCGACGGGCTCGACGGCCGGATCGCGCGCATGCTCCACGGCGAGAGCCGGTTCGGTGCGGAACTCGATTCGCTCTCCGATGCGATCTCCTTCGGGGTCGCCCCTGCACTGATCGTCTATCTCTGGTCGCTCGCCGCGCTGCCGCGGATGGGGTGGATCTGCGCGCTGATCTTCGCCGTGTTCTGCGCGCTCCGCCTCGCGCGCTTCAACGCCAAGATCGATGAGAGCCATCAGCCGCACAAATCCGCGGGCTTCCTGACCGGTGTTCCCGCGCCCGCCGGCGCAGGGCTCGCGCTCATGCCGATGTTCTTCTGGTTCTGGACCGACGAACCGCGCTTTGCCTCGCCCTATATCGTCGCACCCTGGATCGCGTTCGTCGCGCTGCTGATGGTGTCGAGCATCGCGACCTGGTCGTGGAGTTCGCTCAAGCTGCGTCGCAACGTCCGGTTCGAGGCGATCGCGCTCGTCGTCCTGCTCGGTGCCGCGCTCGTCAGCGCCCCGTGGCACACGCTCAGCCTCATCTGCCTTCTCTATATCGTGTCGATGCCGTTCAGCATCGCCAGCTATGCCAAGGTCCGCCGCCAGCGCGCCGGCGTTCGTAGCGGCGAAACGTCCGCCAAGCCGGGTCTTTGATCCGGCCGATCGAGCCCCAGGACTGCTGACCCGGGGCGGGCGATCCCCCGGCGGACCCCGTGTAATCCACAAGCCGGCCACGCCAGCGGATCAGTAAGGCGCCTGTTGATCAGGCACCCAGGTCAAACCACCAAACTTTAGGCGGCGGCATTCCAACGCTGCGACGGCTGCGGCATGCCGGTCGAAGACCAGCGGCGGACCGCGATCCGGCGCTCGGCGCGCGCGAGCGTCTGCAGCGGGGCGAAGGCCGGCTCGACATTGCCCGATGCCAGACTGACGATGCGCGACCATTGCGGTGCGATCGACGTCAGGATCACCGCGGTCGCGACTGCGAACGACCCCGAGAACACCATGAAGCTCACTATCATCATCCCGCTCATCTTCCCGCTCGCCTTCCCTGCAAATGCGAACATTGTGTTAAGGTTCGCAACACCCGGTCGAAAACATCGTTCCGTTCGTCGCATTTGGATCACCGCCGTTCCGGGGTGATTCTGCGCCGAGTCGAACCTCTGTTCTGTTCTGGCCCCGTTATGTTCTTATTGCGTTCTTTTGTCAAGTCGGCGGTAAGCCGTTGCATTTGGCGCGATCCCCGGCTAAGGGCCGCGCCTCTAACCCCGCATGGGAGGCATCATAGCCCGGTGCGTTTCGGTCATTCGGCCGGCACGTCATCCGCTTCCCAGAGGCACAACCGGAAGGACATATCCTATGGCGGCACCAGTCGTCTCGATGCAGCAGCTCATTGAAACGGGCGCACATTTTGGTCACCAGACGCATCGCTGGAACCCCAAGATGAAGCCTTACATCTTCGGTGACCGCAACGGCGTCCACATCCTCGACCTCTCGCAGACCGTGCCGCTCTTCGCGCGCGCGCTCGAATTCGTCTCGTCGGCCGTCGCCGGTGGTGGCAAGGTCCTGTTCGTCGGCACCAAGCGCCAGGCGCAGGAGCCCGTCGCCGACGCCGCACGTCGCGCAGGCCAGCACTTCGTCAACCATCGCTGGCTGGGCGGCATGCTCACCAACTGGAAGACCATTTCGGGTTCGATCAAGCGTCTGAAGACGCTCGAGGAAATGCTGTCGGGTGACACCGTCGGCCTGACCAAGAAGGAAGTGCTCCAGCTCACCCGCGAGAAGGACAAGCTCGAGCTTTCGCTCGGCGGCATCCGCGACATGGGCGGCATTCCCGACGTGATGTTCGTGATCGACGCGAACAAGGAAGAGCTGGCGATCAAGGAAGCCAACACGCTGGGTATTCCCGTCGTCGCGATCCTCGATTCGAACGTCTCGCCGGACGGCATCGCCTTCCCGGTGCCCGCGAACGACGACGCCGCCCGCGCCATCCGCCTCTACTGCGAAGCCATTGCAATCGCAGCGACTCGTGGTGGCCAGGAGCAGCAGCGCCGGACCGGTGCCGACATCGGCGCGATGGTCGAGCCGCCGAAGGAAGAGGCGATCGCCGAGCCGACCGTCGAGCCGACCGCCGACACGACGCAGGTCGCGGCGAATGCCGAGACCGCCGCAGAGTTCGCGGCCGAGGGTGAGCGCCAGATCGACGCATAAGCGTCGTCGCCGAACCGTCATGCGGGCGGGGTAGGGCATCTGGCCTTACCTCGCCCGCAACTACATTCAGACTAAAGAGGATTTACGGACATGGCTGATATCACGGCAGCAATGGTCAAGGATCTGCGCGAAAAGAGCGGCGCGGGCATGATGGACTGCAAGAAGGCGCTCAGCGAGAACGCCGGCGACATGGAGCAGGCGATGGACTGGCTGCGGACCAAGGGTCTCGCCGCCGCCGCCAAGAAGTCCAGCCGCACCGCGGCCGAGGGTCTGGTCGGCGTCGCCGTTTCGGGCACCAAGGGTGCTGCGGTCGAGGTCAACTCGGAAACCGACTTCGTCGCAAAGAACGATCAGTTCCAGTCGTTTGTCCGTGACGTGACGCAGATCGCGCTCGCCACCGGTGGCGACATCGACTCGCTCAAGACGCAGGCGATGCCATCGGGCAAGACCGTCGAGGAAGTCCTGACGAACAACGTCGCGACGATCGGCGAGAACCAGTCGCTGCGCCGTTCGCGCACGCTCGAAGTCAGCAAGGGTGCGGTCGTTCCGTACATCCACAACGCGGCATCGCCGGGCCTCGGCAAGATCGGCGTGCTCGTCGCGCTCGAGTCGGAGGCGTCGGACGAAGTGCTCCAGACGCTCGGCAAGCAGCTCGCGATGCACATCGCCGCCGCTTTCCCGAAGGCGCTGAACGAAGCCGATCTCGACGAAGCCGAGATCGAGCGTGAGCGCGCGATCGCGACCGAGAAGGCCGCCGAATCGGGCAAGCCTGCTGATATCATTGCCAAGATGGTCGAAGGCGGCATCGCCAAGTACCGCAAGGAGCATGCTCTGGTCAGCCAGCTGTTCGTGATGGACGGCAAGACCAAGATCTCCGACGTCGTCGCCAAGGCCGGCAAGGACGCGGGCGCCGAGATCAAGCTGGTGGACTATGTCCGCTTCCAGCTCGGTGAAGGCATCGAGAAGGAACAGTCCGACTTCGCCGCCGAAGTCGCTGCCGCCTCGGGCGTTCCGCAGGCGTAACAACGCCCTCCCTCTCCCGTCCGGGGAGAGGGAAGGGGCCCACGGCCACTCGGCCGTCGGAAGGGTGAGGGTAGTGGCGAGGTCTCGAACCTCGCGCCCCTCATCCGTCCCCGCTGGTCCACCGTCTCCCAAAGGGGAGAAGGATCACGGAGTAGCCGCGTACTACTCCGTCATCCCCGCGCAGGCGGGGATCCAGACCCTTCGCGGTCGGTGTTCGCTCGCGACGCCACCCCCTTCCGGGCCTCCATCTCCGCGAAAATGACGGCATTTCCCCTCGCGCGCCCTCCTGCGGTCGACGATTTTCCGTCTCCTGACCGCTCAGAGTCCACACAGGCACGTCGCAGCGCTTCACATCCCCGGCCTCGCCGCCTAAGGTCCGCGCCGCCCCGCCAATCACAATTCGAGATTTATGACGCCTCCGCGCTTCAAACGCATTTTGCTCAAACTGTCGGGCGAAGTCCTGATGGGACCCGCCGGTCTTTCGATCGATCCCACCGTCACCGCACGTGTCGCCGGCGAGATCGCCGACGTCCGCGCCAAGGGCTATGAGATCTGCATCGTCGTCGGGGGTGGCAACATCTTCCGTGGCCTCGCCGCCGCCGCCAAGGGCTTCGAGCGCGCGACCGCCGATTATATGGGCATGCTCGCGACCGTGATGAACGCGCTCGCTGTGCAGAACGCGCTCGAGCAGATCGGCATCGACACGCGCGTCCAGTCGGCGATCCCGATGGCGAGCGTCTGCGAACCTTTCATCCGGCGTCGCGCCGAACGGCACCTTGAAAAGGGCCGCGTCGTGATCTTCGCCGCCGGTGTCGGCAGCCCCTATTTCACCACCGATTCGGGCGCCGCGCTGCGTGCTGCCGAGATGAAGTGCGACGCGCTGTTCAAGGGCACGTCGGTCGACGGCGTCTACAGCGCCGATCCGAAAAAGGACCCGGACGCAACGCGCTACGAGACGATCTCGTACAGCACGGTGCTGTCCGAGGACCTCAAGGTCATGGACGCGAGCGCGATCGCTTTGTGCCGTGACAATGATATCCCGATCGTCGTCTTCAACATCCGCGAACCCGGCAATCTTGCCGCGGTCCTTGCGGGTGATGGCGTGTCGACGATCGTCCAGAACGAGCAGGAGAGTTAAGATGGCAGCGTATGACAAGAGCGACCTGGAACGCCGCATGGCGGGTGCCGTCGAAGCGCTGAAGCATGATCTGGCCGGGCTTCGCACCGGCCGCGCGTCGACCGCGCTGCTCGATCCGGTGATGGTCACGGTCTACGGCTCGTCGATGCCGCTCAACCAGGTCGCGACCGTGTCGGCGCCTGAGCCGCGGATGCTGTCGGTGCAGGTCTGGGACAAGTCGAATGTCGGCCCGACCGACAAGGCGATCCGCTCAGCTGGGCTGGGTCTCAACCCGATCGTCGACGGTCAGACGCTGCGTCTGCCGATTCCCGATCTGACCGAGGAGCGTCGCAAGGAGCTCGCCAAGCTCGCCGGCCAATATGCTGAAAAGGCCCGCATTGCAGTCCGTAACGTCCGCCGCGACGGGATGGATTCGCTGAAGGTTGACGAGAAGAAGGGCGTGTTCGGCGAGGACGAGCGCAAGCGTCACGAAGTCGAGGTGCAGAAACTCACCGACAGCACGATCGCCGATCTCGACGCGACCGCGGGCGCCAAGGAAAAGGAAATCCTGGGCAAGTGAGGCCGCTTGGCGCTGCTTCGGCCGGAGCCTCCCAGGCTGCGTCGCTCGTCGCCGTTCCTGGGGGCGGCGCGGTGCCGCGTCATGTCGCGATCATCATGGACGGGAATGGGCGGTGGGCGAAGAAGCGCTTCCTCCCCCGCTTTGCCGGCCACAAGGCGGGCGTCGATGCGGTGCGAAACGTCACCCGCGCGGCGCGCGCGATGGGGATCGAGGCGCTGACGCTCTATGCGTTCTCATCCGAAAACTGGCGCCGTCCTGCAGAGGAAGTCAGCGATCTCATGGGGTTGCTGCGGCATTTCATCCGCAGCGATCTCGACGAGCTGACGCGCGAGAATGTCCGTTTGCGCGTCATCGGCGACTATCATGCCTTTTCGCCCGATCTGGTCGCGATGGTCGATGATGCGATCGCGCGGACCGCGGCCAATACCGGTCCGCTGCTCGCGATCGCACTCAACTATGGCGCCCATGCCGAACTCGTGCTCGCCGCCCGCCGCCTGGCGGAACGCGCGCGCGACGGGGTGCTCGATCCGGCGAGCATCGACGCGGCGATGGTCGAGGGCGAACTCGACACGCGCGATCTTCCCCCGCTCGACCTGATGATCCGCACCTCGGGCGAACAACGCCTGTCGAATTTCCTGTTGTGGCAGGCGGCTTATGCCGAGCTGCTGTTCGTCGACACGCTCTGGCCCGATTTCGACGGCGATGCGCTCGCCGAGGCCGTTGCGGCCTTTGGCGTGCGGCAACGCCGCTACGGTGGGCTGTGACGCTTACCGATCCCGAACGGGCCCCCGATCAGGCGCTTCGCACACCATCCAACCTCAAGCTCCGGATGATCGCCAGTGTCGGCATGATCGTCGTCGCGAGCATCGCCCTGACGCTGGGCGGCATCGCCTTCTGGCTGCTGGGCGTGGTGGCCGCGCTGTTCATGATGGCCGAATGGGCGATGCTGCAGGGGGCCGACGCGAAAACCAGGCGTATGACGCAGTTCGCGTTGTCCGTGCCGCTCGCGCTGATGGCGCCGGCCTCGCTGATCCTCGTCGTGCACGATTTCTTCACGCTGGGCCTGCTTGCCGGGGCGGCGTTCTTCGTCGTTATCACCACGCGTAAGCCTCCGCTGGCGCTCGGAATCATCTATTGCGGGCTGCCCGTGCTCGCGCTGATGATCATCCGGCGTCAGGAGGACGGCGTGCTCCTGACCCTCTGGGCGCTGTCGCTGGTATGGGCGTGCGATATCGGCGCGTTCTTCACCGGACGCTCATTGGGCGGACCCAAGCTTGCACCCGTGATCAGCCCGAACAAGACCTGGTCGGGCCTGATTGGCGGCGTGGTGCTCGCGGGCATCGTCGCGGCGATCCTTCACGTCGAATATGCGCTGCCGTTCCACCTTGCGCTCGCCACGCCGTTTCTCGCGGCGCTGGCGCAGATGGGGGACCTGTACGAAAGCTGGTTGAAGCGCGTCGCAGGCGTCAAGGACAGCGGCAATACGCTGCCCGGGCATGGTGGCGTGATGGACCGTCTCGATGGGCTCGTCCCGGTCGCCCCCGTCGCGGCGTTACTCATCATGTTGCCGAGCTTATACTCATGAAAAGCGTCACGATTCTCGGTGCGACCGGGTCGGTCGGTACGTCGACGCTCGATCTCGTCGAACGCGAGCCCGATCGTTTTCGCGTCGTCGCGCTGACCGCGAATTGTGACGTCGCGCGGCTCGCCGCGGCCGCGATCCGGACCCGCGCCGAATTCGCGGTGGTTGCCGACGAGCAGTGCCTGCCAGAGTTGCAGGCGGCACTGGCGGGAACGGGTGTCCGCGCCGGCGGCGGTGCGGACGCGATCGCCGAGGCCGCCGCATCGGGCGCCGACTGGACGATGGGCGCGATCGTCGGCTGTACAGGCCTCAAGCCCGTCCTGTCGGCAATCGAGCAGGGCGGCACGGTCGTCATCGCGAACAAGGAACCGCTGGTCTCCGCGGGCGACGTCATCTTGCGCGCAGCTGCGCGGTCCGGGGCGACCCTGCTCCCGGCGGATTCCGAGCATAACGCGATTTTCCAATGCTTTGATGCAGCGCGGCCCGAAGGCGTGCGGCGGATCATCCTGACGTGCAGCGGCGGGCCCTTTCGCGACTGGACGACCGATAAGATGCGCGGCGTGACGCTCGAACAGGCTGTCAAGCATCCCAACTGGTCGATGGGCGCGAAGATATCGGTCGATTCGGCGACGATGATGAACAAGGGGCTCGAACTGATCGAGGCCGCCCGGCTGTTCCCGATCGCTCCCGACCGGATCGAGATCGTCATCCATGCGCAGTCGGTGATTCACAGCCTGGTCGACTATGTCGATGGCTCGGTTCTGGCACAGCTCGGCCCGCCCGACATGCGCACGCCGATCGCACATACCCTGGCCTGGCCCGACCGGATGGCGACGCCGATGGCGCCGCTCGATCTCGTGGGCATCGGCCGACTCGATTTCGCGGCGCCCGATCCGGTGCGGTTTCCCGCATTGCGGCTGGCACGCGAAGCACTGGACGCGGGCGGGGCGCGCCCGGCGATCCTCAACGCGGCGAACGAGGTGGCGGTCGAAGCCTTTCTCAACCGCCGGATCCGCTTCCTCGAAATTGCCGCAATCGTGGAGGATACGCTGATACGCTACGATCCGGCCGCACCGGATAGCGTCGATGCCGTTCTGGCCATCGACGCCGACGCGCGGCGCCTTGCGAACGAGCGTGTGAAGGATTGCGTGGTTTGATCGAAACGCCCGGTATCCTGTTGACGATCCTGTCCTTTATGCTCGTCATCGGACCGCTCGTGTTCGTTCACGAGATGGGCCATTATCTTGCTGGACGGATATTCGGGATCAAGGCCGACGCCTTTGCGATCGGGTTCGGACGCGAGATCGCGGGCTTTACCGATCGTCGCGGCACACGCTGGAAATTCGGCTGGCTGCCGCTTGGCGGTTATGTGAAATTCGCCGGGGACATGACCCCGGCAAGCCAGCCTTCCGCCGAATGGCTCGCCTTGCCTGCCGACGAACGTCAGCGGACATTCCAGTCGAAACCGGTTTGGCAGCGCGCGATTGTCGTTGCCGCAGGTCCGGTGGTCAATTTCGTCGTCGCAATCGTCATCCTCGCCGGATTCGCGCTCGCTTATGGCGACGTCCGGATGCCGCCGGTGATCGGGGCGACCGTTCCGGGCAGTGCGGCGGCACTCGCCGGTCTGCAACAGGGCGACCGGGTCACTGCGCTGGGCGGGCGTTCGGTCGAAACCTTCGACGACATGGCACGCTATGCCCGCATCCGTGCGGGAGAACGCACCCGCATTGATGTACTGCGTGATGGACGACTGGTATCGCGCGATGTCGTGATCGGTACCGAGCTACAGCGCGACCGGTTCGGGAATGAATATCGGATCGGCCGGCTCGGGATCGCCGGTGGCAAACCCATCGTCGTTCGCGTCGGTTTGCTCGAAGCACCGGCCGTCGCGGTGAAGCGGACGGGCGAGATCGTCTCGATGATGGTCGAGACGCTGGGCCAGGTGATTTCGGGCCGTCGCTCCGTCAAGGAGCTTGGCGGACCGCTCAGTATCGCCAAGGTCTCGGGCGAGCAGATGTCGCTCGGCCTCGATGCCTATGTCTTTCTGATTGCGTTGGTGTCCATCAATCTGGGGTTCATCAACCTGCTGCCAGTGCCGATGCTTGATGGCGGACATTTGCTATTTTATGCGATAGAGGCAGTCCGGCGAAAGCCCGTCGGTCCCGACGTTCAGGAATGGGCGTATCGCGGCGGGCTTGCGGCGATCCTCGCACTGATGCTTCTCGTGACCTTCAACGATCTCGGCAATTTCGGGTTGTGGAAGAATCTGGCCGGCTTGATCGGCTGACGCGGTTAGGGCAGGGCGGGCGCGCCCTTGCGTATGCAAGTTTCTTGGGGTGGGTTTGGTGACAGCAATCAACGGTTACACTTTGGCGCGTAACGGCGCCCTGCTCCTGGCAGGTACGATGCTGTCCGGCGCGCCGGTCTGGGCACAGGTGGCGCCTACGGGCGCCGCGCCTGCGGCTCAGGCAAGATCCGGTCCGCCGCGTGCACAGGCGGCTGCCCCTGCATCTGCTCCTACAACGCCCGTAGCGGCGCCTGTATCCCAGACTCTGATCAAGACTTTGCGTGTAGAAGGCTCGCAGCGCATCGAGCCCGAGACCGTGTTGAGCTACACCAAACTCCGCGTCGGCATCCCGTACACGGCGGAAACGCTCGACCAGGCGCTCAAGGACCTGCAGGCGAGCGACCTGTTCGCGGATTACTCGATCGCCGGGGTCGAGGACGGCAATATCGTCCTGCGCATTCGTGAGAATCCGATCATCAACCGCGTGATCCTCGAGGGCAACAAGGCGCTCAAGGCGGACAAGATCACCAAGGAGATCAAGCTCGCGCCGCGGCAGATCTTCACGCGCACCGCGGTCCGCCAGGACATCGCACGGATCATCGAGCTCTATCGCCGGCAGGGCCGCTTCGCCGCGGTCGTGGATCCGAAGATGGTCAACCTCGACCAGAACCGCGTCGATGTCGTGTTCGAGATCAGCGAAGGGCCGAAGTCCAAGGTCCGCCAGATAAACATCCTCGGCAACGAAGTGTTCTCGGACGACAAGATCCGCGGCCAGATGGCGACCAAGCAGGCACGGCTTTTCCGCCTCCTGTCCTCGGCGACCAGCTATGACCAGGATCGTCTGAGCTACGACCAGCAGAAGCTGCGCCAGTTCTACCTGACTGAGGGCTATGCCGATTTCCGCGTAACGTCCGCGGTCGCCGAGCTGACGCCGGACAAGAAGGACTTCATCATCACCTACGTGGTGGAGGAGGGCAAGCGCTACAAATTCGGTGACGTCACCGTCGACAGCCAGATCCGCGACTTCGACAACAAGAAGCTCGCCTCGACGCTGCCGCTCAAGAAGGGCGAGTGGTATAACGCGAAGCTCGTCGAGGATTCGGTCGACAATTTGAGCCAGACCGCGGGCCTCTTCGGCTATGCGTTCACCGAGGTGAACCCGGAGTTCCAGAAGGACGTCGATACCCTGACCATGGGTATCAACTTCAACATCGCCGAAGCCAAGCGCACCTATGTCGAGCGGGTCGAGATCAACGGCAATTCGCAGACGCAGGACAAGGTCGTGCGTCGCGAGATCCGTCTTGCCGAGGGCGACGCGTTCAACAGCTTCCAGGTGAAGCGCTCGCAGGATCGCATCAACTCGCTCGGCTATTTCCAGGACAAGATGGAAATCAAGCAGACGCCAGGCTCCGCGCCTGACCGCGTCATCCTTGAAACCAATCTGGAAGAGCGCTCGACGGGCGAATTGCAGCTGTCGGCGGGCTATTCGAGCCTCGAGCGGTTCATCATCCAGGCGAACATCACGCAGCGCAATTTTCGCGGCAAGGGCCAGGAACTGCGCGCCGGCGTGAACTATTCGAGCTATTCCAAGTCGATCGAGCTTGGCTTCACCGAGCCCTATCTGTTCGACAAGAACATCGCGCTCGGCGGCGACATATTCCGGCGTGATTACAATTCGTTCAACTATGTCGGCAACGATCGCCAGACGACCTATTCACAGGTCTCGACGGGTTTCCAGATCCGTGCCGGTGTGCCGCTGACCGAGTTCTGGTCGCTGTCGGGCCGCTACGGCCTGTCCTATGACGAGGTCGGCCTCGATCAGGCCTCCTATTTCACCAACGGCGTCTGCGACCCGCTCAAGGCCGGGCGCTACCTCTGTGAAGCACTCGGCAATCGCTGGACGTCGTCGATCGGCTATTCGCTGATCTACGATACGCTGAACAGCCGTTTGCGCCCGACCGCCGGGCAGCGCTTCTCGTTCAGCCAGGACTTTGCCGGTCTGGGCGGCGACGTGAAGTATATCCGTACGCGCGCCGAAGGATCGAAGTTCTGGAACCTCGGCAGCGGCTTTATCGGCTCGATCATCGCCGAGGGCGGCTATATCCACTCGCTTGAGAAGAGCCGTGGCGAAGGCGTCGATCGCGTCCGTATCACCGACCGCTT
Source organism: Sphingomonas sp. CFBP 13706 (assembly GCF_014842355.1). Lineage (NCBI taxonomy): Bacteria > Pseudomonadati > Pseudomonadota > Alphaproteobacteria > Sphingomonadales > Sphingomonadaceae > Sphingomonas > Sphingomonas sp. CFBP 13706. The sequence goes on from NZ_JACYVM010000004.1 coordinate 423,249, forward strand.
CTATCTCGGCGAGCCGCAATTCCGTGGTTTCGACATTCGCGGCGTCGGTCCGCGGGTCCTGCGCCAGCAATATGTCACTGCGGCCGATGGTACGCAGACCGTGGTGACCGATCGCAATCAGATCGTCGACGACGCGCTCGGCGGCCGGGCTTATTATCTGGCTCGTGCCGAAATCGAGATTCCGCTGGGCTCTGGCGCGCGCGAACTGGGGCTTCGCCCGACCATCTACGCGCAGATCGGCAGCCTGTTCGGCATCACCAAGCCATTGCCAACCGCGGTTTTCCCAACGTCGGTCGACGCGGCCGGCAATGTCACCGTGTTGCCGATCAACACGCCGCTGTTCGACAGCGCAGGCCGCCAGCTCTATTTCAACACCTACACGCCGACCGGTGCCACCGAAACGGCGCAGCGGGCGACGACGTGTCAGGCGGGCTATTCCGATACGCTCGGCGGGGCCTGCTCGGGCGCCGAAGCCAATGTCATCGCGACCAGCGCGATCGCGCCGTTCAAGGAGACGTTCCTTGGCAACTCGCCGCGGCCCCGTCTGTCGGTGGGTATCGGCGTGAACTGGAATTCGCCGTTCGGCCCGCTGCGTATCGATCTCGCCAAGGCCATCCTGACGCAGCCGGGTGATGACCCCAAGCTTATTACTTTCAACGTAGGGACACAGTTCTGATGACGACGTTCAAGACGCTTCTTCTCGCCGCAGCCGTGCTCGCACCGGCGGCGATCGTCGCACCGGCGCAGGCCCAGGTTTCTGGTATCGCGGTCGCCGACCCGCAGGGCGCGATCGCAGGCTCCAAGGCCTGGACCACCGCGCGTGGCCAGATCGAGACGACCTACAAGGCACAGCTCGACCAGGCCGAGACCCGCCGCCAGGCGATCGCCCGCGAACTCCAGCCGCTCGTGACCGCGTTCCAGACCGCACAGCGCGCGCCGACCCCGAATGCGGCGTCGCTCCAGAGCCAGGCGCAGGCGATCCAGGCACGCGAGACCGCGGCAAACCAGGAACTGGCTCGTCTGACCCAGCCGGCACAGCGCGCCCAGCAATATGTCATCGAACAAATCCAGGCGAAGCTCGGCGATGCGGTCAGCAATGCTGTCCGCGCCAAGAACGTGACCCTGCTGCTTCGTCCGGATGCCGCATTGTTCGCACAGCCGGCTGCCGATATCACGGCGTCGATCACGGCCGAGCTCGACCGTCTCGTCCCGACCGTTGGCATCACGCCGCCCGCCGGCTGGCAGCCGAACCAGCAGGGCCAGCAGGGTGGGGCAGCCGCCCCTGCCGCAGCGGCACCCGCCCGCGCGACGCCTGCGCGCACGACGCTGCAGGGCCGCTGAGAATATCGTCGGTGAGCACGGATAACGTGAACGTCGACGTGGCTGACGCCGCGCCCGGTCGATCGAGCGGACCGCTCGATATCGGCCGGGTGATGGCGGCATTGCCGCACCGCTATCCGATGTTGCTGGTTGATCGTGTCGTGGATCTCGTCCCCGACACATCAATCAGCGCCATCAAGGCGGTGTCGATGAATGAGCAGTTCTTTCAGGGGCATTTTCCCGGCCGGCCAATTATGCCCGGCGTGCTGATCGTCGAGGCGATGGCGCAAGCCGCCGGCATATTGGCGGTCGAATCGCTCGGTCTCGCGGGTTCGGGAAAACTTGTCTATTTCATGGCGATCGACGGCGCGAAGTTTCGCAAGCCGGTTGAGCCTGGTGTTTTGCTTCAGCTTGACGTGACGTTCGTGCAGAAGCGCGCAAGTGTCTGTAAATTCGCAGGGCGCGCCCTGGTTGACGGTCAGCTGGTGGCGGAAGCAAATTTTACCGCGATGATCGCCGATCCGCCTAAAGCGTAATTGCCGAAATGGGGGGCTAGCTTGCATCACGGCGTCGCTGTGTGTACGGGCCCGCCGTGCTTTAGGCTGGTCGGAACCAGCCGTTTATACCGGAGACATACGATGAAGGCCGATACGCATCCCGACTATCACATGATCACGATCCAGATGACCGATGGTACCAAGTACCAGACCCGGTCGACCTGGGGTAAGGAAGGCGATGTGATGACGCTCGAAATCGATCCGCTCGCGCACCCGGCGTGGACCGGCGGTCGTGGCACCATGCTCGACACTGGTGGCCAGGTCGCCCGCTTCAACAAGCGCTTCGGTGGCGGTCTCACGCTCCGCAAGTAATTCCTGTCCGGCCGATGTCGGATGGGCAGAAGTTAAAGCCGGCGTACGCAATTAGCGTGCGCCGGCTTTTTTGTTTTTCGTTTGGCGTCCGAATAAGGCGAAGCGGTCTCTACCTCGGTACCGGGCCGAGGAGTTGCACAACCCGGCCCATCAGGAGGGGCAGAAACCAGGGATAGGGCGGTCTAGGAGCCTTGTAGCCGCCAGCCTGCAAAAATTGCCATAAAAGTGAAATTTGCGTTTGACGGGGTTGGGGATGGGCCCTAGA